>DATDWU010000099.1:0-5258 GCA_035289525.1 Patescibacteria group bacterium | reverse complement strand
TCCTTCCTTGCTTGATTGGTTTTATGATCTTTATCAACTGCCGTTATTTCGACAACTTTTCTTTTCAGCTTTTCCAAAGCCGAAGGTGTGGCTGTCTGAACAAGTCTTGAGCCCTCCGCCCTTCTTACAACTTGAGGCTCTATTTGCGGCCGGGTACTTTTTAAAACAGCTATTCTCGATTCTCCGGCAACTCCCTGCCTGGTTGCAGGCCCGGTTCCGGTTCGGGCATAGGCGGAAATCTCAGGACCGGCTATTACCCTTGTTTGCCTTGCCGACATTAACCTTTGAGCAAGCCTGATCCTGGCCGCCAGTCTCTGGTACTCAACTGGAACGGGAACGGCTTGCGGAACCGGCCTGATTTCTAAAGGCCTTATTTTAGGAAAAAAAATTATTTCACCCTTAGCTGGCCGGGGCTGTACTCTGTCAACCGGCTTTGCCTGCCTGCTTTCGGGAAATTTGATGATATTTGGCTCAACTGCCGGCGTTTTTTGGGCTCTTAGAGCATTCAGTGGTCTTGGTCTTAAAGGTTCAAATCTAAAAGTCAGCGTTAAAGTTTTGGAATCGCCTCCTTTTATCGGGAATGAACCGGGGTTTAAAAATTTAACTGATTCAAAAGAACCGGGCTTTGGGCCAAACGAAGGAGCTCTGCCTATACTTAAGGCAGCTGACGGGGCAGCTAATGCTGAACCTATCAATCTTTCTCCTGCCATTTTGGCTCCTTTAAGGCTAGAAAGTTTATTTCTAGCTTCATGCGTATTATACCCGAACTTTACCCCAAACTCAAATTCCGGACTTGACTTTTTCGCCACAAAAACTTGTCACTTGTCACTTGTCACTTGTCACTTGTCACTTGTCACTTGTCACTTGTCACTTGTCACTTTTTAAGGATGCTATACTAATTTCATGGACACCCAAGGCAAAGACAAACCGGTTGTTATTTCTGCCGAGAATTATTCCAAGAAAAACATTTTCAAATATAGCTTTCTTAATCCTAAAATTCTGGGGTTATTAACAGTTTTACTGCTGATAGTCGGCGGTGTCGGCACTGGTGTCTATCTGACCCAAACCCCTAACCAGAAAGTTACCCAGGCAACCTTAGCCACTACCGACATCTCCTTTAAACCTTCCCAGACTCAAACTGAAGCCGGCAGCAATTTTAATATTGACGTCTTCGCCAACGCCAACGGCAACAAAATTACCAAGGTAACTTTAACAATTAAATATGACCCGGATGTTTTAGATTTAAAAAGTATTTTACCCAGGCAATTCCTTCCGAAAGTCTTAATTGCGCCTGAGTTAGCCTCCGGTTCGGCTTCGGTTTCTTTGGGAACAGACGGCAATTCCGGCATATCAGGGTCGGGAATCATCGCCACACTCGGCTTTCAATCAAAAGAGCAGGCATCCGGGGAAACCCAAATAAGCTTTGACGATTCAAAAACTCAGATTAATATCTTAGGGAATCCGGCAAATTCGGCGAGCAACTTTGAATCGGCTAAAATCATCATTAACCCGAAAGTAGCGCCGGCGTTAGAATCAACCTCTTCAAGCCAAAACCCGTCCGGGCTCCCCCCGGCCGACAATCAGGCGGGAACTTCTTCCGCTGCAGATTCCGAAGCCTTTGATTTAAATTCAGACAGCCAGATTAATTCTGTCGATCTGTCGGTTTTGTACGGAGCCTGGGGTACGCCAACGACCGAAATTCAAAAGAAAGCAGATCTCAACGGTGACGGGGTTGTGAACGGGCTGGATTACGCCAAATTAGTGCCTCAACTGAAATGATGATTCATGTCTATGAGCCTATTTTTCGAGCAGAAAACCACGACACATTCTTGGGCCGTGGATGAATCCTTTCTAGACTAGTTCTGCGAGAAAAAGCAGATACCACGTCACTGAGCATAGCGAGGGGGCGTGGAGCTTCATTTAGATTCATAGATCAAGTTTTTTCACTTTTTACCCTGTCCGATAATTTGCTTCCCGAGCACAGTTATAATATAATCCACTAACATGGGAATCCAATCTGATATCACATTACTATCGGATGAAATTTTAAAAGAAAAGGTTGCCGACTTTGTTTTACTTACCGGCACTTCAAACTTACCCCTGGCAAAATCAATCGGAAAAATCTTAGGCAAACCTGTCCACCAACCTGTCACCAAGTTTGCCGATGGTGAAACAAGGGTTCAGATACCCATTAACATAAGACGGGGCAGCGTCATCATTATCCAGTCAACCTGTCCACCCGACATCGACGGCAGCATTTTGGAGCTCCTCCTGATGATTGATGCGGCAAAACGAGCTTCAGCACAGGAAATTATCGTCGTTATCCCTTATTTCGGTTATGCCCGTCAGGACCGGAAAGACCGTCCCAGAGTGCCGGTTTCGGCTTCATTGATCGCCGAGCTTATCCGGCACGCCGGAGCTGATAAAATCTGCACCCTGGATATTCATTCCGACCAGGCTCAAGGCTTCGTTCAAATCCCCTGGGATAATTTATTCGGTTCCTATTGTCTGGTCCCCAGACTGGAGAAGGAAAACTTTCAGAATTTGGTTGTTGCTTCTCCCGATAAGGGGGGTGTGCCTATCGCTACAGCCTATGCCAAAAGACTAAACGCTGATGGAGTCGCCATTGTCTATAAGGAAAGGGACGTGAATTCGGTTAATCAGTCAGAGGCTCTGGATTTAATCGGTGATGTCAAAGGAAAAACCGTACTTTTGGTTGATGACATGATCGATACTGCCAGAACTTTGGTGAACGCCGCTAAGCTTTTAAAAGCCAGGGGCGCAGAAAAAATCTGGGCTTCGGCCACCCATGGAGTTTTATCGGGTGATGCCATCGAGCGGATTGACAAATCCCCGATCGAAAAATTAATTATTACCGATACTATCCCCCAGCTTAATTCGGTGCTTAAAAATTCAAAATTCGAAATTATCAGTGTTGACAGACTGTTGGCTGATGCTATCCAGAGAATTGAATCAGGTGAATCTATCAGCGAAAAACTGATTATTTAATGAAGATTTATGTTATCCGGCACGGCTTAACACCTTTAAATAAGAAGAGAATCCTTAATGCCCAACTCGATGAATTCCTTACTCCCGAAGGCATCAAACAGGCCCAAGCCTCAATAGCCATTATTCCAAAATCAGTCAAACATATCTACACTTCCTCCCTCATCCGCACTAAACAGACTGCTAAAATCATTAATGAAAAACTTAATCTGCCGATCTCAGAGCATGATGAACTCAGGGAAATTCATATGGGTTCACTGGCAGGTATGTCCTGGGACGATTTCGGACCGGGGGAGGAATTAAAGATTAAGCACCGTTCTATTAAATTTGACTACCGAAACCGGGGAGGAGAATCGTCTTCAGAGTTCAAAAAACGGGTCACTTCTTTCCTGAAGCAAATTGCCGGTAAACACAAAGATGGTGAAGCATTAATCGTAACCCATGGAGGGATTGTCCGTCTGCTTTATTTATTGGAACACAGTAAAGAGTTAACCGGCGAAATTGCCAATGCCTCAATACATACGGTAGATCTAAGCAAAGTATTAAGAAACCCGGACGATTGATTTTAAAAAATATTCATGGAACACAGTTGTGGTTAATTCGGGATGAAAACAGGCTGCCAGGTAATAATTTTTCCCTACTTTTTCTTCACAAGCTAAAATTTCTTTATCTTTTTGAGCTAAAATTTTAACATTGTCACCAGCTTTCAGAATCTTCGGCGCACGTATATATACCGCATTAATCCTCCCCAGGTTCGTTTCCAATTCTTCCTCAAAAGAGTCTGTTTGACGGCCGTAAGCATTCCTATCAACATTAATATCCATCAACTCCAGAGTTTTTTGACCTTCGGATTTATGAAGAACTTCCCTGGCCAGCAAAATTGCCCCTGCACAGGTGCCGAAAATTGCCGGGATTTTTTTCATCCCCTCAAACATCCCTTCTCTTTGAGCTAATTTATACAAAGTGGTACTTTCTCCCCCTGGGATAATCAAACCGCTTAAACTTTCCAGATCTTTTTTTGTGCGGACCTGGACAATTGAAATATCTAGTTTAAGTTTTTTTGCGGCCCCTTCTAAAGCCTTAACATGCTCGATAACATCACCATGAAAAGCCAATACTCCAATTTTCATAGAATCTTAGTAACTAATGCGACTGAGGTGACGAAGGTGACTAATCCTGACCTTAGTTACATTAGTTGCTTTAGTTGCCTTAGTCACTTTTTTATATTCCCCTACTTGCCAGTTTCGTTTCAAGTGTTGCCATTTCCAGGCCTTTCATTGCTTCACCCAGATTCTCACTAGCCTTGGCAATTTTTTCAGCATCCTTAAAATGAGCAACCGCATCAACAATAGCCCGGGCCATTTTTTGAGGTTGATTACTTTTAAAAATCCCCGACCCGACAAAAACTCCGTCAACCCCAAGTTGCATACAAAGCGCCGCATCTGCAGGCGTGGCAATTCCCCCGGCCGCAAAATTAACAACCGGCAAACGTCCCAACTTTGCAACTTCCAGAATTAATTCAGCTGGTACCCGATACTCTAAAGCTTTATCCTTCAATCTTTTAGTCTGCTTCTTTTTTAACATTTCAACGATCTGGATAATTCCGGCATTTACCGCTCTAATGTGTTTTACTGCTTCCACAATATTGCCGGTTCCCGCCTCACCTTTGGTCCGCACCATTGCCGCTCCCTCGTTAATCCGGCGCAGAGCTTCACCTAAATCCCGGGCGCCGCAGACAAACGGAATATTAAATTTAGTCTTCTCAATGTGAAACTGCTCATCAGCCGGAGTCAAAACTTCACTTTCATCAATAAAATCAACTTTTAACGCCTCTAAAACCTGGGCTTCAACAAAATGACCGATCCGGCATTTAGCCATCACCGGAATTGTCACTGCCTTCTGAATTTCTTTAATCTTGGAAGGATCAGCCATTCTGGCTACGCCTCCGGCAGCGCGAATATCGGAGGGAACTCTCTCAAGAGCCATCACTGCCACTGCTCCGGCTTCCTCGGCAATCTTAGCCTGCCCGGCGTTTACCACATCCATTATGACCCCACCTTTGAGCATTTGCGCGAGCCCCGATTTAATTTTGAAAGTTCCTTGAGTCGCCATAAATTTTGTTAACAGGCGGATTATACTATCTGGATACAGGTTTCTCCAATACTTTATATAGAACAATTGCCAATGAGACCATTACATTCAGGGAGATATTTACCCCAAACATCGGCAACTCGACAACCGCGTCACACATA
>DATDWU010000098.1:0-3089 GCA_035289525.1 Patescibacteria group bacterium | reverse complement strand
CTTAAAGGATCCCTTTGTTCAATAAAACGAGGTAGTTCGCGCATTAAGGGGAAATTATATCAATTTTCAATAAATAAGCAACCTATAGTTCTGAAAGTAAATTATTTCTTAAGAACATGTTATAGTTTGATATATGAAAGGCTCGAATTCAGATATAGCAGATCTTTTAAGGTCGGTGGCGACGGCAATAAGTTTATCCAAAGGCAATTTTTTTGAAATCCGTGCCTATAACAATGCGGCTGATGCAATCGAACACTCTACAGCTGAAGTCCACGACCTCTGGCAAGAGGAAAAGCTGGATGAAATCCCGGGTTTGGGAAAAAGTATTCAAGCTCATTTAAACGAATATTTTAAAACCGGAGAAGTTAAGCATTTTAATACTCTTTTAAAAAAGCACCCTGAAGTCATTTACGAATTAATAAAAATTCCGGGAATAGGACCTAAAACGGCGAAGGAATTGGCAGATTTAGGTGTTAAAAGTTTTGCCGATTTGGGCAAAAAACTCGAAGACGGCGAGCTGGTTAAAAAAGGCTTCTCGGAAAAAATTGCCGGGAAAATTAAATCAAGTTTTCTAGAACATTCAAACCGGGATAAGCGGATGCTTTTGCCTTATGCCCAGGCCCAAGCCGATAAAATTTTGGAATATCTAAAAAAAGGACCGGGTGTAAAACAAGCAGATTCTTTAGGCAGCTTAAGGAGGCAGGTTGCCACAATCGGTGATTTGGATTTCGCAGTTTCTGCCCAAGACCCTGATAAGGTTTATGAATACTTTAATAAGATGCCCGGGGTTTCCAAAGTGACAGATAAGCAAACCGTAGTCTTAAAATCTGGAGTTCATGTTGATTTATTAGTCGGAAAATCCGAAAGCTACGGAGCCCTTCTTCAGCATTTCACCGGAGGTAAGAATCACAATATAAAACTTAGAACTTACGCATTAAAAAAGGGATTATCTTTAAATGAAAATGGAATTACACGAATTAAGAATCATGTATCAAGAATCAAGGGAGAAACAATTCCAGTTAAGACCGAGGCTGAGTTTTATAAAATGCTTGGGATGGATGTTCCTGCACCAGAGATAAGAGAGGATAACGGTGAGATTGAAGCTGCTTTAGAGAACAAACTGCCCGATCTGGTTGAGTTCAAAGACATAAAAGGCGATTTTCATCTTCATTCCAATTTTCCGATCGATTCATCGCATGATTATGGAACCGGTTCTTTGGAGGAATTAATTAAGAAAGCTGTGGAGCTGGGCTATGATTATGTTGGTCTATCCGATCATGCTCCGGCTATGGGCACGCATACGAAGGAGCAGATAGTAAGCCTAATAGAAAAGAGGACAAAAGTTATCCAACAGTTGCAATTGAAGTATGAAAGTATTCGAGTACTTAATGGACTCGAAATTGACATAACATCTGACGGTTCATTGGCTTTGCCTGAGGAGGCTTTAAAAATGCTTGACTATACTGTTGTCGGAATACATACCGGTCATAGGGGTTCAAGAGAAACAATCACCAAAAGAATTTTAACGGCTTTAGAAAACCCGTATACCACAATTTTGGCACATCCCACAGGCCGGCTTTTGAACGAGAGAGAATCTTTCGATGCCGATTGGGAGAAAATTTTTCAGCTGGCCGCGGAAAAGAAAAAACTTTTGGAAATCAATGCCTATCCAAATAGATTGGATTTGCGGGATGATCTGGTCAGGCAAGCACTTATGGCCGGCTGCAAATTTATGATTGATACCGACTCCCACGCGATAGAGCAAATGTTAAATATGCCTTTCGGAGTATCGGTTGCCAGGCGCGGCTGGGCGACAAAAGAAGATATAGCCAATACTTGGGAATGGAAAAAATTGAGTTCCTGGTTTAGAATAGACTAGTTAAGAACTCATCCTGAGTTAACTAAGGATCTGCTATAATAGGGAAAAGTGATTTAAATCACTGAATTCTCTAAGTGGTAGAATAAAATTAAGGCCAAGATTATGGATGCGAATTTAATCGTTATTGGAGTAGTTATTTTAATTGCAGCGGGTTGGTTACTTATGACCTACAACTCGTTGGTGACCCTGCGCAACCGGGTCAGGGAGGCCTGGAGCCAGATTGATATCCAGCTTAAAAGACGGGCCTCTTTAATCCCCAATTTAGTAGAGACAGTTAAAGGTTATGCCAAACACGAAAAAGAAGTTTTTGAGAATGTAACAAAAGCTCGATCAGCTTTGATGGGGGCAACAGACCCGGCCCACAAGGCTGCGGCTAACGATATGTTAACCGGGGCCTTAAAATCCCTTTTTGCGGTTGCAGAGGCTTATCCGACATTGCGGGCTTCCGAGAATTTTAAGGGCTTGCAGGATGAAATTTCCGATACAGAAACAAAAGTTGCCGCTTCCCGGCAGTTTTATAACGCGAATGTTTTGGATTTGAATAATACTATCGAAACCATGCCAACCGCATTAATTGCAGGTATGTTTGGATTTAAGAAAGAAGAGTTCTTTAAGGCGACGGAAGAAGAGAAGAAGGATATACAGGTTAAGTTCTAATTTGTACTTTTGGCAGCAAAAGTACCAAAACTGGCTCGCTGAGAAAGGTCTGCTAAAATCTCCGCTCGACTGATCGGGGAATGGCACCCCTTCTGCCTTCCGCTTCGCTTCAGCAGGCTTCCCCTGATAGTCTCGCTTCGATTTTTCTACGCAGCTGCTTTCAAGCTCGCTTGATCTTCTTATTTAGCTTATAATCTTAGAAATGTTTTTTAATAGAAAAATTACAGTTAAAGATTCTGGAAAAATAGGGCGTGGTGTTTTTGCTGTGGAGGATATTAAGAAAGGGGAGGTTATAGAAGTTGCGCCCATCCTGGTTTTGCAGTTTGAGGATTTTGTGGATACAAGATGGAATCTGTTATTTGAATACTACTTCTGGATGGATGATGAGGTGGTTTTGGCTTTAGGATACGGGTCAATGTATAACCATTCGGTTTCAGCCAACGCGGAATATAAAATTGATATAAAGAGTAAAGCGATCACTTTTAAGGCTTTAAGTCAAATAAAAAAAGGCGAGGAAATTTTATTTAACTACAAAGGTTCAATCACTGCTAAG
>DATDWU010000097.1:0-11610 GCA_035289525.1 Patescibacteria group bacterium | reverse complement strand
CTCGCTGCCATAAATTTAGTGATTTGCCCGAATTGTAATTTCAAAACCATGGCCCACATGGTTTGCAGGAATTGCGGCTCCTACGCCGGCAAAAAAGTCCAGGACGAAGCTGTAAAAGTCACACGAGCATAATTTATGGAGATTGTTGCTACAACGGGACTATTAGGCATTGAAAGACCTCTAAGAAGAGGCGATAGGCTTTTATTTAAGGCACCTTTAACCCATTACCACGGTACAAGAATAATCCCAAACTCAAATGAAGGAATTGTAAGTGGAGTTGGGGATGGTTACGTACTATGCGACCGTGCTGGTTATTCTTATACTCTAACTCCAGACAATGTCAGGCGCGATAAACCCAAAGTTGATTCACCATTACCTTTTATCTCTTTAGGTGTAAATTTCAGATTACGTTATTAAATCCTCTCTTCTAGTATAATTACTTTATGAAAACATCAAAGGATCCCCGGCATTTAGAAAGAATTAAAGTTATGCAGGAGTTATTTTCTTTTGCTTTCAGTAAAGAGCAGAAAGCAGAGAATAGGAAATCTCAGCTGATTTTAAGCAATGTAGCCGATATTGATAATTGGATTGAAAAGTCGGCTCCAAAATGGGATGTCAGTAAAATCAACCGCATTGATTTGGCAATTTTAAGAATGGCTGTCTACGAATTAATGGTTGAAAAATCAAATCCGCCTAAAGTTATTGTTGATGAATCAGTTGAGCTGGCCAAGGAATATGGTTCGGAAGCCAGCCCCGGTTTTATCAACGGAGCATTGGGCAAACTCATTTCAGATAATAAGCTGCTATAACCAGGAAATTGACCCATTCAGCTTCGCTCAGTCTCAACACTGAGCGAAATCGAAGTATTGACTTTCATCGTAGATTTGCTTACTTTAAAATTCAGGGGAGAAAATGATTAACACACAAGATAAAAACGGATTACAAACCGAAGTCATTGCCGAAATTGCCAAACATTTAGGGGTAACGCCCCAGGATATCGATATTAACGCCGGACTTACTGACGATTTGGGTCTTGGACCGGTAGAAATGGCCGATTTGATTGCGGCTATATCCCAAAAATTTAAAGTTAATTTCTCAAGCAACGACGTACCAAGAATAAAAACAGTTGAAGATTTAGTAGTTACAGTCGAAGATTTAAGTTTGGATTAATGCAGGTTATGGATTTTGATTCCAGTTGGATAGAAGAGCAGCTTAGGAAACCCTCCCTTTTTACCAGAGCTTTTATACACCGGTCATTTTTAAATGAGGCGGGAATTAATATCCAGTCGAATGAAAGACTGGAGTTTTTGGGTGATTCTGTGCTTTCTTTCATAATTTCTTCATATTTGTTTAAAGAGCGGACAGACGACGCCGAAGGTGATCTGACCAATTTGCGATCTTATATCGTAAAAACAAAATCGCTGGCCAAAGCCGCCTCCGATTTAAATCTGGGAGTCTATTTGAAGCTCTCAAGGGGCGAAGAACAGTCCGGCGGCAGGGAAAATCCGCAAATTTTAGCCAATACCTTCGAGGCCTTACTGGGAGCCATCTATTTGGAGCTGGGGCTTGAAACTGCCACTAAATTTGTTGAAGAAAAATTGCTACCGCTCTTCTTAAATGAGTTAAAAAGCGGACCGCCTAAAGATGCCAAGTCTTTTCTCCAGGAAATAGCCCAGACTAAAACCAAACAATCACCCAAATATAAAATATTGCAAACCTCAGGACCAGATCATGCTAAGCTTTTTAGCGTCGGAGTCTTTTTGGAAGGCAAGATGATCGGTGAGGGTCAGGGTTCAAGCAAACAAGTGGCAGAGGAGCAGGCGGCAGCTAAAGCTCTCAATCATCTTCAGGCTAGTTGAACCGGTAATACCGGACATTGTTTTCCTTTTTAAGTTCCTTTGTATCGGGAAATTTAAAATAATTGGCGGCAATTTTACTTCCCGGCTTTAATTCTTTTTTAAGTTTTTTTTCAAGTCTGCCCATGATGTGGGCAATTCCGTAAAGAGTGACGGCATTAAATCCTGAAAGATCGGTTGTCCAAAAATCTTTAAAATGGATAAAGGCTTTTTTCTGTAAACCCGCTTTACGTATCCGGTACCGGGAAAAAGCCACCAGAACAGGATTAATTTCGTAACCGTGGGATTCAACCCCAAGTTTGGCAAAAGCTACGACAATCCTGCCGTCTCCGGAACCCAGGTCTACCAGTTTGTCATTTTTTTTCAGACGGAGCAGCTTAATCATAGTTCGAATCCGGTTGTCGGCAACCGGCGCATAAGGCGCTCCAAAAATAAGCGCATATAAAATTAGACAAAAAAACACTGTTAAGGAAATTAGTGCCAGCAACAGAATAAAACTAATTAAAACGGTTCCAATATCCATCCTTGAATCTTGAGCGTAGTTAAACTATACTTACACAGATTTAAAACAATTTACAATGTACAATTTAGAATTAATAATTTTACATTCTACGTTTTAAATTCTACATTTTATTATGGCAGTAAAGATCAGATTAATGCGAATAGGGACAAACAGACGGCCGTTCTACAGGATAGTTGCCGTTGATGAGCGCAAAAAAAGAACCGGTGGATATCTGGAGCTTTTAGGCACTTACAATCCTTTGACCGAACCGAAGGAAATTAATCTGGAGCAGGCCAAAATCGATGCCTGGATCAAAAAGGGAGCGGTTCCCTCCTATGGATTCTTAAGAATTATCGGCAAAGCACCCCAAAGGGCTCCGAGAAAACCAAAGAAACCTGCCCGCAATGCTTTGCCTGGCGATGCAGGCGGGGCACCAAAGGAAACTTCTACTGTCAGCTCTCAACCGGCGGCCGAGGCAGCCGCGCCGGAAGTTGCTGAAGAAAAAACAGCAGTAACTGAAGAGAAAACCGAAGAAATTAAAACTGAAGCAACCCCTTCAGAGGAAACAGCAGAAACACCGGCTGCAGCAGCTCCAACTGAAGAAAAGGCTGAAGAAAAAACTGATAGCTGAAGACTGAAAGCTCTTTATGAAAGACATAGTCGAATACATCGTAAAACAATTCGCATCAAAACCGGAAGGCGTTGAGGTCACCGAAGAAAGCCAGGACGGCATGATAAGAGTTATTTTAAAAGTCGATCCTCTGGATATGGGCTTAACAATCGGTAAAAGCGGTCAGACCATTAAAGCCATCAGAAGACTTTTGACAGTTAAAGCAATCAGCGACAACGTCAGAGTAAACCTGGAATTAATTGACTCCAACCCCTTACCGCAGGAAGAAAAAATTGTCGAAGCATAAAGCCGCTTCATATGAAAATTACTTTCATAACCCTTTTCCCGGAAATATTTCCAACGTTCTTAAACTTTTCAATCCTTAAACGGGCCCAGGAAAAAGGCCTAATTGAATTTGAAATTGTTGATTTGCGCAAGTTTGGAGAGGGAAACCATAAAACAGTTGATGACAGACCCTACGGCGGGGGAGCAGGGATGATCTTAAAACCCGATATTTTAGCCAAAGCCCTAAAATCCGTTCATAGTTCATCGTTAGTTAGTTCATCGTCAAAAACAAAACGAACTAACGAACTAACCAAGAACGAACTAACAATTTTAACCTCAGCATCTGGTAGACCTTTTAAACAACAGAACGCTCGAGAGTTTTCTAAACTGGATCATCTAATAATAATCTGCGGACATTATGAGGGTGTTGATCAAAGGTTTATTGATAAATATGTCGATGAAGAAATCAGCATTGGGGACTATGTGTTGACCGGAGGAGAATTGCCGAGCTTAGTAATGGCAGATAGTATTACCCGGCTTTTGCCGGGTGTCTTAGAAAAAGTTGAAGCAACCCGGGAGGAAAGCTTTGAACGGGGGCTGCTTGAGTATCCCCACTATACCAGGCCGGAGAATTTTGAAGATCAAAGTGTTCCTGAAATCTTACTTTCGGGAAATCATGAGGAAATAAAAAAATGGCGGAAGCAAAAATCTATTGAAAAAACCAAGAAATTAAGGCCGGAAGGGATCTAACTTTCCAACAGCAGATCCTGAAGCAGTAGTTGTTACCTTTGGAAAAGTTGCAATCTTATACCGTATATCGGCCAAAATTTGAGTATCCAACTGAGAAATTTGAGGTAATTTATCATCAACGGATCCGATTGACTTAGGCAAAAGCTGGTAGAATGTGGCAAAAGTAACCGAAGCGCTAATGCTCTTTCCGGTATTTTTAGTGACTTCGATTGTAGTTAATTTGATCAACCTGGGAGTAACAGTTACCCTTTCCAGAAAATTCCGCAAACCTACTTCGTCCCCGCTGACATCCAGAGTTATGGCATATTCCTGAGTCTGCTCCGATTCCAATGGTGAAGCCGAAAAAGTGATCCCGTCCAGATGCATACCGCTTCCACCAAGAGATACCAATAGTTCGCCCATAACGCCGGGGATATCTTTTTCAACAGGCAGAGCTATCAGGGCGGTATCCAACTGTTGACGGAAAAGTTCCTGATCGATACTTTTCAACTCCTTATCCTTTTGCTGGTAGAAGGCTTTTTTTAGATTTAACTCATCGATTGTTTTGGAAGTTTCAAAAAGTTTGAGGAGTTGTGGAATTGTGACTAAAGCAGTAATTAAAATCCCCAGAGACAACGTAGCCAACGGGATAAAAAAAATCTTGTACTTGTTTACATACTGATTTTTTACAAGAGACGAATCATTTAAGCTATTTTTAATACTTTTAAATCCGATCATGGGTTAACTCCGGCGGCCAAATTAACTTTTAGGTCAAATCTGATCCCGCCTTTTTGCGACTGGCTTAAACTCTCCACCTTAACCGATGTAATTTTACCCTCATTAGTTTTCGGATCGGTTAAATTATTGAAAAAATCCTGTAGCGATAGGGTATCGTCGGTTTCTCCGGTAATAGTGACGATAGGGGTTTTGTTTATTTGGATTGATGATAAAACTATACCGGGCGGGAATAATTTCATCATCATCGTATATATTTCTCCCTGCTTATACCGGTTGCCTGTAAACTGGTTAATTGTATCTATCCGGTTTTTGAGTAGTTTAAGCACCGCTTCTTTATCTTTGGAAGAGTTGATCTTTAACCTCTCCTGGTCAATTGCAGCTTTTAGCGCACCCAGGGAAACGCTCTGGTAGATTACTACGGACAAAATAACCGAGGTAACCAGTACTAACAACCCCAGAAGAAGTATACTAATTTTGCTGACCAGGACTCTTTTAGCGTCTTTTTTGGCCAATTCTTTTAGTTCCGGAGGAATTAGATTGATTCGAAGTTTATCCATAGGGGCGAGGCTACTCCTGTTTCATTGCCAAACCGACAGCCACCGAATAAAAAGCAGCCTCGCTGGAAAGTTTATTTTTCATTGTCGGATCCATATTAATGGCAGTCCACGGATCGGCTTCCTGGACTTCCAGGCCTAGAAAATCGGTGAAAAAACTGACTAACCCGGGCAGGTGGGCTCCTCCGCCGGTTAGAACAACTCTTTTTACCGGCCTTTGCCTGTTTTGAGTTTCATGGGAAAGAATAACTCTTTTGGCTTCATTGGCGATAACATCAATTACCGGTTTTAAAGTTTTGTATAATTTGCCTTCCAGCTGGTCCTCAAGCAATCCATAGACTTTCTTGTATTCTTCAGCCTGAATAACTTCGAAGTTAAAACTTTGGGCGATTGCTCTGGTCAAAGCCGATCCTCCGGTTGCTATCGAGCGGGTTAAAAGAATTAAGCCTTCTGAGACTATGGCATAATCGGTATTTGTAGCACCCATCTGGATTAGTAAAGTTGTCGGCGAGAAGTTATTAAAACTTATCAGAGCTCTGGCAGCTGCTATCATTTCAGTCTCAATAGCCACTACTTTTAACTCAGCCATCTGCAATAACTTAAGGTACTTATCTATCAATACTTTAGGCGCGGCAATTACAAAAACAACTGTTCTGCTGTTGACCTCTTTTTTAGCTGACCGGAAGATGATCTGATAATAAAGATTAACCTCGGCTATAGGCATAGGCACAAACTCTTCAGCCGCGTAACGGATAGCCTGGGAAAGTTCATCATCCGATAGGTAAGGCAAATCGTAGACTACCCTGGTAAAAATTTTTTGCTCGGGTAAAGAAATGACAACATCCTGGGTAGAGGGATTAATTTCCGAAATCAGATTCTTGATTGCACCGGCAACCGCCTGTAAATCGAGTTCAGATTCGGAAATAATTCCCGGCTGGGGAGAGGCGATATGACCCAGAGAAATTAAACGGGGTGGGCTTTCCTGATGAGACAAAACCACCGCTTTTATTGAAGAATATCCGATATCTAAACCGATTTTATCTTGGGCAGCCATATAATAAAGTTCAAAATCCAAAATGCAAAATTAAAAATTGCATTAATTTATACTAGCATATTAACTTTAAACTTTTAACTTTAAACTTTTAACTACTTCAATTGATAGGTACCTTTAACTACACTAAAAGAACCTGTGGGACCGGCTGAAAAGAACACTCCGGACAAACCCTGCTCATAACTTAGGATTGCAGAATTACCGGTGGTAATTTTCCAGGCTGAAATTTCTTTAAATGAGGCACTATTACCCAGGGAAACTGAACCTTTAGGTGCATAGAAAATACCGCTGAATGAGGAATTTCCGGCTGTTATAGCAGGGGTACCGGTTTCTGTCGAATCGTATGTTGACAACAACATCAGGTAACTGCCGTCAGTACCTGAACCTTTAAAACCGCAGTCAAAATTTTCACAACCGTTACCGATAACCATCGTCCCGCCGACAATAAAAACACCTGAAGATGCACCGGCCGATGCCGGCAGTTTTACTTTGAGTGAATTTCCGGCAACTGTATTTCCGGTAATCCAAAATGGCGAAGTAACAGTAATTGTGCAGCTGTTACCAAGTGTTAAATTACCAATTTGCTTACCCGGACCTAAAGTAATATTGCATGAATTGCCGTAAGTTAAATCTTCTTCGGTCACTCCTGCACTTTCGGCATCTGCCTTCCACCCGTCTATATTTGATTGTGATATCGGAAAAACTTCCGGTGCGGGATCAATAGATCCCGGATATGAAGTACCGTTTACGGTCGCACCGGAAATGCTCTGATAATAGGCATCCCCGTTAACTGTTATACTTTGGATTGTATTAGCACGCAAATCACCATTTACGACAGCCGAATTCCCCCCTGTAAACTTAGTGATAACACCGCCTATGTAAACATTAAACCCAAAATCACCCGATATCGCAGTCCAAACCGGACTCGAAGCCTGCCAGCTGGATGACCATTTCGGGGAACCGGCGTTATACCCCTGAAGAGTGTCCATATCAAAAGACCAGTAGTTATTAGGATCACCCGAGGTATCCAGCACTATCCAGTATCTGGTATCTGGATTCAGCATTGGAGTGGGAGAAAAAGAAACATCTACAAAACCGTATGAGCCGGTTACTAAATTAGCACTTAATGTTCCTGAAGTTTTTACTTTAGACTTATCGGGTTTATTATTATTATCCTCAAGGATTCGGACTGTTATGTTAGGCGGTGAACCGAACTTTTTAAGTTTTAAAGAAACCTTGTTAACAATTGTTTGTTGGCTAATTTGAAAGCTCTGTGCCACATCGAGCCTGTTTTCACCGGAAATGGATTTACCGAATAAATAATCTGCACAATTCGGGACAGAACAGTCGGCTGATTGGTCAGCGGCAGGCTGGGTGCCACCGGCAACCCAGACATCACCGGTGATATTGGCGGAATTACCGACCGCAATATTTCCATTTGAATATACTGAACCGTTTAAGATGGAGCTGTTGCCCATTATTAAGCCACCCTCACCGACTTGCAGTCCATAAGGGAAGGAAATGCCTTCGCCTTTTGAAACCTGAATCTTAATAGTTTGCTTTATTTTTGCCTCAGATTTATTAGGTACATATCCGGTTGCCTCAACAACCTTATTATTAGGATCCAGTGAGGTTATCGCCACCGAGTAAGATCCCTGACCTAATGCCGATTCCGGTTCTCCGTTGTAAGAGGGATTGACATTTAAGGAGGCTATTGCTTTATCTATTCCCGCTTCGGCCAGTGAGCCGGCTTCAAGTTTATCCAGAGAATATTTGGAACTTTCCTTAAGGGTAAAAGAATTCGAGACTAACACCAAGGTTAAAACCAATACCGAAGTAAGTGTTATTAAAGCCAGCGGGAAGATTGAACCGGTCTGGGTTAGTTTAGTTTCAAGATTCATAGATTTTTTAGATTAACCGTTCCGCTGCCGCTTGACATCTTCTCAGAAAAACCCGATTTAGTCGCAAGCTCAATTGAAAAACCTATTCTTTCAGCCAGCGCCGGGGAAGTAGCGTTATTACTTGAATCCAGATAATTAAAGGTTAGATTGCTCAAGTTTGTCGAAAGAACTTTGTTTTCGGTTTTGCGAAAACTGGAGGCATCTTTGAAAATTTGTTTTCTTAAAATTGCCGGATTAACATTGTCCGGTCCAACAACGGCAAAATCATAAACCGACTCAATAACATCTCCGGCTGAAGACAGAGACGGTAGTTTGATAACCAGGGTATTTGAATTGCTGGTGTATTGGGGGGTTCCCGAAACCGGATATTGTACAGCTATTCCGGCGGAAGATTTAATCAGCTCTGTCAGCTCCAGCTCGGTCTGATTCAAAGCTAAACCTTGGGTAATGTGTGCGCTTTGGTCGAAAAACAGCCTGTTTGACGATATCATCAGGTTAATAAGCAATCCTCCGGCCACCGCAGCCACAGTTGTGACAATTAACACTTCTACCAGACTCCAACCGCGGCTGTTGGTCATCTGAGACCCCCTTTAGCTATTAACGTTGATATAGAAAATCTTTTCGGTTCGGTATTTTCAGTCCAGGTCACATTTATGGTAACCTGTTTAGCCAGTTCACCATTGGGACAAAGCGGGCTTGTGCAGTCACTTATCAACACATTGCCTGAAACATTGGCCAGCCCGTTTAATTTGCTGTCGGAGATGGAAGTTGCGCCGTTTGCCAGGTTATCGTATCCCGATAGTCTTAAATCTTCAATTTTTTTTGCAGCCACTTCCTTAACCTTAAGTTCCGATTGACTGCCGGTTACCAGCTTTATCGCCTGGGGAATATTGGCGATAACCAACACCAATGCGCCTGTGATAAAGACAGCAATAAGGACTTCAATTAAAGAAAAACCTTTTTGCAACCGGTTATGGGCAGACAGATTCATTTTAGATAAAGTTATTTAACCATCTCTCTATAATCCCTTTTTAATTTCATTTATTGAAAAAACTGCAAAGTTAAACCACGGAGGAACAACATCTTTTACCCTAAAAGCCTGGATCTGTTTTTGGCTTTGGCCGGCAATCCCGGTTGAATTATAAATTTGTACCTGCCGGGGCAGTTGAGTATTTGCTAACGGTTCCAGCGCAATTTTGTGGTTCTGGCTTGAGTAAAGCAGTCTTACCCTGGCCAGTATTAGCTGGCAAGATCGGCTGGCATCACAATTACCCCCTCCAGGCGCCGGATTCGGAAAAACATTAAAATAGGGCCGGGGTATTTGCACTTTGCAATAAAACAAATGATTATTACCCAGTATGCCCTTGTTAAGAAGAGCATTACCGTTACAACTTACCGGCTTAAAACCATTAGCGGCAACCCGCGACGAATCTGAATCGTAAAAATAAGTCTGTGAATAAAATTTACCACTGGCTAACATCACGACTTCAACTTCAACAGCCGGACTGTCATTTTCAATACCGGCATTGGGATTTCCAAAATAAAGCCAGGCACTATCTCCAGTATAGAAAATTCCCTGATCTGTCGGATCGGTAAACCAAAACTGGGCGGTAGTTTCTCTGCCGATTGGGGGGTATTCAATTCCGGTACCGGAATCCTGGGGAAGCCAGGCTGAAGCCTGAATATTAGACGAGGAACTATTGTCCAAAGAGAAAGAGCCCTCATCTAAACTTCCACTCAATGCTTTCTCCAGTCCGGCTTCGGCTGCAGAAAAAGCACGGGATGATTGCTCGGTCTGGGTTGAGGTTGTAACATCGGTCACGGATCTCTGAGTCACGGCCAGACCAATGGAAAGTGCTACCAACATCAACAGCAAAAGGATCACTATAATCTGCCCTTCTTGAGAGCTTACTGATAGCTGATTGCTGATAGCTGATAGTTTTTTTCTCATCTTACCTGGACTGTTGTTTGGACTGTGACCGTTCCCTGGCTACCCGGCTGTAAACCCGCTTGTCCGACATCAAATTTAATTGTAACAGTATCCTTTCCGGCCGGCCCGGCTGATTTAACAAAATTTCCCTGGCTTATCGAAACACCGGTTGTAACGCTCGAATTGTCAAAATCGGTAATGATAATGTCCTCTGAAAAGTTTGGAGGGTTGATGATGCAAAAATCGGCAAAATCCCGCGGATTTAGATTTTCCTGCTTAAGAATATAGCCATTTTTAGTAACAGGACTCCCGGTAGGAGGCTCCGGATCAACAAACCGGAACAGCCAATACTTTCCCTCTATCGTCCTGATAACTATCCGGTCATTTCTTAGACCGTTTTGGCCATAACAGACTACTGAGTCAGCCATCCGGATTGCTTCACCGATATTATTAGAAGCTACTTCACCATTTTGTTTTAACTTACTAAGTAACTCGGTGTCGGAACTGCTGCGGTAAGTGCGGGTTAATAAGTTAGAGGTAAAAACTCCTATCACAGAGATGATTGTGATTGTGATGATTACCTCAACTATCGAAAAACCTTTTGACCTTAACATATTAGATTTTAGAAAAAACCGTCACCAGGTCGGATGAATGCTGTCCGGTTGTATCAGTCCAATAAACTCTTGATGTGACTCTTTTTTGTCCGCTGTCCTTATCGGGAGGCTGTCCGGTAACCCTGGCTTCATTAGAGATAATTACCTCCTTAGTGAATACTCCGTCCGTGTCGGCAATATTACCCGGATTAAATTTTAAACAATAAGTTTTGGACGTACCGCGAACAGTACAATCCTTCTGGATAACAAAATTGGTACCGGTACCAAAATCCGTACTCCAAATGCTTTCCCAGGATGAGCAGTTGCCCGGCTGCTGATTGGCCAGGCAAACATCATAGTTTGCGGATTTGATTGTCCTGACAAACTCCAGGTTTTGCTGGGCAAACTTGGTTGCCAACGCCTGATTTTTAGAAAACTGGCTGTTCCGTAAACTGTAGGTAGTTATTACGGCGATAGCTCCTATTACTACGGCAATCAAACTTACGCCAACAACCAGCTCCATTAAGCTTTGGCCTTTACCTGATAATTTAACTGCAGACATACCCCTCCTCAACTTTAATCACGCCTCCCTGTTCAACTTTAACTTTTTTACACAAGGTATCTGCAGCATTTTTAAGTTTTAAATTGACATTACCTGTCAGCGGTGCAGATGAACCAAAACAAAAATATGTGATTTTGCTCTTAGTAAAAACTATATCTGTTGTTGAACCCTGGCAAACATCTACACTGCCTGTAAAAATACTCTTATCGGCCCCCTGGGGAGCATAAAAATAAGTATCAATCATTTGATCGCCGCTTAAATCACACTTGGCAATCAATGAATAATTATTTGGGGTCAGT
>DATDWU010000096.1:0-2592 GCA_035289525.1 Patescibacteria group bacterium | reverse complement strand
CAGAGTTGCAAAGCTTAAGAGTTTCATCAGGAAGAGGGTCACCGGTTTTATCTATTGCGCAAGCCCCAATTAAACCTTCTTTAAATTCAAATTGATGATTAAATTTTTCCGCAATCTTTTGCAAAACTCTTACAGCCTGCGTTGTAACTTCCGGCCCGATCCCGTCACCTGGTAATACTGCTATTATTTTTTTCATAAACGAAACTTGCGAAGGGTGGCGGCGAACGGGGCGCCCCAAAAAGTGCCTGGAGCGATCCGCCAGCGGCGGAGAGCGAAGCCATTTTTGGGGCTGTGAGCCGACAGGACCCTGAGCAAAATATTAAATTGAGAAATCATTACGACGATTTTTCTCAAATTCCTCAATTTCTTTTCTTTTGCTCAAAATATAATCAATATCATCATATCCATTCATTAAACACATTCTTTTATAGGGATTAATATCAAATTTCTCCGACAGGTTTTTGCCCGGTATTGAGATTGTCAGATTTTCCAAATCGACATCAATTATAGTTTGCGGATCCGAATCAACTGCCGTAAAAAGCTCATTTAAAAATTCGGGTGAAACTTCAACAGTTAGCAAAAAATTATTCAGAGAATTATTTTTAAAAATATCCCCGAACTGCGAAGAGATAACTACCCTAAATCCATAATCCGCAATCGCCCAAGCGGCATGCTCGCGGGAAGAACCGATTCCAAAACTCGGCCCGGTAATCAGTATATCGCCTTTATAAGTTTTGTCATTTAATACAAAATTCTCTTTTTCAGTCCCGTCATCATTGAACCGCCAATCCCTGAATAAAAATTCCCCGTACCCCTCATTCGTAACACCCTTTAAAAACCGTGAAGGGATAATTTGGTCGGTATCAACGTTCTCCATAGGCAATGGAACAGCTGTGGACTTTATTTTCCTGATTATATTTTTATATCGCATAGATTTTTAATTCAAAATTTAAAATTCAAAATGCAAAATTACAGTTCAAAAATTAAAAGTTTTTTTAGTTTTGATTTTTGACTTGTACTTTTGACATTTGACTTTTGAGTTTTGACCTTACCTAGAGCATTTCTCTAACATCAGTTACATACCCGGTTACCGCAACCGCTGCGGCTGTTAAAGGTGAAGCCAGCATCGTCCGCGCTCCCGGGCCTTGACGCCCTTCAAAATTTCGGTTAGACGTTGAAACACAATAATTTTTGGACGGAATTTTATCCTCGTTCATTCCTAAGCAGGCCGAACATCCGGCCCCCCTAAAGTCAAAGCCGGCTTCGATAAAGATTTTATCCAATCCCTCTTTTTTTGCTTGTATCGCAACTTGTGTAGAACCGGGAACAATCAGAACATTTAGCCAATCCGGCTTTTTCTTGCCCTTAACAACCGAAGCAACCAACCTTAAATCCTCAATTCTAGCATTGGTGCAACTGCCGATGAAGACATTGTCAACTTTTTGACCAACCATTTTTTGTCCCGGTTTTAAATCCATATATACAAGGGCTTTGGCAAACATATTGCGGTCTTGTTCTAAAGAAAAATCTTCTATTGTCGGGACACTACCGGTGATTTTGACTCCCATGCCAGGATTAGTTCCGTAAGTTATCATCGGCTCTATATCCTCTGCATTGATTTTTAAAACTTTATCAAATTTTGCGCCTTTATCTGTGGGCAAAGTTTTCCAAAACTTAACTGCCTCTTCAAACCTTTTGCCCTTTGGCGCGAATTTTCGTCCTTTAATATATTTATAAGTAGTTTCATCAGGCGCGATCATCCCTCCTCTTGCTCCCATCTCAATACTCATATTACAAATTGTCATGCGGGCTTCCATTGATAAAGCGTCTATAGCCGATCCTGAATATTCTACGAAATAACCAATACCCCCGTTGGTGCCGATTTTAGAGATGATATATAAAATAATATCTTTGGAAACAACGCCTTTTCCTAACTTTCCGTCAATTTTTATATTCATGGTTTTGGGTTTATATTGCAAAAGGCATTGGGTTGCTAAAACTTCTTCAACTTCGCTTGTTCCGATCCCGAAAGCAATTGCCCCGAAAGCCCCATGGGTTGAAGTATGAGAGTCGCCGCAAACTATGGTCATCCCCGGCTTAGTGATACCGAGTTCCGGTCCGATCATATGGACAATTCCCTGATACGGACTACCTAAAGGATAAACTCTTATCCCGAATTCTTTAGTATTTTGTAAAAGAGTTTCAACCTGGGTTCTGGATAAAGGTTCCTTGATCGGTTTGTCCTGGTCTTTGGTGGGAGTATTATGATCGGTGGTTGCCCAAGTTCTGCTTGTTCTAAAAACCGGCAGCTTCCTTTCTTTTAATCCGGAGAAGGCCTGGGGGGTTGTAACTTCATGGATTAAGTGGGCATCGATATAAAGAATCACAGGATGGCCGGGTTCATCCAAGACAACATGGCTATTCCATACTTTTTCAAATAAAGTTAGTGGCTTGTCTTTCATAAGTTACAAGTAATAAGCAAAGCTTGCGAGCTCACGCTCTAAAGATACAAGTTTTCCAAACAAATTCCAATAATCAATATTTAAAACTACATAAATTCAGGTTTTGAAAATTAGAATTTGAGATTTGTTT
>DATDWU010000095.1:0-8301 GCA_035289525.1 Patescibacteria group bacterium | reverse complement strand
TATCCAGTGCCGATTAAAAGAATCGGAATTGAAGATACATTCGGTGAGAGCGGTACGCCGGCTGAGTTATTGAGAAAGTTTGGGCTTACCCAAGAAAATATTAAAAAAGCAGTCCTTGAGGTGTTAAGGAGGAAAAGACGTGTGTAGCTTATGCCAGGTGGTAACAATCCCTTTAGATTTTCTTTTCTCTCTCCTGGTTCTGGCAATTTCTTACCTCATTTTATTGTCTCAAATGGCGGTAATGTTTATAACAAGATATTTGGAATATTTCCTCAGCAAGATTTTAAAACCCAAAACCACCTCTTGACCCCGATTTAATCGGGAGTTGACATATACCCTAGGGGGGTATATCATTAACTCATGAAATCGCACTACGAAGACGAAAAAGAGGCAGCCAAAAAAAGGCTGAATATCATTAAAGGTCAGTTAGAGGGTCTTCAGAAAATGATTGAGAATGATGAATATTGTATTGATCTTTTGAATCAGAGCCTGGCTATCCAAAACTCGCTGAAAAGCTTAGATGCTCTTTTATTGGAAAGACATTTAGAAACCCATGTTGCCCATCAGATGGAGCATGAGAAAGAAAAAGCTGTATCCGAACTCGTAACTCTATTTAAAAGAATAAATAAATAAGGACCCGCTCGCACTGTGTCCTTTAAAATTTTGACACAGATGCTCGCAGAACCTTGCGTTTTGTTACACAAAACGTAGATTGGGGGTGAATTTTATGAAAAAAGAATCAATATTATTTGGGGTCATTGGTTTGTTTTTGGGAGCCTTAGTTATGATGGCATTAGCATCAAACGCGGTTAATTCTCAAAATACCGGTATGATGCGGATTATGGGTATAGGCGTAAAAAACGGTTCTATACAACAAGTCAGTGAAGGAAGCCCCGAAAGATTGATAATGGGTATGGGATCCTCGATGGATCAGATGATGGGGTCAATAAAGGATAATTCGGGTTATAAATTTGATCAGGCCTTCATTAACGCCATGATCGTCCACCACGAAGGGGCCATCAAGATGGCAGAACAGGCAAAACACAAAGCCGATCATCAGGAGATAAAAGATTTAGCTGAAAATATAGTCAACACCCAGACTTCTGAAATTGAACAAATGAAGCAGTGGAAAAAAGATTGGGGTATGGAGTAAAGAATTAACAGGACCGGTCTGAAGTGCCCGGTCCTGTTTTAAAAGAAAGGAATTTAAATTATGAGCATAGATAAGATATTAGTTTTGATTTTAAGTGCATCGGGAATATTATTTACTTATTGGTTCTTTTTGATGAGAAACGAAAAGGAGGTGAGTGTTATGGGAGATTCTATAGATATTACGGTTGATGGAGGTTATAAACCTGAGGTTATCTCCTTGCCTTATGGTAAGACAACAAAAATCAATTTTTTCAGGAAAGATCCTTCGAGCTGTCTGGAAGAAGTAGTCCTTGGGGATTTTAAAATCCGGAAGTTTTTACCTTTAAATCAAAAAGTAAGCATAGAAATTACACCTGAAGAGAAAGGAGAGTTCGGTTTTTCCTGCGGAATGAACATGTTCCATGGAAAATTAATAGTCAAATGAGTGAAACAAAAACCTATCCCATTAAAGGTATGCATTGTGCCAGTTGTGTCCGCCTGATTGAGCGGGCGGTCGGAAAGGTCCCGGGTGTGGACTCGGCCAATGTGAATCTGGCAACTGAAAAGTTAACAGTTTCTTTTAATAAGGACGAATGTTCGCCCGAAAAAATTGCTTCGGCCGTTGAAGGCGCGGGCTACAGAGCAATTCTTAATGAAAATATTGAGGAGGATAAGCAGCGCGAAGAAAAACTTAAGGAGCTTCAGAGCTTAAAAATCAAAGTAATTGTCAGTTTATTCTTGGGGGGGCTTGTTGTTTGGGGCAGTTTTCCTTATTTAATGGCATTTTCCCCTTATCCGCTGCAAAATTTTTGGCTTCAATTAGTTCTGGGCTCAATTGTTCAATTCTGGCCGGGGTTGGAATTTTATAAGGCCGCTATTCCGGCTTTCCGAAACAGAACGGCAAATATGGATACCTTGGTTGCCATAGGCACAACTGCTGCTTTTATCTATTCGGTGGCTGTCACTGCCTTACCGGGTCTTTTTATGAATTTAGGAATCGAGCCGATGCCGTATTTTGACGTTGCAGCGGTAGTTATCGGCTTAATACTTTTGGGCCGGTATTTTGAGGCTAAAGCAAAAATGGGGACCTCGGATGCAATCAAAAAGCTGCTCGGACTTGCGCCTAAAACCGCCAGAGTTATTCGGGACGGAAAAGAAACCGATATAGCCATCAGTGAAGTTATGGTCGGAGATTTAATCCGGGTCAGACCCGGCGAGAAAATTCCGGTTGACGGAGAGATTAACGAAGGCGAATCCTCGATCGATGAATCAATGGTAACGGGTGAGAGCATTCCTGTAGATAAGAAGAAGGGCGATACGGTGATCGGCGCTACTATTAATATATCCGGAAGCTTTATTTTTAAAGCCGGTAAAGTAGGTTCGGATACCATGCTGGCCCAAATTATTAAATTAGTCCAGGAAGCCCAGGGGTCTAAAGCACCGATACAAAGGATTGCCGATATAATTTCCGCTTATTTTGTGCCGATAGTAATCATGCTGGCTATCGGAACATTTGCGCTCTGGTATATTTTTGGCCCCGTGCCGGCCTTCCTTTACGCACTTTTAAACAGTATCGCGGTTTTGATTATTGCCTGCCCATGTGCCATGGGACTTGCAACTCCGACTGCTATTATGGTCGGCACCGGTAAGGGCGCTGAAAAAGGGATCCTTATTAAGGATGCCCAGAGTCTGGAGATTGCCCATAAAATTAATACGGTAATTTTTGATAAAACAGGCACTTTAACCATCGGAAAACCTGAGGTGACTGAAATAGTGACAAGTGACAAGGGACAAGCGACAAAGGACAAACTTTTGCAGTTAGCTGCCTCGCTGGAAAAAGGATCGGAACATTCACTGGCTGAAGCAATATTAAAAAAAGCTGAGCAGGATAATCTGAAACCGGAAAAAGTTGACAGTTTTAAAGCGATTGCCGGGTTTGGAATAGAAGGCAAGATCAGCGGAAAAAGATATATCTTTGGCAATACTAAGTTAATGGAAAAAGACGGTATAAGTTTGACACAAATAAGTAAAAAGATTGAAGAGCTTGAGACTCAGGGAAATACAGTTATGGTTTTAGCTGACGGGAAGAAAGCTTTAGGTCTGATTGCGGTAGCTGATACCTTGAAAGAATCAGCAAGAGCGGGAGTAAAAGCTTTGCAGGATAAAAAAATCGAGGTGGTAATGATTACCGGTGACAATAAAAGAGCAGCAGAGGCAATTGCGAAACAAGCCGGAATAGAAAGAGTGCTGGCTGAAGTATTGCCACAGGATAAAGAATCCGAGGTTAGAAAAATAAAAGCTGAAGGTAAAGTTGTGGCTATGGTCGGGGACGGTATTAATGACGCACCGGCACTGGCTACGGCGGATATCGGAATCGCCATGGGAACAGGTACGGATGTAGCGATCGAAGCTGCCGGGATTACACTGGTTAATAAGGATCTAAGGTCGGTGGCCTCGGCTATCGAACTTTCAAAGAAAACAATGCGGACTATCAGGATGAATTTATTCTGGGCCTTCGGTTATAATGTTATATTGATTCCTGTTGCTATGGGGGTTTTATATCCATACTTGGGGATATTAATGAATCCGATTTTTGCATCGGCAGCCATGGCTCTCAGCTCAATTTCAGTTGTAAGTAATTCACTTTTACTAAAGAGAATAAGGTTATAGGTTTTAGGTTATAGTGATAACAATATTTGTTTAATATCTACAACCTACAAACTAAAACCTAACAACTAAACAATATGACAAACCTTTGGGTGGTATTTTTAACCGGGTTAACTGTTGGAGGATTAACATGCCTGGCTGTTCAGGGAGGGCTTTTAGCTTCCGTAATCGCAGCCAAAGAGGAAAAAGAGATTGAACAGCACAAGAATATTAGAAATTCGCTTTGGCCTGTAGGGGCTTTTGTTTTAGCCAAGTTGGTTGCTTACACCGGTTTGGGGTTTTTGCTGGGTGCTTTTGGCGGGGCACTAAATATCAGCACCGAAGCGCAAACCATTATGCAGGGGATTGCCGGGGTTTATATGATCGCGGTTGCGCTAAATCTATTAAATATTCATCCGCTTTTCCGTTATGTCATTTTACAGCCTCCTCGCTTTTTAACCAGGATTGTTCGCAACCAGTCAAAATCCAAGGAGTTATTTTCACCGGCTCTGCTGGGAGCGATGACCATTTTTATCCCCTGCGGGACAACAATAGCTATGGAGGCCCTGGCTATATCCTCTGGTAATGCAATTTATGGCATGTTAATTATGTTTGTTTTCATACTTGGTACGGTACCTCTATTTTTTGGGCTGGGTTCGCTAACCTCTCTCCTGGGGGATAAATTCAGGGCCAGATTCTTGAGACTGGCTGCGATTTTAGTGATGTATTTAGGTGTAACTTCCTTTAATGGGGCTTTAGTTGCCGGAGGCTCACCGGTTACACTGCAAAAGATCTATGAAAACTCTCCTATTGAGATATCATTAGGAGGAAATCCGCAGCCGCAGGCTGATTCCGAAAGTACTACTGAAAATGGAGTTCAAAGTGCGAAAATTACAATCACACCGCGGGGATACTCTCCCAATTACCTTAAAGTAAAGCAGGGAGTACCTTTAAACCTTAGCCTGGAATCAAAAGATGCCTATAATTGTGCGGCAGCTTTCAGGATACCCTCGCTTAAAATTGGTAAAAACGTCCAACCTAATACAACCGAGGTTATTATTTTTACCCCCCAGCAAAAAGGTAAAATCGCCTTTACCTGCTCAATGGGGATGTATACGGGAGTGATCGAAGTAATCTGATGAAAAAAATTAAACTAAAAATTGATGGTATGCACTGTACTTCTTGTGCGATGAATATAGATTTTGATCTGGAGGACTTAGACGGCGTAAAAGTCTCCAAAACTAATTATGCCAAACAGGAAACGGAGATAGAATTTGATGCATCAAAAGTTAAGCAGGAAGTCCTGATTGAAACTATTAAGAAAACCGGTTATAAAGCGGAGATTGCCTGATCCGTCAACCGGCGGAAAGTTACTGGTTTACAATCAAGCAGAGATTTTGTAATATCTTTGAACAACAAAATGGAGAAGAGTAATGCGCTTGTTTCAACCCCAATTGCTATAGTTATCGGCTCGGTTTTAATTTCAGTATCAATTCTTATATCAGGAGGAGCCATTAAAATTAAGGGTTTTAATGCCGGGACCACAGCCCAAGCCCCGACAGCGCCGATTGCTCCTACCGCCCCGACAGCGCCCGAAGAACCAACAGGTCCTGTAAAAGTCTCCTTAGACGATGATCCTGTTTTAGGCAATTCTAACGCACCCGTAACGTTGGTTGAATTCTCGGATTACGAGTGCCCGTTTTGCAAAAGACATTACGATCAAACCCATAGTCAGTTAGTAAAGGATTATATTGATACTGGAAAAGTAAAACTGGTATTTAGGGACCTTCCGCTATCTTTCCATGACCCCATGGCCACAACCGAAGCCATTGCAGCCAATTGTGCTAAGGACCAGGGAGGGGATGCGGCTTATTATAAAATGCACGATGTTATGTTTGAAAAAACTACCTCAAACGGTTCGGGTCTGACAAAAGATCAGCTCAATACTTTTGCGGGAGAACAGGGCTTAAATGTAGCTAATTTTAAAGCCTGTGTCGATTCGGAGAAATTCAAGGAGGAAGTGTCAAAAGACTTAGCGGATGCAGGTGCGGCCGGAGCGACAGGCACTCCGAGTTTCATAATCGGAAAATCTACCGGTCAAGAAATTGAAGGTAAATTAATAGTCGGTGCCCAACCATATTCAGCTTTTAAATCCGAAATCGACGCACTACTTCAATAATCTTAATTGAGTCTTCCTCGGTATTCTTTAGTTTGATATATTGGATTAGTCATGGATTTTGATATTGAGAAAGATTTCGGCATATTTGATTCCTTCCTGCAAAGAAGGCCGGAAATTTTCCGCGATCTTTTTAAAAATGACCTTAAGAATTATTACCTACCCTATATTGATAAACTTTTTAAGTTAAAAGAGGAAATCGGCGGGGATTCCGGTTTGATTGTAGGAGTTTCGGCAATTCAGGGTACCGGTAAAACAACCCAGGGTGAAATATTGGAAATTTTATTTTCTCATTTTCGGAAAACTTCGGTCAGCTTATCGATTGATGACCACTATATTACCCACAAGCAACTCGTCGAGTTACGGCAAAAGGATCCGAGGTTTATTAGGCGGGGAGTAACCCATGATATCGGACTGGCCGTAAAAAATTTAAATGACTTGCTTGAGTTTTCCGGAGGAGGACCGGTATTTATATCGGGTTATGATAAGGGAGCGCAGCAGGGGGATGGCGACAGGTTTGCCTGGATCAATCCGGTTGAAGATTTAAAAATAATCATAAAGGTTATTGAATCCGATTTAGTAATAAATAAAGCTTTAACCCGGGTTAAAGCTTTGCAGATTATTTCGGCAAATTATGCCAGTCGGGAAGTTGTTGTGCCTGAAAATATGGGCGCTTGCATCCCGGTACTGCCGGAATTTCTGCCGGATAAATTGGTTGAGTTTTTAAATTTAGCCGGAGACCGGCAAATTACGGTTTTAGGTAAGGACAGCGGAGCGGTTTACTTTATTAGTTCCGAAGCTGAAGTTGCTGTTGATAAAACCGATTTGCCTAAAGGTTGGAGGCTTGTCGGTAAAAAACCTGATTTTATTTTTTATGACGGTTGGATGGTGGGGGTAAGAAAAGTTGAAGATGAGACGGTTTTTGACTCAGGATTACCGGCTCTGGAGACGGAGGAGGCCCGCCAGTTTGCCAAATTTATTAACAATAAGCTGACTGATTATGAACCGCTCTGGAAGCTATTTAATTTTATGAATGTTTTATATGTGCCTAATTATCAAATTTCGCTAAGATGGCGAGATCAGGCGGAACAAGTGTTAAGGGAAAAGGGAGAAGGGATGAGTAGTAAGGAAATTGAAGAATTTGTCTATTATTTTTGGCGCTCGGTTCATCCGGCAATTCAAATTAAAAATCTGGCTTTTAATGAAGAAAATGCTGATCAGGTGGTTATAATTAATGATGATCATACAATCAAAGAAGTCCTCGTTCCAAAAGAAGTTAAAGCTAGATATTGATGAATAAACCAATAAAGCCAAAGAGCGTAAGCTCGCAAGCTTCGCTTATAACCCAATATACAAATGCCCAATGACTTTTGTACTGGTTCTTAATTGGGAATTGGTTTTATTTGTTATATTGGGTTATTCCGTACTATGTATGATCTAATAACCATCGGCGATACGGTAATTGATACTTATTTGCCGGTTGATGATGCCAAAATTTTGGAGGATGAAGGCATTAAATACTTGGGTTTAAAATACGGCTTTAAAATTCCGGTTGAGGAAGGCGTTTCGATGGTGGCCGGAAATGCGGCGAACAACGCCATCGGTGCTTCGAGATTAAAACTGAAAACCGCAATTTACACTAATGTCGGCAACAAAGATGACGATCAGGACGACGACCGGATTAAAGCCAAGCTAAAAAAAGAAGGGGTGGATATCCGTTATGTTATGGAAACTGATGATCTGCCTTCAAACCACAATATAATTTTGACCTTCCGGGGTGAGCGGACAATTTTGGTCCATCACCAACCATATACATTCGAGTTGCCTGATTTGGATCGTTCAAAATGGGTTTATTTAACTTCAATGGCGCCGAATTATATTGACACCCCGATAGTTAACCAGTTGGTAAATTATCTAGAGCGTACCCGGGCTAGACTCGCTTATCAGCCGGGAACTTTTCAAGTTAAATTAGGCGCCAAAAAACAGCATCGGATTTTATCAGTAACTGACTTTTTCATTGTTAATGTTGAGGAAGCAATCCATTTCCTGGGCTTTGAAGAAAAAAAGCAGCCCATTCCTATCAAAGATCTACTTTTAGGTATCCATAAGCTTGGCCCAAAGAAAGTTGTTATCACCGATGGAGGCAAAGGCTCATTTGGTTTTGATGGAGAAAAATATTACTTACTAGATTGTTTCCCGGCAAAATTGATCGAGATGACAGGAGCCGGGGATGCTTACGCTACCGGAACATTAGCTGCTTTAATTCATGGTAAATCATTGGAAGAAGCAATGCGTTGGGGAGCTGCCAATTCCGCTTCCGTCGTCGAACAAATGGGCTCAACCCCGGG
>DATDWU010000094.1:0-3578 GCA_035289525.1 Patescibacteria group bacterium | reverse complement strand
AAATCGATTATAACCAAGCCTGAAACGAAGCATATTTGTTATATTCATACTCCACCAAGATTTTTATGGAATTTCTCAGGAGAAAAAAGCAATTGGTTAACGGAGTTTTTTTTCTCTAAACTTAGATTATTTGATTTTATTTCTTCAAAAAGAGTTGACTACTGGCTGGCCGGCTCAAAGAACTGTCAAGACAGACTAATGGCTGCATACGGAGTAACATCAAAAATTTTATACCCCTTCGTTGACACGGAAAAATTTTCCCCGGAAAAAAGCTTTGTCGGTGATTATTATCTAATGGTTGGAAGATTAAATAAATACAAACAAGCCGGGCTAGTGGTTAAATCTTTTTTAAAAAACGGCAGGAAATTAAAAATTGCCGGTTCGGGGCCCGAACTTAACCGGTTAAAGGAATTAGCCGGGGTAAATATTGATGTTTTGGGTTCGGTGTCCGATGAGCTACTGGAAAGCTTACTCGCAGGATGCCGGGGTTTGATAATTGCCGGGGAAGAGGATTTCGGGATGACAGCGATAGAGGCTCAGGCCTTCGGCAAAGGGGTTATTTGCTATAACCGGGGTGGAGTTTTGGAAACAGTCATAGACGGCAAAACCGGAATATATTTCGATAAGCAGTCGGTTGATTCGATTAACCGGGCAGTTGAAAAATTTGAGAATACGGGTATTGAACTGGAAGAGTGTCGAAAAAATGCATTAAAATTTTCGAAAGATATCTTCAGACAAAAACTTAAGGAATTTGTTACCGTCCAGTGATAAATTGGCGATAAACAGCCAAGGTTTGTATAATACCTAGGATTATGTTCTACGACACTATTAAAAGAGGGATGGACATTTTGGGGGCAATTGTCGGTCTGGTTCTTTTTTCCCCTTTGCTATTGGCTGTGGCCATCGCAATTAAGCTCGACTCCAAAGGGCCGGTAATGGCCGATACACCGATGCGGGTTGGTAAAAACGGCAAGCTCTTTAAAATGTACAAGTTTCGTTCGATGGTTGTGGGTGCCCAGGATCTGCTACAAAAAAATCCGGACCTGTTAAAAGAATATAAGAAAAACAGCTATAAATTGCATAATGACCCCAGGGTTACCAAAGTCGGCCGGTTTATCCGCAAGTTTTCAATTGATGAGTTTCCCCAGTTTTTTAATATTTCTAAAGGAGAAATGAGTTTGGTCGGGCCGAGGGCATATTACCCCTTTGAGCTTGAAGAGCAACAAAAAAAGTATCCTAAATCAAGGGATTTTGTTAAAATTATTTTATCCAGCAAACCCGGTCTAACCGGAGTATGGCAGGTTTCGGGACGTTCCCAGATTAACTTTGACAAAAGAGTTGAGATGGATGCCCAATACGTGCAGAGACGGTCGGTATTATATGATGTATATTTGATAGTCAAAACAGTCCCGGCTGTATTGTTTGGCCGGGGAGCGATATAATCAAGTGACAAGTTAAAATATGCCCTTAATTAATTTGAACAAAAAACTGGAAAAGTCAGACAGAACTCCTTCAAAAAAATCCGACAGGAGAATTTGGAAAATTTCCGCAATCATCTTAGTAATAATATTGGCAGTCGGTTTGCCGCTATTAGGAGCGGCTATGTCGGCTAAAACCATGGCCGACGGTGCCAGGGTTTTAAATACCGCAGTTAAAGGGAATGATTTTGATGGGATTAAAAAGGGATTGGCCGAAGTTAAAAGCGGGAATAGTTCTTTGGGAACTTCTTTGACTTTTCTGTTTTGGCTGAGAATTGTTCCTTTTGCCGGCGGTTTTTATGCTGATGCGATGCATTTTTCCAAAGCTGCCGGGTATGAACTTCAGGCTGTTGAAACTTTAATTAATATCCTGGAACCCTCCAAAAATGAGCTGGGACTGACCGGCCAGCCGATTCCGGGTCAGGATAAAATAGCTCAATTCGTCAAAATACTGGATAAAATTTTGCCACAGATAGATAAAGTTGAGCCTGATCTGAAAAAAGCCTCGGAAGAAGTATCTTCTGTCGACATAAGCAAATATCCTGAAAATTTTGGCCGGTATCGTCTAAGGAGCCAGGCCGAAACAGCGAAAAATTTCATTACCGGAGCCCATTATGCTGTCACCCAGTCTAAAGATGCTCTTCTGGCTGCGCCGGAAGCTTTAGGCCAGACCTCGCCAAAAACCTATCTGATGATTTTTCAAAATGACAAAGAGCTTAGGCCGACCGGAGGATTTATGACGGCCTACGCCTTTTTAACCCTTGATAAAGGACGGGTCAATTCATCCAAGTCTGATGATATATACCGTCTGGACGAGAAATTATTAAATGTCTGTAAATCCAAAATTTGTCCTTTAACTCCTCCGGCACCGATTGTGAAATATTTACCGGAAGCCAACGGCAAGCCGCGCACAGCCTGGAGTATGCGTGATTCCAACATTTCCCCTGATGTACCAACCTCGATGAAGCAGTTTGAGAGCATGTATCAACTGTTAGGGGAAGGGATACCCTGGGACGGCATAATTTTAATTGATACTCATGTCGTTGAGGAGCTGATTAAAATCACCGGGCCGATTGAGGTATTCGGTACCAAATATTCGGCAGAAAAAGATAACAGGTGTAATTGCCCGAACGTGATTTATGAGCTTGAGTCGTACGCTCAAATAATTGAAAAAGGTCAGGAAGACCGTAAAGCAATCTTAGGAACCCTGATGCAGCAAATCCTGGCCCGGTCCCTAGGTGCGGCAACCGATAAACTTCCCGAGTTCATTAATTCGGGAGTTAAACTTGCCCAGGGGAAGCATCTGATGTTTTTCATGTCAGATGCGAAACTGCAGGAGTCTTTAAGTAAACTTGATTGGACCGGCCAAAATAAAGCTTACAAATACGATTACTTGATGGTTAACGATTCCAATTTTGCCGGAGGGAAAACTAATTTGTATGTTTGGGATGACGTCAAACTTGATATAAATATCGATTCATCCGGCAAAGTACAACATAAATTGGTAATCAATTATAGAAACCCTGAAGAATATAAAGTCTGGTTAAACGGAATTAACAGGACTTATGTCAGGGTTTATGTGCCGAAAGGTGCGAAATTGACCGGTTCCAAAGGCTCGGAAGTAAACGTTACGACAATTGAAGATGATCTGGGTAAAACTGTTTTTGAGGCTTTTGTCCAGGTCCGCCCCGGTTCATCCCGCGAGCTGATTTTTGAGTACGATTTACCGGAGCCTTTCTCGGGTAAAGAATATGATTTATTAATTCAGAAACAACCCGGCACAAGTGACTTTGACTACTTAATTAATGTAAATGGAAGTAAAAAAGAACAGTTTAAGTTAAATACGGATAAAGAATTAAAGATTTCCTTGTAAAGATGACTCCCGAAATTAGATACAGATTGAAAAGATGGTCAGTAAGAGCAGGTATTGTCTTAGGTGCGGTGGCCTTGGTTGGTTCTGTAGCAGCAGGATTACCCGTAATCGCAGACATAAGTAGTGCGCGTGCTGCCGCAGTAGATAGAGATTTTGAGGATACAGGGGGAGTTGATCTTAGGTGGAATCCTGATACCAATGTCTATAGTGCTGCAACGAGACCAAGT
>DATDWU010000093.1:0-6354 GCA_035289525.1 Patescibacteria group bacterium | reverse complement strand
TCATTTTGCCCATAATTGAATTTCTTTGTCAAGTCGGTTAAGGCAGTTTGAGATTTTTCCCCGTTAAGCTAAAATAAATTAATGGGTTATGCTGCCGTCTCCATGGGTCTCTTTATTTTTATCCTGGCTTACTTTACTTTTAATGCACCCAAAACCGTTCCAAAGCCGGAAGAACCGGAAGTTCAAATCAGCGAATTTTGCGAAAAAGTCGATCCTGCCACTGCACCAACTTTTAAAGCACCTGCCGATAACGCCACCAAGACCGGCTCTGAAGATGACTTATCCCTGGGTGACCCGATTTTTAATCCGGATTGCAAAGCCGACGGACCGAATCACCAGTTTTCCCGGGAGCTCACCACTTACCGTCTGCTGATGAAAAATGTACCTCTTACTAAAACTGAAGAAAAACACCACAGCGAGAATTTTGTCGGCGAAAGCTGCCATTTCGACACAGCCGATGAATTAGGAATAGATATTTCGGGCATTGACACCTCTGAATTTAAGGTTTTCTTCCCCCAAATCTCAGGGGAAATCAGCTTAGGCAGAGTTCACCCCAGCAGAACCAGGGGCGGAGAAGGTGAAAAAACTCTAATGTATTTTATTGACTATGGTCTGGTCTTTTTTATCCATACAAAGCCGGACGGAACCATGACTGAAGTAAAGGGAGGAACTACCCAGGGAGCATCGGAAAACTTTGTTTTGGCTGATATTTACCAGGATATTGAATCACCGGGCAGAGACGGAATGCCCGAGGAGGCATTTACCTGCAACACTGCAAAAGGCGCACAAATTGCCTCCGGCAAACAAGTCCTTCTGCCGGAACAGAATATTAGTACCGATTCCGGCCAGCTCCAGCTCCAGTATTTTGTTTTCGGCACGGGCGCTTCAAGCGGCCAGGTGGTTAACGGCTGGGGCATCCATTGCAAACCGGCAGTCTATTTATATCCTCCCAAGAAACAATTAGTGAATGTCAGAGTTAACCCTAAAGGAGAGTTATCTTATACAGACCCTCCCTATGACCCTCTTTCTGGTTGGACTGTTAACGCTTTTCCTTCCGGTCAGCTATTGAATATCGATAATCAACAAATATCTAATAACTACTTATATTATGAATCTAAGTTATTTGATTCGGAAATTAAAAAACCCACTAAAGGTTGGGTAGTAAAATTTGAAGACTTGGAACAGTTATTTAATCAAACTCTTCCCAAATTAGGTTTAAACCAAAAAGAAAAGCAAGATTTTATGGATTACTGGTTAAAAAAATTACCCAAATCCCCATATTATTTTGTAGGACTAGTTGATAAATCCCAGCGAGATTACCTGGAGACTTTAGAAGTTACCCCGAATCCTGAAACATCCATCAGATTTAGTCTCTATTTTGAAGCTTTAAATGAACCAAAAACTGTTGAAGAGCCTAAAATTACCACACCTGACAGAAAGGGCTTTACTCTGGTGGACTGGGGAGGGATGGTAAAACTACATCCTGGTACTCCATTCACCTGCAGCCAATAGCGTAACAAGTAACACGTTAGCATGTAACACGAATTAATATAACTTGTCACTTGTCGACTTGTTACGTGTTACTATTAAGAAGCTTTGAAGGATTAAGGAAATCCTGCCAGTTGCCTCCGGTAATAAAAATTATTACCCTGACAATAAAGAAGGCTGACAACATAACAATAAGGCCGACGATGGCAAAGAAAAACCTTTGCCTGGCCGAAGCAATCCTTTGCGGATCCCCCCGCGACACCGTCCATTGAATCCCGGAAATAATCACCATCAAAAGGGCCAGAAAACCGCCCAGAATAATCAGGTTATTAACAATAGTCTGGAAAAAAGCCGTCCCGGAATTCTCAAGTCCTCCCTGCAAAGCTTTAGGTATGCCCGCAGGCGCAACTAAGTCCTGGGAACCGGCTGAACCGCCGGGAACTTTGAATTGGGCTAGTTTAACAATTTGCGACATTTTAGGATTGGGCCGGTCCGCCAGCTGGCGGAGGCGTAACCGGTGCCGGAGCTGTGCCATCCGGAGCGGCAGTAACAGGAGCTGTGCCGCCTTGAGCTGCTTGCGTCACATTACTCAACCATTCCGGATATGCGCCCGGAACTCCGTTTTGAGGTGCTACTCCACCTGGAGAAACCGGTTGAATTCCGTTAACCGGTGCAGGCTGAGACTGGAAGGCGTTAGGATCAGCAGATGCAGGAGGATTTTGATTTCCGGCTTCTTGATGATCTTGACCGGTACCCGGATTTTGGCCATCCGTTATTCCATGCTTATCGGAAGTTCCTACCGACGGATCGGGCTGGGCCTTTCTGGCTTTGGAGAAAATATATTTATCATTTGTCGGATCATAATCAACCAAAATCGTATCGCCGCTTACAATCGTCCGCTGGATTAAATAGATGGCGATTGGATTTTCAATCGAGCGCTGGATTAACCGGCGCAACGGCCTGGCCCCGTAAACCGGATCATAACCTTCCTTGGCCAACTGGTCCAAAGCTTTCTGGGACAAATCAAGCCCGATGCTTTGCTCTTTAAGGAGCTTTCTGGTGCCTTCAATCTGTAACTTACAGATTTCGACCATGTCTTCGGCGGTCAAAGGCTCAAACACCACTACCTCATCAAAACGGTTGATAAGTTCGGGCCGGAAATGCTTGGTCAGCTCTTCCATGACAATTCCCGACAATTCTTTGTAAGCCTTGACTTTCGGGTCATTCGGATCTTCCTCAGGCTTTTTGCCCGGCTCGGCCGGTTGGCCGGGAATATTAGGACCGGCAGTTGACTGGCCCGGTATGCTACCGGGGGCCGGTGCAGCCGCGGGAACAGCCGGATTTTGTCCGGCCGGATTGGCAATATCGTGTGCAGCAGTCCCCTGAGCCGGATTGGCGTCAGGCTGACTGTTTTGTTTGGTCGGGTCGGCAGACTGGCCTTTGGTGGCCGAATTAGCTTCTATAATCTTGCGCCTGATTAAATCGGAGGCAATATTGGAGGTGGCGATAATTACCGTATTTTTAAACGAGATGGTATTTCCCTTGTTGTCGGTTAGCCTCCCATCCTCCAAAAGCTGGAGCAGAATATTAAAGACATCCGGATGGGCTTTTTCAATTTCATCCAAAAGGACGATCGAATAAGGCTTGCTGCGGACCGCTTCGGTTAATTGCCCGCCCTCTTCATAGCCGACATAGCCCGGAGGTGCACCGACGAGCTTGGCCACCTCATGCTTTTCCATGTACTCGGACATATCCAAACGGATTGTTGCATCCTGCTTTCCGAACATAATCTCAGCCAAAACTTTAGCCAGTTCGGTCTTACCGGTACCGGTCGGACCTAAGAATATAAATGAGGCAATCGGCCGGTTGGCGTTGGCCAGCCCGATCCTGCCTCTTCTGATCGCTTCAGCCACGGCTTTAACCGCCCGTTCATGGTCAATAAACTTTTTATGGATCAGATCTTCCATATGCAGCAGCTTTTCCGATTCTTTCTCGGTCAACTTCGTTATCGGGATGCCGGTCCAGCGGGAAACAACTTTTTCAATATCCTCCGGGTTGACCTGCTTGCTGCCTCCCTTAGGAGAATTACCGGCCAGGCGGACTTCGGCCGAGGCTTCGTCCAAAAGGTCGATGGCTTTATCGGGCAAAAACCGCTCGCCGACATAGCGCTTGGATAAATGGACTGATGCCTTAACCGCCTCATCGGTAATTTTAACGCCGTGGAATTTTTCATATTTCGGCAACAGGATTTTAATCATCTCTATAGCCACCTCTTCGGTCGGTTCGTCACACATAACGGGCTGGAACCGGCGCTCAAAGGCCCGGTCTTTTTCAAAATTTTTTCTGTACTCGGATGTAGTCGTTGCGCCGATAATTTGAAGAGTTCCTTTACTCAGATAAGGTTTGATTATATTTGACGCATCCAGAGCCCCTTCGGTTGCTCCGGCCCCTAAAATAGTATGGATCTCGTCAATGAATAAAATAATCTGCCCGCCCGAGGCCATCACTTCTTTAATCACTCCCTGGAGCCGTTCCTCAAACTCCCCCCGGTGGGCTGCCCCGGCGATTAACGATGATAAATCCAGCTGGATAATTTTTTTATTGGCCAGATCCGCCGTGATTTTGCCGGAAACCATCATCTGGGCCAGTCCTTCAACAACAGCGGTTTTTCCGGTCCCCGCTTCCCCGATAATGACCGGATTGTTTTTGGTCCGCCGGAGTAATATGTGTACCAATCTTTCAATTTCGTTCTCTCTGCCGGCAATCGGGTCAAGCTCGCCTTTTCTGGCTTTTTCGGTTAAATCAATTCCGTATAGGGCTAAAGTTGATTTTTTGCCGGTTGAGAATTCGGTTGACTTGGATAACTTCTCCTCGACTTTGGCTTTATCCACTCCCTGGGTCTGCAAAGGCTTTGAAACTTCGGTCTGCTTATTAAAAAATGTCAGTAAAATATCCTCAGGCGATAAATACTCAACTTCCCGTTTTTTGGCTTTTAAAAATGATTCCTCTAAAATCTGCTTTGCCTGCTCGCCTAAAGTCGGCTCGCCGGTAAAATCCCCCATCACTTCTTTTTCCTGGATGTCACGGGTAAGCTTTGCCACATCAACCGAAAAATCCTGGAGCAGCTTAAAAATATCCCTATCGGAAATTAAAGCTAAAAAGAGCTGTTCCGGTTCAATAAAGCTATGCTTAACCCTTTTCGCTTCCTCGTAGGCGTGGGCTAATACCTGAGCCGCCCGCGGGTCCATGTGGGAAAGGGCGGTTTTTCCCTGCTCTTTAGCCGGGTCAACCGAAGAAGAGACTACGGAGGAGTCTTTATTCGCCTGCTGGAGACTGCCTGATAAATCGGTGCTTTCGGGAACCGGGGTTTTTTGTCCCGGGTCAGCGGTGGTAATTGAGGATGCACCGCCCGGTGCGTCCGGGTGGGCAAACAATGATCCGAAAAGGTTTGACATAGGCAGAGAAATAGCGTTCAGCGTATAGTTGGTAGCGTTTAGTTTTGTACCAAAAACCACAGGCAATACGCCATCAGCTACTTCTAATATACAATATGGAAATTCTGAATGCTATACCCGTCTATAATCATTATTCCTTGCGGTAACGGCTGCTTCTACCCATCCCCATCCTCACTACTTTTTTTAGCTTAAGTAATTTTGAAAGGGCCTGCCTTACTGTCGCGTAAGATATTTTTGTTGCTTCAGTTATTTGTCCATTTGTAGCTTCATCTACCCCCTGTAAGTACCGCCATATTACAATTTGCTTACCGGAGAGAATATCCTCTATGTTTTCCCCGGACATTAAACTAATCGCTTCTTTAGCCTGGGTCAGGACTATGTCTAAAAAGAATTCTAACCAGAAGGTAATATTCCCGGTTCCTTTTTTGAAAGTTTTTTGACTCTTCCTTAGAGCAACATAATATTGAGGTTTTTTATCCTCAACTAATTTCTCATGGGATACGTAAGGTATATACAGATATCCTGCCTGCAAAAGAAGCAAATTAGTCAGAATTCTAGACGTCCGGCCATTTCCATTCTTAAAAGGGTGTATGTTTAAAAACTCTACTAAAAAATTGCCTATGATAATAAGCGGGTGGGATAACTTAGCCTCTAAGGCGTACCTTGTCCACTCAACTAATTCCTGCATTTGTTTAGGCGTGAGGTATGCCGGAGTAGTATCAAAGATTACACCTATTCTTCTGCCCTTTTCATCAACCATTTCCACTTTGTTATCGGTATTTTTATATTTACCCCTATGGTCCTGGTCTTTTTCTACATACTTTAAAAGTTCCTTATGCAAATGCTTGATGGAATTTTCACTAAATTTTATACTGTCCCAGGAATCAAAGATTATTTGAAGTATTTCAAAGTACCCCTGAACTTCCTGTTCGTCCCTATCCGCAATCTTTTGTATCGCAATACCCCGCATTAATTTATCAACGTCTTCATCAGATAGTTTTGCTCCCTCAATTCTGGTAGAAGCACCGGTTGAAGTAATTAGAACAGACCTTTTTAACCTGCCCAGAAGATGCGGACTTAAATTAGCTCCGCCGGTCCACCGACCTTTTAGCTCATCAATACGGGCAATCTTTAAAAATATTTCAGGAGGAAGTTGGACTATTCTCTTCTCAAATTTACGGTTTTTAATCATTATTAATGTGGTAATTTACCTATAGCAGATTATAACAGATTGTAGCAGATTAAACAATATGGAAATTTAGAAAGCTATGCCTATTTAAGGAAAACCTTAATTAAATCTTATGGATTTAATGATCTCTTTAAATTCCTTTTCGAACATCGAAGGGTCGGGTTTTTTATCTATTTGCAGAATCCTATCGCCTTTTTCCAGGAAATAAAAGTTTTGCTGCTT
>DATDWU010000092.1:0-4610 GCA_035289525.1 Patescibacteria group bacterium | reverse complement strand
GGCGATAAAAAACGGCATTAGTAGAATAAAAATCTCGGAAGCAATTCCGAAAAACAAATAACTTTTTCCAATTAGAAAAGTTCTGATGACGGAAGATAGGATTAACCAGAAAGAGGCGTTAATCCAAAAAAAAACTAGGCTTTGGTTTAAGCTCAGAGTTTTCAGACTTGAAGCGTATTGCTCGGGATTTAAGACAGCCAGCTCAAGCAGGACAAGATAAGAACTAAAATCTAACCGGAATTTTTCGTCCCCTCTCTTCATTATACGGAAACATCTTACGTGATTTTTTGTGCTTGTCAAAGGGGCAAAACAGCACTAAATACCATTTGCTGATGAATATGCTGCAAGTTCCCGGCCCTGCCTGAGCTCATTTTAAAACACAAAAGTTTGCAAAATGAGCGGTGACTGGTATACTAGCGGCAAACTGTCAGAAGGAGGGGATTTTTCCAATGAGCCGCAATATTACCATTGTAGTCATAATTTTAATTATTATTTTGTTAGGCACATATCTGGTTTGGTTAAGAGATAAGGTTACCCAACAACCGGAACCGACCCCTTCACCCGAAGTGGTTGTGGCTCCGTCAGCAGCACCGTCAATTGCGCCAAGTCCTAGTGCTTCCGCTTCGGCTTCCGCCAGCCCAAAAGGCAAAGAAGCGACTAAATCAGGCAATACGAAACCAGGCATTACAAAATCAGCCAGCCCAAGTGCGAAGATAAAATAGTTTTTGGCTATTCAGCTATCAAGCTACAAAGTCTTTTGCTATATAGCTTTATAACTATATCGCTTCCTCAATTTTGAATCTAAGTGTAGGTTATGTTAATCTGTTCTTCATGGAAAACTCTGTCGAGAAACTTATCATCATCGGTTCCGGCCCGGCGGGTTTAGCCGCGGCAATATATGCAGCACGGGGAGGATTAGAACCGACGGTGATTTCAGGGAGGGCAGCCGGTGGTCAATTAATGCTCACAACTGATGTTGATGATTTTCCCGGGTTTGAAGAAGGGATTCAAGGTCCGGATCTGATGATGAAGATGCGCAAGCAGGCCGAAAGGTTTGCAGTCAGGTTTCTTGATGAGGATGTGTTGTCGGTTAATTTTACCCAAAAACCTTTCACCGTAAAAACCGAAAGCAAAGAGTTAAAAGCTGAAAGTGTAATTATAGCCACCGGCGCTCAAGCATCCTGGCTTGGTTTGGAATCCGAGACCAGATTGCGTGGCCGGGGTGTTTCGGCCTGCGCGGTTTGTGACGGTTTTTTCTTTAGGGGCAAAAATATCATCGTAGTTGGTGGCGGGGATACGGCTATGCGGGAAGCTCAACATCTTTCGAAAGTGGCGGCAAAATTATATGTCGTCCACAGACGCGATCAATTCCGGGCTCAAAAAGCCTTGATTGATCTGGTGACTACCAAAGCTAATGTTGAAGTTATTTTTGACAGTGTTCTGGAAGAAGTTTTGGGTGAAGATAAAGTAACAGGAGTTAAGTTAAGAAATGTCAAAACAAATGAAGTTAAGGAAATGCCCATTGATGCGGTTTTTGTAGCTATCGGCCATAAACCATCAACTGATTTTCTCAAAGGCCAAATTCAGCTTGACGAAAAGGGCTATATTAAAGTAACTGATGAAGTGTTCAGTTCCGTTCCCGGGGTGTTTGTTGCCGGCGATGTATCCGATTTTAAATACCGTCAGGCCGTGACAGCTGCAGGTTCCGGTACAAAAGCCACGCTTGAAGCCGAACATTATCTTGAAAACCTTAAAGCATAGGTTTAGTATTTTGTTATGAAGCTTTTAAAGTATCTAGCTAAGATTTTACCTACTTCAATAATTTATGCCCATTGTGATATTCCCTGCGGGATTTACGACCCAAAAGCTGCACAAACGGCCGCGGCAACTGTTTTAAAAATGGTCCAAAAATTAGGTGAATATTCCGTGGATGATTTAAATAATCGGGTCAGAGCGATTATGACTAAAGAAGCTCATGCCCAAAAATGCAAAGAGGAATTGCTGATTCTCTGGACAGATTATTTTAGAGCTGAACATTTGGAAAAATTTCCTGATTTGCATGATAAATTCTGGAAGGCGGCAAAACTGTGTTCGAAAAATAAACAATCGGTTGATGCGTCCGCAGCGGAGGAATTAGTCAAATCAGTTGATGAAATTGCGGATATTTTTGCCAAATCAAAACAAGCTTCTTAAATGGTTTTTCTTCAAAAATTTAGGGTAATCGGTCACAGTATGGAGCCTTTAATAATAGCAGGACAGGAAATTTTAGTCAGTAGTTTGCCGTATTTGTTTTTTAAGCCCAAAGTCGGAGATATTATTGCTTTTAGCCTTGCAAAAAAAGACCTCTCAAATTTTATAGTAAAGAGGATTAAAGAAGTGGCAGGAGATAAATTTCTGGTTCAGGGTGATAATAAGGATGACAGTAAAGACTTCGGGTGGGTAGAAAAAAAGAGGATCGTCGGTAAGGTGATATATCCCTGATTGCGCTATAATATTTGTATGCCTACTGCCTCTGCCCCGCAACAAAATAATTCCACAATCACTTATACGGATGACCAATTAAGAAATATGCAGCATAATGTTGCTTCTAATTTACAGAATGCCGGTGTTCAAATTGACTACCAGTCGGTCAAGCCGGTTCATGTTCCGGATGAGCGTCCTAAAAATATAATCGATCAAACGCAGACTAATACCGAGAACAGCGTACCCGGAAGTTTTAATTCAACACCGGAAACAGCCTTCTCTCCGCTTAAAGCACTGTCTGAACACCTGGATTATGCAGATCAAATCGTGACCGGAAGGACACATGTGATTGATGAGGCTCAGAGATTTTCGAAACATAAGACAGAGAAAGAAAATAAAAAAATGGCATTTGACAATAATCCCGATAAACAGCCGCGAGGCCCGGTTAAAAAATTCGTCGACTGGCTGCATGACGAGTGACTTGATGATAGAATGTTAACTCAAACATATGGAAGTAACCCAGACTGCCGCGCAAGGCCCTGACATGTTATTAATCTTGATTTTGACTGTTGTTGCCCTTTTTGTTGCCGTTGCATTTATCGGCTTTCTTATTTATTTCTACCCGTATTTTAAGAATCTTTATAAATACCGTGAGCGGGAAAAATATTCATTAGGTTTTATTCTTTTACAAATAACGGTACCCAAGGCTAATGAAGTAAAAATTGATGCGGCCGAGCAATTTATTTCGGCACTCTATTCGATTAAAGTCGGAGCAGGCGGGTTTTTAGGTTTATTCAAGGATCTAAAGCCCCAGCCACATATCGCGTTTGAAATAGTCGCCTTGCCGGAATCGATCCGTTTTTTTATTGCCTGTCATAAAAAATATCAGGATTTGGTTGAAAAACAAATTAACGGGGCTTACCCAGACGCCTCAGTCAAAGAGGTGCCGGAATATAATATTTTTTCTGAAACCGGCAAAGTGGCTTACACAGCTTACAAGCTAAAATCCTCGGACTATTTTCCGATAAAAACATATAAAGAATTGCCGACCGATCCGCTCTCAGGGGTCACCTCGGCACTGGGAAAAATGCAACCCGGGGAGGGAGCGGTTATTCAGATTCTTTTAGCACCGGCTGATGATAAGTTTAAGACTGCCGGTAAAAAGTTCCTGAAAAAAGAGCGCGATCCCGGAGATGGCGATAAGCCAAAAGCTCCGCCGGATCAAAAACAACTGGAAGCAGTAGAGGGGAAAATCGGTAAATCTGGATTTTCGACTGTGGTCAGAATAGTTACATCCTCAACTTCAGAGGAAGCAGCCAAAGCCCATCTCGGAAATATTAAAGCGGCCTTTGAACAATTTAACGGCCAGTATAATGGTTTTACCGGCGCCAAAATTCCCTCACAAAAAGGTTTTATCAGGGATTTTGTCTACCGTTATTTGCCCCGTTTTGACAGGTTGCCGGTTTTAACTGCTGACGAAATGGCCTCGCTCTTCCATTTGCCGAATAAACAGGTAGAGACTCCCCATATCCAGTGGCTGCCGGCTAAGTCCGCGCCTCCCCCGGAAAAGATCCCGACCAAGGGCTTATACATCGGCAAATCCAAGTTCAGGGGACAGGAAAGACCGGTGTTTATTTCGGATTTTGACAGGCAAAGACATATGTATATCATCGGAAGGACCGGTGTCGGGAAGACCGAACTTTTGAAATCAATGATGATTCAGGATATTTATGCCGGACGCGGACTTTGCTTTATTGATCCTCACGGCGATGCGGCGGAAGAAATGCTTGAGCGTATTCCTCCAAATCGCGCCCAAGATGTGATTTATTTTGACCCTTCCGATTCGGACCGGCCGTTTGGTCTAAACATGCTGGAAGCTTCCTCCGAGGAGCAAAAACATTTCGTTGTAGCCTCAATTATCGGACTGATGTATAAGCTTTATGATCCCCACAAAACCGGTATTATCGGACCCCGGTTTGAGCATAATGTCAGGAATGCCATGCTGACCTGTATGAGTAAACCCGGCAACACATTTCTTGAAGTTGTCCGTGTTTTAACCGATCCCGAATTTGTCAAAGAACTGTTGCCGTTTGTCCAGGATCCGGTGGTCCGCCGATATTGGACAGATCAGATTGCCCAGACAGCCG
>DATDWU010000091.1:0-6715 GCA_035289525.1 Patescibacteria group bacterium | reverse complement strand
TATATTAGCGCGCATTTATCAGAATAGATGGATTGATAGGCGTGAGGGGTATGGCTATAGCCACTCTGATACGGGAACAGCTCGTTACCTGGCAGACATTCAAGAATTAGCAAACCAATTTTAAAGCGAGACCGACGGGACTAAGATCGTTCGCTTCGCTCACTAACCTTCCCTTTTGCTATGCAAAAGGCCGAACCAAATTAAAAATTTAGTTCGATCCCTTGCTGATCCCAAAATTCGAAAAAACCCGCATGAAGCGGGTGTTTTCCTAATTTGCGAGCTTGAAGCTGCAAATCTGGAACAACTTTATCAAAGTTTGGTTTATCAATATAAAACTTGTCGAAACTTAGGAATGAAGTTTTCTTAAAGCAGTCCCCTTCTGCGTCTTTCCAAAATTTCACTTAAAGTCCCACCAGTTCTGTCAAGAAAATCTTCTAATCTTTCTCCGGAATAAGGTCTACTTGAGTAAGGATGTAGTTGAGGAGTTTGCGTTTTAGGAGGGTTTGTTTGGATATTTGGGTTTGGTTCATAACATGTTTGGTTATTTTGCCACATCAAATAAATAACTTGCTCTCTATCGTTGTTCCTGAGTGCAGTTTCATAATTCCAGTTTTGAAAAGTTGTTATTCCCCAGCGAGTGCATTTGCCCGCCTGTTGACCTTCAGGCCGAGGCACTAGTGAGCGAACTCCTTCGGTAATAAATGAAATACAACTTCCACAGTTTCTTTCTTGAACAGGCATAAGGAAATTATACACCCAAAAGAATTAAAAATAAACTATAAGATTAATTGCGAGACCGACTGGACAACGCACGCAATCCTTCGACAAGCTCAGGATTAGCGAACCAAATCAAAAATTTAGTCGATTCCCTTGCTGACCTCAATTCAAAAAAATCCCCCGGGTGGAGGATTTTTCTTGAATGCGAGACCGACGGGACTCGAACCCGCAACCTCTTCCGTGACAGGGAAGCGCTCTAACCATTGAGCTACGGCCTCAAATTGAACTTACCAGGCGTATTTTAACAATAACTAAAACATTATTCAATTTGGTTTTGTGTATTTTAGCTACAGTAGCCTCAAATAGTTCAAAAAAACTCCCACCTGAGGTGGGAATTTTTCTCTTCTCTCTTCTCTCTTCTCTCTTCTCTCTTTGATTATCTCTTCCCTTTGTAAAAAAAGTCCCTGCCTGATGAATTATTATCCCTGTTATTTCTGGAATCTCCCCTATTGTTATCTTCTTTCGGTCTGGCTACAGACACATTAATTGTCCGTCCTTCTAAAGAACTGCCGTTTAACTCTGCTATGGCTTTTTGAGCTTCCGCGTCATCTGCCATTTCCACAAACCCGAAACCTTTGCTTTGATTAGTGTATCTGTCTGAAATTACCTGAGCTGATGTTACGGTGCCGAATTTTTTAAACAAATCTTCCAATACCTGGTTGTTGATTGAGTAGGCTAATCCGCCTACAAACATTTTTGTCATATGAATTATTCACCACCTTTCGTTTATCAAGTTCGAACATTTCCTTTTTTTCTGTGTTATGGAAAAAACTTTAAAAAGGTGATAGATAATACTGATGTATTAGCTAGAATTTTTTAAGAGGTCAGTAGTTGTTACTTGTTTGAAAAAAGCAATTAAATTACTTTTCCCGTTAATCATATACTATATTCAAACAATTAGATAGCTCCGGGATACAACTTTCAAGGCTAAAAACATATTTGATATAGTTTGATGTAATTGACAAGCCTTAACCGGTAGTGTAAAAAGTTAGTCAGCTGCCTGTAGTATTTTTTTAATTAACATTTTTAAGAAAAGGAAATTTTTATAGTGTCACCAAGAACCAAAAAAACCAACGCAGCAAAAGGATCTTCCTCCCGGACTTCCGAAAGCAAAGTAACAGTCGACAGAGGCTCCGAAAAATCAGGCAGTTTCCTGGATAAAATCCAGACCGACCTCGAGAAAAATCAATCATACCTGAATTTAATCCTGGGGGCGCTTATAGTTATCGTTTTGGGAGTTTTAATTTTTAATTATTTCAATAAACCTTCGGACGAAACCGGAGACCTCGGTCCTTCCCAACAAACAACGGATGAGCAGGGTGACGTAACTAAAGAAGGCCTGCCGGGCAAATATACGGTTAAAGAAGGTGATACTTTATTCCTGATCGCTCAAAAATATTATGATGACGGCAGCAAATACACCGAAATCATCAAGGAAAATAAATTAACTTCGGACTCAATCTCGGCCGGCCAGGAATTAACTATCCCGAAGATTGAAACTGCCGAACTTACTTCCGCCTCACCCGAGGCATCAGTTGAATCTTCGCCCTCCTCGCAACCGAGTGAAACTCCTTCGGCCTCGGCAACCCCTGAACCAAGCGCTACACCCGTGGCCGCACCGGCCGGAGAAAAGGGCGCAACGATGACTCAACCTAGCTGGGGAGCGGCAATTTCAGGAGACACATACACCGTAGTCAAAGGTGACTGGTTATCGACCATTTCGGCCAGGGCTTACGGAGATTTGATGCAGTACAACAAAATTGCCCAGGCTAATAATATTTCCAACCCGAATGTAATTGAGGTCGGAACTGTCCTGAAAATCCCGAGGAATTAATCTCCGATTTAATGAAACACCTGCTGCCAAAGGTTCTTGCCTTAATTTTGTCTGTTGCGATAATTATTTATCTGGGCTCGCTTTATTTGCCGGCATTTTTAGAAAAACAGGCCCTAAAAGTTCCCCCACCTTATAAAAGATTAGAAAACGTCCAGGGAATCTCTGCCTCAAGTGAGGGCAAGATCAAATATCCCCAGGATTACACAATCGTTTTGCTTGGCGATTCGATGACTGAAACTCTCGGTAACGCTGATGAACTCCGCGGCTATTTAAATCAATATTTCCCCGATAAGACCTTTGAGGTCCTAAATTACGGCTACGGCTCGACCAATATCATGTCGGCAAAGGAACGCTTAACCCAAACCACCCACCATGCCGACCGGGATTTCCGGCCGATTTTAGATATCGATTTTGACTTTCTTATCATCGAATCCTTCGGCCACAACCCTTTATCCGAATATCCGCTTGAAGAAGGAATAAAAAAACAAACAGAAACTTTGGATGATATTTTCAGTCTGGTTTCAACCGAATCAGGCAAGCAAAAACTGATTTTTCTCTCCACAATCGGTACCGACAAAAATACTTATGCTAAAAAGGAAAAACCGGAGTTGACCCTTGAGCAAAGACAGCAATGGGCAGAAGAGAGGAACAGATATATCCAAAACCATCTCTCCCAGGCTAAGTTCTACGGAATACCGGGAATAGACGTTTTTAGCGCCTCTTTAGACTCTGCAGGCCAGGTCAAAAGCTACCTCGTGCGCGATGACGACAACATCCACCCAAGCCCAAGTGGTGTGTTGTTTATCTCCAAAAAAATCGCTGATTTTTTAATAGAAAATAAACTAGTTAAATAACGGTCGTAACCAGTATTGTAAGAACCTATTAAGGTAAAGTAACTACGTCATTCTCTTTATATTTTTTAGAAAACACTTTACCTTCATTTTTGTATTCGACTTCCAAAAATTTTACTTTTCCAGGTAAGGGGTCACCTGCTATGGCATTACTAGCTTTAATATCTAACTTCCCATCCTTTATTGAGCTGTTAAGTATTTGAGCAACATCAATATCTTTTCCATCCACACCATATGATGCTCTAGTTATCTTAAATTTGTTAGTTCCTGTTTCAGATACCACTAATTCTTCTATCTCTTCACCTTCACCTGTAGACACTTGCATTATGTCCATTTCTTGTAAAATTTGATTTTTGGAAAATGTTTCATCTTTTTTCTTATTCCAGGCAATAATTGCAGCCATGATGCCAATTGTGGCTGTTACAAAAACAAATGTTAATAAATGGTTTTTGTAAGGATAAGAAACTTCATCCACAACAGTAAGCCAAGTTAGATAAATCGCGAGTGAGGCCGAAAAACCTGCCGAACTAGCACTAGCCCAGATGTTAAAAGAGGGGGCATGATTCATAATCATCCTTTTTAAACGACTCCAATCGGTCTGCTCTACAGGAAAAGCACTCCTCTTTTTTCTAACATTTAGCTGCATCTCCTGAGAAAAGCTTATTTTATCTTCATTATTTTTCATTTTCTTTTTTGGGATTTAATATACCTAAACTTAGTGCATTAAAGAATATAATCTGGCCACAATACTTACAGGTAACAGGAACTACTGGTAAAATAGCCGATTGACCCCCAATAACCAAGTTTCCACCTTTAAACTCTCTCATTTCAAAGATATTTTCCGAAGCGATCCACTCTTTATTCCCACAGCTCTGACAAGCAGTCTTACTGAGATGGATAAGCCTTTTCAAAAGGATTTCTTTTTGCTCTTTTGTTAGTTTAAATTCATCCATATTAACTATGATTATACTTAGTAACTGAGCGGTGGAAGGGACTTGAACCCTCGACCTTCTCCTTGGGAAGGAGACATTCTACCACTGAACTACCACCGCTTAAATATCTTATTTCAGTAGATCAGGGGCAAGCTTGCTTAAGAGCGAAGCTCGCAAGACAGCGAAGCTGGCTTACCACTGAACTACCACCGCAACGGCGTTATTATATCATTTAGATTTCATAGTATAATTAACCTATAAAATGCCGGTGTAACTCAGGGGGTTCAAATGTATAAACGACATTTAAACAGGTAAGCTACTATTTAAGAGCGTAGCTCGCAAGCTTCGCTTATCACCGCAGGTGAAATATAATAACCTGGGTTACCCAGGAAGAGCAACTCTTTCGCCCGCCTTCGTGCCGTCTTAGCTCAGTGGTAGAGCGGCTGTATCGTAAACAGTAGGCCATCGGTTCAAATCCGATAGACGGCTCACTTTTGGCGGGCAGGTAAAGAGTAAGTCATGGGTTCAAATCCCATCTCCGGCTCAAATCATTAAAATTACTTCTAATTCAGAGTATCCTATAGTGGATTTATTGAGGGTTTTTTGATATAATACTCGTCTTTATGTTTCCAGAAATACGACCGACTAGACTGATAAAAAGAGCTCTTCATTGGGCTTATCTTGCATTAAGTGATGAGGTTTATTGCGCCAGGCAAGTAGCTTCAGGCAGAGGTAATGCTGAAACTCTGGAGAGGTTTAGACGCCGGGAAATACTTAATGAGCGATTTCTAGCTTTGTCCTTAACAATCGGACGTGAGGATGTCGATCATCCTGAAGCAGCAAAGGCAGACGCTAGAGTTGCTCAGTTAATGCGGCTAAGAGGAGATCATTTAATGATTATTCTTAGAGGTAGGGCTGTGCGCAGACTGGAAATCCTTACCGAACCCCCAGCTTAAAATTCACTTTTATTTTAGTACATAAAATTGTATATAATAACTTCCTATGAGAAGGCCGAGTTACAGATCCACTTTTAAGCCCCGCTCCCTCCGGCATTCGGAATCAAAAGCCAAGAAAAAACTGATACTTAATCTGGTTATTGTAGTTGTTCTAATTTATGTTTTCTTTAATTGGGGATTGCCATTTCTGGTCGGCAATTTAAGCTTTCTGAATAAATACAAATCGGTTAAGCCTGTCGAAGAAGTAAAAATTGATGAAGCGATCGCCCCGCCTGTTTTATATGTTCCTTTTGAAGCCACAAACAGTGCTTCCCTGGCGATTAACGGTTACGCCACGCCATTAAGCAGGGTCGAGATTTATCTTGATGATGAATTAAAATCCCAAACCACTACCGATTCAGAGGGTAAATTTACCACAGACCAAATATCCTTAAACCTGGGCAACAATAACATCCACGCCCTGACAATTAATGACAAAGACAAAAAAAGTTTGCCTTCCAAAACAATTAAGCTTTATTACAGTAACGAGAAACCGACACTTGAGGTTAGCGAACCCGCAGACGGAGCCGAAATAAAAGGCGGTGACAAAAAAGTTAAGGTTTCCGGAAAAACCGATCCGAATAATTCCGTTACAGTAAACGGCTCAACTGTGATCGTTAACTCCGAAGGAAATTTTCAAACTCAGATCAACATTAATGACGGTGATAACGTTATAACTATAGTTTCTTCAACTAATTTCGGGACAACTAATAAGTTAGAAAGGCGGGTTAAGTACACTCCTCAGGATCCCTCGCCCTCTCCCTCACCAAGTCCGTAAAAAACGCCCAAAGCCGAAAACCAGATAACCATTATTGCCGGAAAAAACAAACTGTTGATAAAAAAGCTGTTTAAGATTAGCCCTGAGGAAACGGCAAAAAAAGGCAGGGAATAACGGTAGTTTTTCCGGAGTATTCTACTAAGAGAACCAAACAAAATTTTAAATAAGAAAAGAAAAAAGACAGCTGTGCCGGCTATTCCGGTTGTGGCCATCACGAATATTAAACTGGAATCAACTCCGGCACCGGAATTGCCACCGTCAGGGGAATAGGTTTTATTTAAATTCAGTTGTTCTGCAGCATCCCTGATATTATTAAATCCGACCCCAAATAACGGGTTCTGTTGAAAAATAGTCAGCCCTTTCTCCCAGGACGAAATTCTTTCGGAAGCAGACTTATCCGGATTTATTATCCCGTTAATTCTTTCAGAAAACGGTGGGAAAATTAAGTATAAAATTAGCGGGATTAAAAATAGCGGAATTAGCAATAGTTTTCTTTTAAAAACAAGCAATAAAAAAAGAGCGGCGAAAAGCATTAAATAGGCGCTCCT
>DATDWU010000090.1:0-8214 GCA_035289525.1 Patescibacteria group bacterium | reverse complement strand
GGGTTGGCGGTCCTGGTTTTTATAGTCTGGGGTGCCTTTGACTGGATTACTTCCGGCGGCGATAAAGAAAAAATCGCCGGGGCCAGAAAGAAAATTACCAATGCTTTAATCGGCCTGGCGCTTTTGGCTCTGTCCGCTTTTATCGTCAGTTTAGCCGGCCAGATTGTGGGTTACAATCCTTTAAGCCCGACTGCCCCGCCTTTGCCTAAACTTGACCAGCAGCCCGTTTCCCTTCAAGCCCCCGCCGCAATAACCCCTTGACAGACGTTAATAAAGAGTAATACGATAACTTTACATGAAAAAAGTCACTGCTCTATTTGCATCAGCCGGCTATCTTTTAACTGCGGTTACTGTTTTTGCCGATGTCCGTGATACCAAAATACCGGATAATGTTATACCCGGTGTCGATCCGGCAACCAGCTCAATCGGCAGCCTAATTGCTAATGCTCTACAGATTGTTTTTATTGCCGCAGCTTTAGCAGTGTTAATTTATCTGGTTATCGGTGCTTTTAAATGGATTACTTCCGGCGGAGACAAAGACGCTATCGGAAAAGCCCGCGGTACAATCGTTAATGCTTTAATCGGCCTGGCTATTTTAGCTTTGGCCTTCTTTATTACCGTCTTATTCGGCCAGATCCTCGGAGTTAACATTATCAATTTGCCTAAAGTCCCGACTTTGGGCGGACCGTCAACTTCTTTCCCTAACAACCCATGAGGGACTTTACCCTCTGTTGAAGAAATAAATAATTCCCTTGCAACTACTTTCTCAATCATTTATCGTTAGTTTATGGTGAAGTCGTTCTTCGTTACCCATTGGCAAGCTCCGCTTATTCGTTCTTCCTTGTTCGCTATCCTAACTATCTCCTTCCTCCTATTAACTATTAACTTGCCCCCAAGCCCTGTTTTTGCTCAAGCGCCCCAAGCACCATGTGACAAACTCGGACCGGACGGAACTTATTCATGCCCCGCTTCAGGCATTATCCAGGTTCAGCAGCTGATGACCCGTCTTATCAATATTTCTGTGACTATCGCATTTATGGCTTTGACAGTCTGGCTGGTCTGGAGCGCTTTGAAGTTTTTTATCACCTCAGGCGGCGACCCGAAAGCTTTAGCCCATGCCTGGCAATCGGTCACTTGGGCTTTTATGGGACTTTTCTTTATGGTTTTAGCCTGGCTTGTTGTGAAGCTGATCCTTGTCGTTACAGGAGCTGATGTCACCTCTTACTGCCTAGGTTTCCCGCCGTATTGTATGTAGAGTCATTCTTTAAGCGTTTATCGTTCGTAGCTAAAAGCCCCGTCATCTCGAACCTGCAAATAGATCTACAGACTACTTACCTTTGCTAGGGTAAATAGGCACACCTGATCAACTTTATACCAAGAACTAATCTCCTGATATATTTAGCAATGTAATAATTTAACAACGTAGCAATTCTCACGTTCTCATATTGAATCTTATTCTCATTTGTACTAATCTTTAAGGTAATGGCTGCCGGGATGGTTATTAGTTCATGGTTTATAGTTCATAGATTAAAACTCATCACTTTGGGTCTGTCTTTTTTACTTTTTACTTTTTCATTTTTTCTTTTATCAAAACCCTCCTTCGCCCAAACTACAGCTGCCCCTGCCGCTGCTACGAACTATGAACAACGAACCAATCTATCAACTATCAACTATCAACTATCAACTTCCCAACTTCTCCCTTCCTCCCCTAACTATGCCACTATGGCTATTTATAACTTTGGCCATGCTATCTCTTGTATTCTGATCGGGCAGTCGCCCATATCCCCTTGTCTGGAATATAGAATGTACAAAGATGCTCAGGGAATGATCCGCTCAGCCCCTTATTTAAGCAATGTTAATACCAGTAACGGAGTCTTAGGTGTTACTTTATCAATGATTGGAGAAGTAATTTCTACCCCACCTATCAGAAGTTCAGAATTTTTTGCTAATTTAGGAGACCAAATTGGGATTAAATCTGCCCATGCTCAGGTTGGAGGATCCGGTTCAGGGGTCCTGGCGCCAATTTTTAAACTATGGGAGGTCAGCCGGAATATTTCTTACCTGGCAATGATCGTAATATTTATTATAGTCGGCCTTATGGTTATGTTCCGCCAGAAGTTAAACCCCCAAACAGTAGTTTCGGTTCAGCTAGCCCTCCCCGGCCTAGTAATAGGCCTAGTCATGATCACCTTTAGCTACTTCTTAGCATCTTTGATCTCTGATATTGCCTTCGTCGGCACGAATGTAGTTGGCTACTATTTCTCCCTTGCTCGGAACTCAGGGTCTCCGTCTTCAACAATTGCACTTGTTAACCCTGCAACGGGCCAAATTGGCACCGAAGAAAATGTATTAACAATTTATAGTAGATATTCTGGAATAATCAGCTGGGGGGAAGCGCAAAATTTACTTAATTCTGTAATACCTAATCTAAACGATTCAGCATGGTGGGCAGTACGCCTCTTTTCAGGCTTTGTTGTGTCTCAGATAACGTCTCCTGTCTCGGGGGCTCTCCAAAACTATACAGTAAAAGGACAGCCGGTAGGACTTTATATTGATTTACTTAGAAATCTTGGTTCTGGCTTATACGGAGGCCTTGCACCAGAAAATTCTTTTGGGCTTGTTATCCACTGGGTTGCGGTTTTTGTATTAGTCTTTTCAATGATTAAGCTACTTCTTAAATTAATCACTAATCTTTTAAGTATCATTTTTTTGACTATAACTGCGCCTTTTTATTTCCTGGCAGCATCTTTGCCTGGCAGGCAAGGCTTGGTTACTAATTGGTTTTTTAATATGCTTTGTAATATTTTAGCTTTCCCGGCGATCATAGCAGTTTTTTATTTTGTGGCTTTCCTGTTACCAAATGTTCAGTCTCCCTTTGCATCAGCCGGATCTTTTCCTGTAGTTGGGACCAGTACTTTTCCCCTACTTGGAAACCTAAACCTCCAATCCATTAACATTTTACTGGCTTTTGGTGCCCTGGTAGCCTCTCCGACTATTCCTGATTTAATTTGCCGTGCTGTTGGAAGAGGAGGTCAGGCAGGAGCGATGATTGGCGCTGCAATAACAGGTGATATCAGAGGCGGGCAAGGTTATTATAATCAGAGCACAGCTGCCGCATCTGCAGATATTACCGCCGGTAAAAGAGCTATCTTTGGGCAAAGTGCATTACAATATGATCAAAAAACAGGTGAATACTTCCAAGGAATATCTCAAGTTGGACTTAAACACTTTAAAAATCCTTTGTTTAATAGGAAGAGAGGTGCTCAAGTTGCTGAAACTCCAGGTGCTGATGAAGGAGTTAGATAATTAATATCAGGGCTCAGTGGGCCAAAGTGTATTCTTCCTTCTCTTGATTTGCCTTTCCGCAACACTTTGCGGCTTAAGAAGTTGCTCGTAGAGCTTACGCATCCCACGGTGCTCCCCTCGAGCAGCCATTTCTTGAATAATTCCCAAGTTCTCAGGAAAATCTGAATCCAATCCAAAAGGTAATAATTTTAGATCATTATTATCGTTAATTATTTTGTTTCTAAGATCCGGCGGAAAAGCATCTAATATACCTTCTACCGTATACCCCTCTACTTCTCTCCCAAATACTAAAGTGCCATCAATTTTTTTAGGATCTTCTTGATACTCTAGAGCATTCCCATTAGGACTTTTTCCGTATCTAATTTTTTTAGTCAATCCTCTCTGTCTCATTTCTTTGAGTTTTATTTTTTCGCCTTCAGTTAAATCTTTCTGATCCTTTTGTACTAATTCCCATTCTGCTTTTGGTATGGTGTAACCCAACATTCTTTGATCCCATTCAGTATCGCTAAAAATCAGCCGTGATTCGTACAAAACAGTATGAATAAACCGTCTAAATACATGTAAATTTACATCTACAGCATTACCCATTTTACCTCGAAACTCAATCCAATTATTATCCATCCAGTTGCTGAAAGTGTACCAAGTTAGAGTATTCAAAAATTTTGCTGTTCCGGGACTGCGACCGTAAACATTTTCAAGTTTCAATCTAGATTCGAGCAAAGTCATTAACGGACCTATAACTTTACCCGCTGTCTCAATATACCTTTCATATGTCGCCTCATCCAGATTGGCATAGGCTATCTCAGGATAGTTCATAGCTGTCCATTGATTGACGGGTATCTTATCCTTTCTGCCTCTAAAATGTCTTTGGCCCATTCGCGGGTCTGGTGCATTTTCATAACTAGCTGTTCTATTCAAAGCTCGGGCATGAAAATTTCCTGCAGAACCTCCGGTATTTGCCATTCCGTAAGAACCCCCTTTTCCCTCCCCGCTAAACAAAATCTTTTGCTGACCGATAATTTCCCGCACTCTTTTGACCCAATTTTCTGCATCCCTGGGAGCTACAAATAAACTTCCAATTTCCTGAAACATCACTTCGTCTGCGCCTTTAAATAATCCGGTAAATTCCTCCCAGCTTGAGCACCCAAACGCCTGTAAAAAAGTTGTCTCCCCGAGTATCGCAGCCGGAATAAAACTATTAAGCTCAACCGTTCCTCTTGACTGACCGTAAACCAATAAAAACAAATTTCTCGCTTCTTTATTGCCTCCTCCCGGGGTCACATGTCCGGGAAAGTTAAAATACGAACCATATAACTGCCTGATGACGATTTCCATAGCAGTCTGAACCTCTCTCTCGTCCTCTACCCACCTGGTCAGGACCACTTTTGCGTCTCCTCCAAATTCGTCATCCGACTCAAAGCGACGTACAGCCTCCCTTTCCTCAAGCATTTGCTTAAAACCGTCTATCTGTTTAATTAAAGGCAGCCACCCCGGCCTAATTGTGTCATGAGCCCCTAAATACCAATTTGAAAAAACAGGCATCGACCTATCCAAACCAACAGCATTTTGAAGAGCGTAAGTAATCTTATACCGCATTCGCTTCATCCGTTCAGCTCTTTGCTGGGCTGTTTCTCCCGCTTCAGTCGGACGACCTTTTTTCTTGTCGTACTCCATCGACTGTTGCAATAGATGCCTCAATAATACATTATGAGGAATCGCCTCAGGCACCAACTTTCTTTCTAAATCACCGGTATCCGGATTTTTTACTTCAACCCAAACAGAACAAGGGAAAGAGCCGTTTACGGGATTTCCCTCATGATCTAAAACCGGATTTCCTTTACCGTCCAGCTCCACATCACCCGGTATAAAACCTAGTTCTTTTAACTGGACAAAACTGAGGGTATGCCTTGACAAGCCTGCTGCAGCATCTTCCTGAAAAGCTCTGGCTATTCTTTCTGCCGTATCCCTAACTGCAATCGCCTTTCTACCTCTGGCAGCATGTGCTCTTCTTTCTCTCTCTGTGCGGGGAGGCGGAATCTGTTCAAACATAGCTTCAAATTCATCCTCTGTAGTTGTACTAGCTACGTTCCCTTGGCTATCCAGCTCTACATAACCTACTTTTCTGAATCCTCTAGCTAAAGGGTGCTGAAATAATACCCTTTGCATATAGTCCCTGGGATCGCCGATGTACCGTCCGTTTTGCCAATCCCAGGCTTTGCGGCAATATTCCTGCCAGCGGGAAACCGGATTCCCCAATTCATCGAGGATAACCATAATTTTATCTTTCCTCTGTAACGCGGACGCGTCGCCTTGCTGCAGGCTTAAACCCACTAATTCATCGTGCTCCCCTAACCTAGCCTGAACCACCCCTGCACCAGCAGTAATTCGCCTTTTATCTTCTATATCCAGATCGTCCAGCTTCTTCTTTATTCTTAGGAAGGCGGGGTGATTTGGCTTTCCGGGTTGAGGAATACCTTCTGCAGTTAGGTTTAATAAATCCCGAACATCCCTTAACTTGCTATTAACAAGCGTGCTCAAAAACTCCATTCTTCTGCCATCCTGCCAAGCTAAACCTCTATTAATCTGATAGTCTGTTGGTGTTGTAGCAGTATTTACTCCATACCTCCAAAATTCTCCATCATTTTGTTCATATAAGTGTAACGCTAGCGGCATCAGACCATCCTGAGCTAAGTACACAGCATCTAGCCAGCTATCTGAGCTCTCCGTATCTCCAAAACCCCTAGCCAGATTCGCTGCAAATTTTAAATAAGGCTCCCAATCCTCATGAACTATATTGGAAAATTCATTTGCCCCAAGCAAGCTAACCTCATGGATTAACCGTGATTTTAAACGCCTGAAAGCCCGATACTTAGGATGTCTTTGGTCGGCTCCAAAAAAATTGAATCCAAATTGCTCCACTGCCTTTTGAATTTTTTTCTTTTCTTCCTCTACTGTATTGAAGTTGCTATTTGGATCGTCTTGAACAAATTTACCTTTAATGAATGCCAGAATATATGGTATTGAGTCTTCTACCTCTTTAACGTCATCCGCTACGAATTCAATCCATGTTTCATAATTTCCTCGACTGGGTGTAAAATATCTCTTTCTTCTCTCAAGCTCTATCTGATCTCTGACGTCATCAAAACCTCTTAAGTGGATGGGGCTTTCTCCTTCTTCGTTATAATCCGGCCGCCAATCATAGTCCCAAGCCCCGCTTATTCCCGTGTTTGGAGGAATATCGTCACGCCTGCTCCCTTCGTTAGTATTGCGATTTTTTACAACCGCTCTAATCGCTTTAATACTCTCTAAAGCAAAATAATCAACAACCCCGCCTAGCTCTTGCCGCAAAGCCTCTCTTCCTGACCAAATCCCTACCCTGTCTTCCCCTAAAAGCGTCCTGTTCTCTCCATAAGAATCCAGTAGCTGCAGAGCTCTCATTGGATCCATTCCGCCTCCGTTTCCCAATCCATATGCAATTTCCATTGCCCTTTGAATATTTAACAATTCTTGTAACTTCCCGCGTCCAGACCAATCCCCTTTTCCCAGTTTTTCTGCACGGGTCACACCCACTCTTGAGTTGTAATAGATGGTGAATAACTCATCCTTGGTTTGAGAAAGCAATCTCTCTCCTTCCAGATTTAGCTCTAACTCATTTGCCCTATTAATTAGCCTGTTTCTCTCTGCAATTAAAGGTGCAAGCTGAGGATGAGTTTCATCTGTAATCCCTCCCTGCTCCAAAACCCTAATGTTTGCCATCACTATTTGAAATCGTGAGGGAGTTCGAGGAATTTCTCCTTGTTCACGTCTTTCTTCGCGTAACCAAGATGCTCTTTGTTCCCTTCTTCTGCGGCGAGCCCATCTCCTTGCATCTTCAGGTAGCTGCGGAGGCTCTCCGCTGCCAGAGGGTAACGGCGGGGCTGGGGGCCGGGGCGGACCGGAAGCTCCTCCCCCAGCCAGAGTTTCATCATCATCGTCATCATCAGCGCTATCTAATAAACTGACCGGCCTCCCCGGCGGCCTACCCTCAGCCTCCCTCCTAATCTCCATTCCGCTTCTTCCAATACCAGGAGAGTCATCGCTCTCAGCTTCAATTTCTTCCTCAGGAACAACTGCCAATCTATCCGGTCCGGGAGTTGATAATCTTTGCGAAAGAGGCGAGGGAGCGTCCAAACTCTCTCCTCCCACTTCTTCTGACAATTGCTTTAAGGCATTTCCTACAGGATTTTCCATAGCTAAGGCGCGGTGATGGTCCGGAGTCGGAGATAATTTTTGAGGTTCGGCAGATCCTATCTCATCGGGCATATGAATTAATTTTACTCTGAGTGTAGCGAATTGGCAAGCTTTGCCTCTTATTAGCTGGATTGAGACGGAGCCGATAGAGGCGCGGGAATCTTGCCGGTTCGACCGATTTCCTCCGCCGCCTTATCAAACCGGTCCTGAAGGATAAAAATAAACCCCGGAATCGAAGCGGAGAATAAGGCAATTTTCTGCTGGGCTTCTTCAGTTCCTAAATCCGGAAAGGCCTCAAGCTCTTTAAGTTGCGCTTCATTCAAATTGGCAAGAAGCGTATCGAAAATTAAATCGGAAAAATAATCTAAAAGCTTAACCTTAAACTCCTCTTTTTCTTTCGGAGCAAAAGCAATAAAGCCGGGGCCAGCTAAGGCCTTAGCTGCATAATCACTTAAGAATTTTTCAATTTGCGGATCCACAAATTAATAATAAAATAACCATCGACCGGTAACAAGTGACCAGTTAAATGCTTAAGCTGCTTTTTTCAAAGCCGACTGGAAGGCTTTCATAGCCCCGCCACCAATATATTGCGTTGCCGATCTTGTGCCTAACGCTTTCCTGACCGCATCCTTTTGTTCATCAGTTAAATTCAAATCCTTCAGATTAAAGCTGCCGGAT
>DATDWU010000089.1:0-9331 GCA_035289525.1 Patescibacteria group bacterium | reverse complement strand
GCCAGCAATCCCAATTTTAAGGTGTCTTTAATGTCCAGAACTTTTTTGATTTTGGCCATTTTTTTATAATTAATCAGGCCTATAAAGACCGCCGGCAGTAAGAATATTAACGGCATATAAAAAAACAAATCTATACGGCTTAATAGATAAGAGTCATTAATGAATTCAACTCCAAAAAAGAAAGCTGCAGCCAGAGTCAACATTTCGCCCTCATTTAATCTAAAACTTTTCTTTTTCCAGGAAACAAGTACTACGCTGAACATAATTAAACCCACTCCTAATCCCTGCTTGATATTAAAACTTTCACCTAAAAACAGTATCGCAGCAATTATTGACCAAAGAGCCCTGGTTGAAAAAAGAACGGTAAATTCCGAAGCCTCGGTTTTCTTTAAAGCGTTAAAATTCAACACGCTGCCCGCCCCTAAAAACACCGTCATCATTATTAAATTAAGCGAGATCTTGCTAAAATCAGGGATTTTAAACCCGGCGAAAAAACCAAAACAAAAAAGTATTACTCCACCGATCACCCCGTTAACCACATAGTAAACAACCGGATCCCGGCTATCTCTTAAAATCATTCTCTGGTAGATTGTCGCCAAAGAAAAAATGCAAATATTTAAAACCACATACCAATACCATTCCATAATTATCAGACCAAACGGTCTTGTAAAGATTGATTGCCTGCAAAGGAAAACTCAGAAGGACTTAAATTTCAACTCCCCGAAAAATTCCGCTTAAAACCAGACTATCAAAATCTCAACTGAATTGACAATATTTACCGTAAGTGAGTTGCTATTGCGGCAACGTATCGGCTTCGGCAGATCCGCCGGTTAAAAACTCATCGGCATTCCGGACTAAAACATCCCGGGGTTTACTGCCGTCCCCGGGCCCAATAACTCCACCAGCTTCAAGTTCATCGATAATTCTAGCCGCCCGCGCATATCCGACTTTTAGCCGGCGCTGCAACAGGGAGGCCGAGGCCCGGTCATATTGGCAAACAGTCCTGACCGCTTCCTCAAATAAACCGTCACGGTCTTCACTCCCCCCGCCACTGCTGCCGCCCCTACCGACTTTACCGATAGGCATTTTGGTAATCTCCTCAGTATAGTGCGGGGCAATTCCCAGGCTCTTTAAGTATTGAACCAGATTAAAAACCTCCGGATCAGTTACCAATACCCCTTGTATTCTTTGCGGTTTTGAAGCATCCGGCGGTAAAAACAACATATCTCCTCTGCCAAGCAATTTTTCAGCTCCCGGCCCGTCAATAATAACCCTGGAATCAATCATCGATGAAACGTTAAAGGCAATCCGGGAAGGAATATTGGCTTTCATTAGACCGGTAATGACATCAACCGACGGTCTTTGGGTGGCAATAACCAAATGGATTCCGGTCGCCCGGGCCAGCTGGGCCAGGCGAGTGATGGCATCTTCAACTTCAACCGGAGCAAACATCATTAAATCCGCCAGTTCATCTATGAAAATTAATATATACGGCAGGGCCTGAAAACCGGACATTTCGTTATAGCCCTGGATATTTCGGACACCAACCTGTTGGAATAATTTATAACGCCTGTCCATTTCCGCCATTGCCCACTTCAATGCCGATAAAATTTTCTCGGATTCGACAATTACCGGGGTAAGCAAATGGGGCACGCTATTATAATTGGTCATCTCTACCCGCTTCGGATCAATTAATATCAACTTGAGTTCGTCAGGTGAATTTCTGAATAACAGGGAAGTTATCAAATTATGCATAAGTATTGATTTACCCGAACCTGTTGTTCCGGCAATCAACATGTGCGGCATTCTGTCAATGTCGACTATTATCGGATGAGAGGCAGTATCTTTACCCAGCGGCACAGCCAGCTTGGATTTATGCTTTTTCATTTCATCCGAGCCAATGACCGATTTCAACGTAACAACCTCAAGCGTATGATTCGGCACTTCGATACCGACCAGGGATTTTCCCGGAATCGGAGCTTCAATACGAACCGTCCCGGTGCGGGTGGCCAGGGCCAATGCTATATCATGCTGCAGGCTGGCAATTTTGGTAATTTTTGTACCGGCGGCCAACTCAAGTGCGTATTGGGTAACAGCCGGACCGCCATTAACTTCGGCAACTCTGGCCTGGATTCCGAAAGAATCAAGAGTTCGCTCAATAATAGCGGCGTTTTTCTTAACATCTCCCCGGTCAGCCGGCGCTCCGCCTTTATCATTAAGCAGATTCAAGGGCGGATATTTCCAGACCCGAGCTTGTCCGGCTACATTTTGGACTAGTGTCTCAGCTAAGACCGGTTCACTCCTGCCTGGTTTTTCGGGTGCTTTATTAATTTTGAGCTTGTCGTCAATACCGGATAATTTAATCCTACCGCCTCGGGCGTCAAACTCGGCATCCCTTTTAAAAACACCCCCAACTTTTGCAGTCACTTTACCTGCCTTAGCTGCCCCGGAAAAAATTGAACCAAAAAATGCCAACAGTTGCTCCAGGCTGGTGTTTAGAAAAACAACCAAACCGATGGCAAAAACACAAATCAGCACAAAAACCGCGCCCAGGCCGGTTACAACTTCTTTAAGTTGCACCCAAATAAATGCTCCGGCAATCCCACCCGGTGTATCGCCAATTCCGGCTAAAAGTCCCATTAAGGCTATCATCATCGTCAGAAGCCCCACCAAAACATTCAGCTGAGCAAAAGCCCACTTTACTCTTTGCAAAACCAAGCCGGATAAGGCAAACACCAGCGGAACCAAAAAAGCCGTAAACCCGACATTTTCGATTAGATATTGTCTCCAGAAAAACAAGTACGGAGTATCCGTAACCAAAGCTACACCGGAAACGCCGGCCAGAATAAACGAAACAAATGTTGCCACGGTAATAATTGTTTTTTGCTTGAGCTTAAGTTTAGGAAGTGAATAAATAGATTTTCTACGAGGCATTGTTATTAATTATATCATATCAACTATGGGGTAAAATCAAGCTTCTACAACCACTGTTAAAATTAACGGACGACGCTTAGTCTCTTCATAAAAAAATCTTTGCAGGTGGTTTTCAATCTCATTCCGGGCATATCGCATATCCAGATGCCCGCCATGGTGGTCAATAAATAGCGATTTGACTATTTCTTTGGCGGCGTCCAATAAATCATTGGCTTCGTCCCCGAAGACAAAACCTCTGGAAATCAAGTCAGGATCACCCGAAAGTTTGCCATCCTTTGAGTCTATCGTCACAACTACCACTACTATACCCTCTTCACTCATGTGCTGTCTGTCACGCAGGACTATGCTGCCGACATCTCCCACTCCGAGTCCGTCGACATAAATATTTTGAGATGGAATCGGCGGTAAGATTCTCATCCTTTCGGGGGTAATCTCCACCGGAGATACTTCAGTTAACATAAGTACCTGATTCTCAGAATATCCCAGATCCGCGGCCAATAGGCCGAAGGCTCTTATCTGCTTAAAACCTCCACCAATAGGCATTAAAAATTTAGGCTTAGCTAAGTTAATCATCAGTTTAATTTCTTCAGCCGCTGCGTGGCCCGACACATGCAGTTTTGAATCCGCCGAAGAATAATAGACCCGGCATCCAAACCGGGATAAGTTGTCAATTAACACACTTTGCGCATCTTCGGCTGAGGGCATCGGATCGGCGCTGACAATTACCGTATCATTTTTTTGAATCTGAACAAATTTGTGCTCACCGTTTGCGGCCCGGGATAACGCCGATCCGGGTTGTCCGAAAGCCCCAGAAATTATAACCACCAACTTATTCGGAGCGAATCTTTTTAATTCTTCCTGGGGAATAACTACCCCCGGGGGAACTTCAACATATCCTAAATCCCGGGCTACCTGAAAATTATTCTCCATTGACCTGCCCACAAAACAAACCTTCCGTCCGGTCTTAACTGCCACATTTAAAGCCTGCTGAATCCGGGTTATATTTGAAGTGATCAGAGTCATTATCAACTTTCCCTGGGTTTCCTCAGCAATTTTCTCAAATTCAGGCTCAATATTTTTCTCTGATACAGTATATCCCGGCCTGTCAGATCTTAAACAATCAATTGTCATCAACAGTACGCCCTTGTTACCAAGCTCCGCGACCCTGCCCACATCCGTTTTTTGACCGTTAACCGGTGTCCAGTCAATTTTGAAATCCGATTGATGGATTATTACCCCGACCGGAGTTTCCAAAACTATTCCGGTTGAATCGGGAACCGAATGAGAAACCTGGTAAAACGAAACTTTGAAGACACCTAATGTTAAAGTATCGGTTATTTTAAGCTCCTTAATTTGGCGTTTATCCAGCTTATGTTCTTCAAATTTACGCCCGATCAATCCACAGGTTAACTTTTGAGAATAAATCGGCACGTTCAGTTCCGGCCAGATATAAGGCAAAGCACCGTAATGGTCATCATGACCGTGCGTGATCAATATAGCCCTGACTTTACTTTTCTTATCCCGTAAATAATTAATGTCCGGAATAACCAGGTCTACTCCTCTCATTTCCGTATCCGGAAAAGATACCCCGCAATCAATGATTAAAATATCATCACCATATTCGTAGGCATACATGTTTTTGGTCACGTCACCTACTCCCCCGAGGGGGATAATTTTTAGCGTTTTACCGCTTTTTGAGCTAAATTCAAACTTTGGTTTAAAAGACTTCATAAGAAATTTAAAATGTAAAATGCAAAATTTAAAATTGTCGTGGTTTTGCTTCGCAAAACTAAAATTTTTACGAAGTAAAATACATCAATTTTGAATTATGTATTTAAATACTGTTGTATGTTTTGTTCGTTGATGACAAACGGGCCTTTCTGTCCCTCTACCACCATCCTGGCAATTTTCCCGACCATATTGACAATATGGCGCTTCAAAGATCTGATACCGCCGTCAAACCCTAAAGGCCTGACAATATTCTCCCAAACCTTCGGATCAATCTGGATGAACCTCGGATCGATGGCCGCGTTTTTTAAAGTCTCGGGCATTATATAATCCCTGCCGATCACTACTTTTTGCTCATCGGTGTAAAAAGGCATTTCAATCACTTCCAGCCTGTCCATGACAGCCGTGGCAATATTGCCGGTGTTATTGGCAGTTGCTACAAATAAAACCTGGGACAAATCAAAAGGGAAATTAACATAATGATCTAAAAATGCCATATTTTGTTCCGGGTCCAGCAGTTCAACCAAAACTCCCATTATGTCGGCCCTGGCCAATTCGGTGACACGGTCAAGCTCGTCCAAAAGGATGACCGGATTTTTTACCTGAGCTCGTTTCAGCGCCCGCATAATCAGACCCGGCTCTGCCTCGGATTTCACCCTCGATTCGCCGCGAAGCTGTAGGGCCGAGCCCAAACCTCCGAAAGGAATCCTGATCAGCGGCCGGCCTAAACTTTCGGCAATTGAAAACGCCAAAGAGGTTTTACCCGAACCGACCAGACCGACAAATGCCAGGATCGGCTGCTTGGCCACTTGTCCTTTCATGTGATTTAAAATCATAATTGATAAATATTCCAGTATTCTGGCTTTAATTGTCTCCAAACCATAATGGTTTTTATCCAGGACCTGCTTAGCGCGGTTTAGATCCAGGATATCCTGACCGGCTTTATTCCAGGGCAAATCTGTTACAAAATTAATGTAGCTAATCTGCCTGTCAAATTCCGGGGTAAAGTCGCCGGTTTTAAAAACCAGCTCCACCCTGGAGAAATCATCCTGCAACTTTTCTGCCACATCCGGCGGCACCTGAACTGCGGCCAGTTTTTGCTTTAGATTGTCCAAAACCTGGTTTGAGGCTTGTTGCGAATTATTCGTATTTAAACTTTGAGCAGCTGGATCCATTATTTTAGACGATGGAAAATAGAGAATAGAAGATAGAACTTTTTAAAACTATCTGCTACCATCTATCGTCATTTCAGGATTATTCTACCTGAAATATTTTTTCCATTAACGTTCATATCTATTGTAGCGACTCGAGGCAGACTTTTAAATAACCCTTCCAACTTGTCGGATGCAGTAACTACACCGGAAGAGGTTGCATAGTAAACCAGGTCCTCCGGGTTTTCTATTGCCAGTTGGAATCTGGAAGCATCCAAATATTTTAAAGACAGCCTAGCTGAACCTGTTGAAAACTCCAGATCGGTCTTTATTAAAGCATTCTGAAGCCCCGGAGTATTTTGGCCGGTAAATTCCAGGGATTTTTCGGAAATTTTCAGGTTTAAATCGGCCGGTAAATTAGGCGCCAAAAAGGTTTTCAGGTTTTTATCTAAGCCTAAGCTGATATTTTTTACCTCCTCAGTTATTCCAAACCAATTCCGGATAAACGCTAGAAATTTCGGTTTATCCTCTTCTGTCAGGTTAAAATTCAGATTAACTTTTGAGTCCGTTAACGATATATTGAGCCGGCTTTGCCCGGCAAAAGGATTCTTGGAAAAAGAATTTAAAAAAATTCCCGCCAGATCCCGGTCAAAAGTTTTAAACCCCAGAGAAAACTTAATAAAAACGCCGGCTGATAATAATATCAATAGTAAAAGAAATAAAACCGTCCATTTTCGGGATTTAAAATTCATAAGAAGTTCTTGAGATTTTAACACAACAAAAAGGGGAGCTTTAAATATGGAATCGTTTATCTGTTAAAACCGCCGCGGCCGCCGCGGTCTCTGCCGCCACTTCCACCTCTACCGCCTCTGTCACCACCGGGCCTGCCCCCGCCAAATCCTCTTCTCATGCCTCCGCCTTCTCTTCCCCCGCCACCACCGGGTCTATACCCGCCCCTATCGCCGCCTCTGTCACCACCAAAACCTCCCCCAAATCCACCGCCGCCTCTGGGACGTCCTTCGGTTTCCGGTTTTCTATCATCGCCAAAAAGCATTGACAGTCCGATTTTACCCATTGAATCCACATCAACCACTCTGACTTTAACTGTCTGACCTTCGGAAACTATATCTGACGGATCTTCAACCCTTTGCGGGGCCATCTGGGAAACATGAACTAATCCGTCTTTACCCGGTAAAATTTCCACAAACGCTCCAAAAGGTGCAATCCTGACCACTTTTCCTTCGTACTCTTCACCGGGTTCCACTTTTTTAAACATTCCTTCAATCGATTCCAAAGCTTTCTTGATCGCTTCCGCATCCATCGAAGAAACCATCACCGTTCCATCATCTTCAATATCAATTTGGGCACCGGTTTTGGCAATAATTCCATTAATGTTTTTGCCTCCCGGGCCGATTAACATGCCAATTTCCTCAGGTTTAATATGAGTAATCTCAATCTTAGGAGCATACTCGGAAAGCTCAATTTCTTTAGGCATGACCTTAGCCATTTCAGCTAAAATTCCTTCACGGGCTGCTTTACCCTGGCGCAAAGCTTCCTCGATAATTTCAAAAGTTAAACCATTGAGTTTTGTGTCCATCTGGATCCCGGTAATACCGTTTTTGGTTCCGGCCACCTTAAAATCCATTTCACCGTAAAAATCTTCAACCGCCTGCATATCGGTGATAACCTGGAATTTTTTATCGTTTGAAACAAGACCCATGGCAATTCCGGCCACCGGCTCAACCGGTACTCCTGCATCCAGCAAAGCCAAAGTTGCACCGGCCACCGAAGCCATCGAAGTTGATGCATTGGCGCCTAAAATTTCCGAAACTACCCGGATTGCATAAGGAAAATCCTCTTCCTTGGGTAAAACCGGCCTGATAGATTTTTCGCCTAAGTTGCCGTGACCGATATCGCGTCTTGAGGGAGAGCCAATCCTTTTGACCTCACCTGTTGAGAAAGGATTAATACCCATGTTGTAGTGAAGCATGAACCTTTTTGTTGATTCACCCTCCATTCCTTCCAAGTTTTGTGAATTAGATAAAGGACCCAAAGTTGTAATACATAAAACCTGAGAACCGCCTCTTTGAAAAATAGCCGAACCGTGAGTTCTCGGCAAAACATCAATTTCGGAATAAATCTCGCGGACTTCTTCCATTTTCCGTCCGTCAACTCTTTTGCCTTTAGTCAGAACAAAGTCGTTCATGAGCTCTTTGGCGATTTTGTCGAAGATGGCTGCAATTTGAATTGAATTTAGACTTTCAGCGTATTTTTGGGCCATTTCCGCTTTGATTATAGTGCCGGTGGCTTCATGCCAGGTCGAATTTTCAGAAAAAAGTGCATCCTCGATCGCTTTTTGGACGTCTTTTTTGGCTTCTTTTAAAAGAGGTTCTTCAATTTGTTCGGCAATCGGAACAAATACTAATTTTTCTTTGGCCGCTTCTTTGGCAAAGTCATTAATAAAATCAATCACCGGCTGGGCCTTTTCAAAGGCTGTCTTAATGGAATCGAAAACAACATCATCGGGAATTTGTTTGCCTTCAAGCTCTATCATGACTACTTTTTCTTTGGTTGAGGCGACCAGAAGATCCATATTTAAATCTTCAAGTTCATTAAGTTCCGGATTCACAATCAGATTCCCCTCGCGCTCACCCATTCTGGCAATACCGATAGGTCCCATAAACGGAACTGTGGAAATTGTTAAAGCAGCCGAAGCACCGATAAATCCGGCAATTAAAGGATCATGAGTTCCGTCAAAGGACAAAACGGTAATTATTACCTGAACCTCGTACTTTAAGTCTTTGGGGAAAAGAGGGCGGATCGAACGGTCAATCGCCCGGCCCGACAAAACCGCTTTCTCTGACGGCCTGGTTTCTCTTTTAATAAACTTCTGGTTGGTAATTCTTCCACCTGCATAATATTTTTCGACGTATTCAACAGATAAAGGAAAGTAGCCTTTATCTTCAATTAAAGGCTGTTTGGATACTGTTGCTAAAACCACAGTTTCACCTATGGTTGCAACTACCGACGCATCGGCCTGCAAAGCCAACTTACCTGTTTCAAGTTTGACCTTTTTGCCGTTTAAATCTAATTCTTTTGTAATAACTTTATGCATAAAATTAGTTACGGGTATGGCGCGTTACGCCTTTAGTTCATGATCCTTGTGTTTTACTGCGAACGACGAACTAATAACCGATAACTACTTGTGGAGACTAGGAAACTGTATAACTGAAGACAATATGACATCATCTGCAATTTGCAATTTCCAATCTGCCAAAAGCGATTGTACACTACTTGAGCCTTTATTGCAAATTTAAAAGGTAACTTACCTGATCCTCAGGCAATCCCAATCTTAAATACCTTTCGGCTACTTGCTTGCGGGACAGGCCTTTCTCCAGCCAATCCTTGCTTGTTTCTTCAACAAATTCCCTGATTTCGTGCGGAAAAACTATCCAGGCGTTGGTTTGGTGGTCGAAAAAATCCGGAACAATTTTTGAACCGGGTTTATAAAAAAGGGC
>DATDWU010000088.1:0-2720 GCA_035289525.1 Patescibacteria group bacterium | reverse complement strand
ATTTGAAATTAGGATTCTCAGGAGTTAATTCTCGTGAGGAAGTTGAGAAATACAAAAATGCCGGAGCAAGAGGGATTTTAGTCGGAACTAATTTAATAAAATCTAATGAACGGAAAAAATTCCTGGAGGATTTGAGATGATTAATTTAGGCAAGGCACCTCAAGACCCTGTGATAGTAAAAATTTGCGGCATAAGATCAGACATCGCAGCCAGAGCCGCTATTTACGCGGGCGCCAAATACTTGGGTTTTAATTTTGCCCCCGGTTCAAGGAGAAAAATTTCCCCTCAAATTGCCAAACAAATTATTGATCAGGTAAAAAAACAGATTAAAATAGTCGGAGTTTTTCAAAACCAGAGTCTTGAAGAGGTAAATAAAATTGCTGATTTTTTGAATTTAGATTTTGTCCAGCTTCATGGAGATGAGGATGAGAAATTTGCAAAAGAAATTAAAAGAGGAGTGATTAAAGTTTTTCAACTGGAAACAGATTTTGATATCACCGCCCTTTTAAAGGAAATGAACAAATTTGAGGTAGAGTACTTTTTATTGGACAGGAAAAAACAGGGGAAAGGAAAAATGTTAAGTCTGAAAAACTTAAGTGTGATTGCCAAAGTAGAAAAAATATTTGTCGCCGGGGGATTAACTCCGAATAATGTGGCAGAAATTGTAAGAAATGTAAATCCGTATGGCGTAGATGTGGCCGGGGGAATTGAAACAAATAGCATAGAGGACACTGAAAAAATCAGATTGTTTACGGAAAGGGCAAAAAATGCTTAACGGAAAATTTGGAAAATACGGCGGAAGATATGTTCCGGAGATGTTAATCCCGGCTTTGGATGAACTTGAGACAGCTTTTGAAAAAGCCAAGAAAGATAAAAAGTTTCAGGAAGAGTTCGCTGCTCTTTTGAAAGATTTTTGCGGCCGCCCTACGCCCCTAACCTTTGCTGAGAACCTGACTAAGAAATTAGGAGGCGCAAAAATATACCTAAAAAATGAAGGGTTAAATATTACCGGCGCCCATAAAATTACCCATTGTGTCGGACAGGTGCTTTTGGCAAAACACATGGGTAAAAAAAGAATTATTGCCGAAACCGGGGCCGGGCAGCATGGGCTTGCTTCGGCCACTGTTGCAGCCAAGTTTGGTATGAAGTGTATTGTTTACATGGGTGAAGTCGATTACAACAGGCAAAAACCAAATGTTTTTTCTATGGAGCAGCTGGGAGCAAAAGTGCTTGCAGTCCAATATGGAAATAAAACCCTAAAAGATGCAGTTAATGCCGCTTTAAAAGATTGGATTGAAAATGTTGAAGATTCCTATTACATGTTGGGTTCCGTTTTAGGGCCGCATCCATATCCCTCGATCACCAAATATTTCCAGTCGGTTGTTGGCAGGGAAGTTAAAGCCCAAATTCGGGAGCACGAAGGAAAATTGCCCGATGTGATTGTGGCATGTATTAGTGGGGGGAGCAACGCCCTCGGGATATTCGCTGAATTTTTGGAAGATGAAAGGATTAGGTTGATCGGAGTAGAGGCGGGAGGAAAAGGAAAAGGAATCGGGGAGAATGCTATCCGGTTTGATAAGAAAACTGTCGGAGTTGTCCAGGGATATAAATCGTATTTTATCCAGGATAGTGACGGACAGCTTTTACCAACACACAGTATTTCGGCAGGACTGGATTATGCAGGGGTGGGTCCGGAAATTGCCAACCTGTTTGATGAAAAGCGAATTACCATGACAAGTGCAACAGATAAAGAAGTGGTAGCCGCATATCAAATGCTGGCAAGAACAGAAGGGATAATTCCGGCTCTTGAATCCTCTCATGCGATTGCTGAAGTTATTAAATTTGCTCCGACTCTCCCTAAAAATAAAATCATCGTTGTTAATCTTTCTGGGCGCGGAGATAAAGATTTATTCATTGTTGCCAAAGCGTTTAAGGACAGAAAGTTTGAGAAATTCCTTAAAGAATATTTGGAGGAATATAACAATGAAGACTAGCCTAATGACTCATGTTGTTGTGGGGCACCCCTCTTTAAAAGAAACCGAAGACTTAATTCTCTTAATGGATAGAATAGGGGTGGATTATATTGAATTGCAAATTCCTTTCTCCGATCCTTTGGCAGATGGCCCGACAATAATGAAAGCCTGTGAGGCCTCTTTAAAAAAAGGAACTAAAGTTGCTGACGCGTTTTCTTTGGCTAAAAAACTTTCCGGCAAAATTAAAACTCCGCTTTTGTTTATGGCATATTTTAATATCGTTTTTGCTTACGGAATTGAAAAATTTTGTAATGATACTAAAGAGGCTGGAATTAAGGGATTAATTGTGCCTGATTTTCCCTTGGAAGAGGAGTCCTCGGAACATCTTAATGAATTTTTAGAAAAGTATGGTCTTCTAAATATTAAAGTCTTATCCCCCGCTTCAACTGAACTAAGGATTAAAATGAATGCTGAAGTTGGAACCGGGTTTGTTTACTGCACAGCCCGCCAGGGGATAACCGGAACTCAGAAAGGTTTTGATCCAAAAGTCATTAACTATCTAAAAACAGTTAGAAAGTATTTTAATATTCCAATTGCCTTAGGGTTTGGTATTTCAAAAAAAGAACACGTTCAGCAAATGGAGGGACTTGCAGATATAGCAGTTGTAGGAAGCGCAATTTTGGATATAATTAACTCACATCCGGGAAACTATTTGGACAAAGTTGAAAAGTTTTTAAAGGATTTAAA
>DATDWU010000087.1:0-2697 GCA_035289525.1 Patescibacteria group bacterium | reverse complement strand
TTGTCTTTCATAAGTTACAAGTAATAAGCAAAGCTTGCGAGCTCACGCTCTAAAGATACAAGTTTTCCAAACAAATTCCAATAATCAATATTTAAAACTACATAAATTCAGGTTTTGAAAATTAGAATTTGAGATTTGTTTGTTTCTTGGAATACTTGTTTCTTGGTGATTAAACCTGTTCAATAGGTTTTTTCTATTCAACTTTTCCATTATTAGGGATTTTATTTAAAACATCAATATATGCCCTGATTGAGGCAACAACTATATCCGTATCCGTACCGAACCCATAATAAACATTTCCTTTATGAGTTACTTGAATATGGACTTTTCCGGTATCATCCGACCCCTGAGTCATGGCCTGAATTAAAAATTCATCCAACCGTACTTGTTTTTTTACTATTGAATCAACTGCTTTAAATGCTGCATCGACCGGCCCGTTTCCGATGCTTGCTGCTTCAAATTCCTTACCATCAATCAAAAGTTTGACGGTTGCCATCGGTTTAACCGGAGTGCCACAAAGCACCTCAACCAGTTCCAGTTTAATGCCCGAGCCGGTTGCCTCATCTCCCATTAATATTCTTAAGTCGTCGTCGCTAATATCTTTTTTCTTATCCGCCACTTCAACAAATTTTTTATAAACTTCATCCAATTTCCCGTCAGTGACTTGATAACCCAATCTTTCCAAATGATGTTTTAGCGCCGCCCGTCCTGACCGGGCGGTTAATTGCAAGGAAGTCACGTTTAATCCGATATCTTCCGGATTCATAATTTCGTAAGTGAATTTATTCCTTAATACACCATGTTGATGAATTCCTGAAGAATGAGCAAAAGCGTTTCTGCCGACTATCGCTTTATTCGGCTGCACCGGCATCCGCATTAAACGGGATACCAATCTGCTGGTCGGGTAAATTAATTTAGTATTGATTCCGGTTTGGGCATTTAAATCTTCCCGGGTTTTTAAAATCATGACGGTTTCTTCCAAAGATGTATTACCAGCCCGCTCACCGACACCGTTTATAGTAACTTCAACTTGTCTGGCACCGTTTTGAACAGCGGTAATGGAGTTGGCTGTCGCCATACCTAAATCGTTATGGCAATGGACCGAAATAATTACATCTTCAATTCCTTTGACATTATCAAACAGATATTTAATTTTGGCGCCGAATTCATCGGATAAACAGTAACCGGTTGTATCGGGGATATTAATTGTGGTTGCACCGGCTTTAATCGCCGCTTCGACAAATTTTGCTAAAAATTCATTTTCAGTTCTACCTGCGTCCATTGCCGAAAACTCTACATCTTCGGCAAATTTTTTGGCATATTTGATTGCCTCAATACCCTGCTCCAATATTTTTTCGCGGGTTGATCTAAATTGGTGTTGGATATGAACGTCTGAACTGGAAATAAAGGTATGAATTCTCCCCCGCTTTGCTTTTTTTAAAGATTCGGCTGCCGCATCAATATCAATTTTTATAGCCCGGGACAATGCACAAATGACCGGTTTTTTTACCACTTTAGAAACTTCAATTATCGAATTTAAATCGCCGGGTGAGGAGATAGGAAACCCGGCCTCGATTATATCAACACCTAATTCTTCCAACGCTTGAGCTACTTCAATTTTTTCAACAGTATTCAGCTGGCAACCGGGCACCTGCTCACCGTCTCTCAAAGTTGTATCAAATATAAAAATTTTGCTTTTGTTCATTTTGATCAAAAAAAATCCGCCTCTACGGCGGAAAGTTTGTGGGTTTATCCACACTCAACCTTCCGCAATTAAGCGAGAAGAAGGTCAAGAAGCAATAAATTTTTTGTTATCATTGTTCTGATTATAAGTTTGTTCCTTACAATTGTCAATCAATCCTTTTTAAATTGTTAATCTCTGTTTCGCTTAATTTTCTGAATTCTCCAGCCTTTAAATTTGAATCTCTCAAATCTCCGATGACCACTCTTTTTAAATCCAGTAATTCTAAATTTAGTTTCCCGCACATTCTTCTGATCTGGCGATTGCGGCCTTCTTTAATTGTCATTTCCAAAACCGTATTGCCCTTTTCTTTTTTGAGGGTTTCAGCTTTTGCCGGTGATGTTTTTCCATCTTTTAAAGCCACCCCGCTTCTTAATTTTTGGAGGGCCGGTTTTGGCACAAATCCCCGGATAGTTAATTCATATGTTTTGGGGGTGTGAAATGAAGGATGAGTTAGGCGGTTAGAAAAAATTCCGTCATTAGTTAAAATAATTAAACCCGAAGTATTTTCATCGAGTCTTCCTACCGGGAATATCCGCTTTGTTTCAGGAATCAGCGAAACAACTGTCGGTCGGTTATGTTCATCGGCAACAGTTGAAACAACACCCTTCGGTTTATTTAAAAGATAATATACCTTCTCCTCTAAATCCTTTAGTGCATTGCCGTTAACGCCGATCGTATCTTTACCAACATTCAACTTTGTTCCCGGCTCATGAGTTCTAATACCATTTATTAAAACCATATTATTCTTTAAGAATTCAGCAGCTCTCTTTTTAGAACAATATCCGGCATCTGAAAGCAATTTATCCAATCTTATTAAATTTTCCATGTCTTCAATTTTAATCGTTTCCCATGATAGAATCAAAAAATGCTTCCGGCATTTTTAATTACATTCAGAGAAACATTAGAAGCCTCACTAATTGTTGCAGCTATTTTGTCTATCTTGATAAAATTCA
>DATDWU010000086.1:0-8412 GCA_035289525.1 Patescibacteria group bacterium | reverse complement strand
ATGATATCAGTAAAAAAATCCAGGATAAGGCGGTTTTTGGCTCAATTGTAAAAATAGAAGACGAACAAATTATCATCCGGGGGGTAAATGGCGACAAAACCGTTAAATATGATGAATTTACCGAAATCCTCGGTATTGCGGACAAAAAGATTAAGGTAACGACTTTAGAGGAGGGCGACCAGATTGCCGCTCTGGGGGATGTCGATGATAAAAATAACCTCGCTGCCAAAAGGCTGGTTTTTCTGGAGTCCGCCAGCTGGCGGATTGCTAGCCAGTCTGGAATTCTGGTATGGGGACAAATCACTAAAACTAACGGTCAAACGATCCACCTTAAAGACAAGTCCGGGGAAAACCAAATTATTCTGACCAACAACCAGACTGTTTTTTTTCTGGGGAATAACGAAGCCGGAATCCAGGACGCCAGAGCCGAGAAATTTATGACAGCCCGGGGCACCCGCCTAAAAGACGGCTCAATCCGGGCCAGGTTCGTTTATTTCATACCTTCGGTCGGCTTCATCAAGCCCTCTCAAAAAACCGCCTCGCCTTCAGCAAACACAACTAAAACTCAATGAATTTGACTATTTAGTAATTAACCTATAGAATATATACTTCTATGACTAAGGTTCGGCCAATAAGAGTTCATTCTGGAGAACGGGAAGGTTTAATAATAACTGTAGCTACCGCATTAGCCATGGCAGGTGTTACTCTTTTGGCTACAACTGCAGGCCCTCAAAATGCTGAAACCTCAAAAGATCAACAACCAATTTTAGCTCCTTCAACTGTTCCCGAACCAACTTTGATTCCCCAACCAATTGTTACTTTACCTCAAGAAAATACATTGATCACAGCCTTGAAAACAGAAATTAGCACACCTGGAACAATCTTAAGAAACTGGGTAAATGACTTCGGAGGAAGTGCGCGATTGATGGATTGTTCTTCCCAAGAAAACAGAGCGCCATTATCTGTAAACACTTACCCTGGTCTTACCGGACTGGTACATACTGAAAAAAATACCGGAATAAATGTTCGGATTAACACCCCTGACGGGTACAAGGTAGGCGGTCTTGTTGAAGGAGGAAGATATAGTTGGTTGGCAGAATTGGATGTTTTTAAAAATGGCGAGCTCAGAACTATTGCGATTTCTCCGATGCCTGTCACAAATCAGTCAACAACTGCGGCCTATTTGCGAAGGGTTCAAAATGAAACTCTTTTTGCTGAAAGGCGCAGAATTGGTTCTGACAATTTCAGCAATCATAATTCGATGATAGTAAACGGTGCTCCAAAACGATGTAAGTCAGTTTTCAGTACATAAATATCTATATTTAAAGATATTCTTCTTTTTTCTCTTCCTTCAATTTCTCTACCACTTTTTTAACATCCTGAGTTGCATCATTTTTGGCAATTAAAAGTACATCGCCGGTATCAATGATTACCAAATCCTCCACTCCCACTACAGCTACCAGTTTTTTGCCTGCATCCACCAGGAGATTTTTACTTCCTATATTAATAACCTCTGTACCTTCACTGGCTGCTACGCCGGAAACATTTTTTTGTTTCAGATCAAAAACCACTTTCCAGTCCCCGACATCGCTCCAGCCGAAATCTCCGGGAATAACCACCAGATTTTTAACTTTTTCCGAGACTTCATAATCTATCGAATCCGGACTGCCTAACTTTCCGTAAACACTTTCCAGCAATTTGTCCAGATCTTCTTTTCCGGCTTTCTCGGAAATTTCTTTCACTGCTTGATAAACCTCAGGTGAGTATTGTTCAAAAGCTTTGATAGCTGACCGGGCTGACCAACAATACAGGTTCGCATTCCACAAGTATTGCCCCGAGGCCACAAACGATTGGGCTGTTACCAGATTCGGCTTTTCTTTAAACTCTATACCTTTGAAGACAAAGCCCTTTTTAGCTACTGCCGAAAGCTCTTCCAGTTCCTCTCCAATTTTTATATAGCCCAAACCGGTATGGGGAAATTCCGGTTTAATACCTACAGCAACAATATAATCCCCGGAAGAAGCAACCCGTAAAGCAGCCAGAGCATTCATCCTGAAGCGTTCTTCGTTTTTAATGACATGGTCTGCCGCCAAATAGATGATTGAAGCTTTAGGGTTACGTGAGTGAATTACGGCAGCGGCCGCCCCCATAGCCATGGCGGTATTTTTGGCTGTTGGTTCGCCGATAATATTTTTAGCCGGAAGCTTCGGGAGCTGCTCTGCAACTTCTTTGGTATGAGCCGTACTCGTTATAGCATAAATATTTTCCGTAGGAACCAATCCGTCAACCCGGTCAAAAGTTACCTGGACCAGTGTTTTATCACCGAGTAGTTTCAGAAGATGTTTCGGATGAGCCTTGCGGGAGGCAGGCCAAAGCCGGGTCCCCCCTCCCCCGGCCAAAATCACTGCGTAATAATTGTCCAGATTTTCATTCACAATACAGATTACTTTATAACTTTACTCCCAAAATTACAACCATCTTATAGTTTAATTTGACAATTTAGTACGAGTTCTGTAAAATGTCTATCTTGACAATTAAATATTGAAAAGCGTTTGTATTGGAGTCACGATCCAAAATCCTCCTCCGCTAGGAAGCTACGGAAGGAGAAGCGTTGAGAGCCAAATACTCTACGGAAGTTAAACCGTAAAATATAACAACCGCTGTCGTCTTAAAAGACAGAGCCGGACTAAGAGCCTACGATTGGTAACAATCGCAGGAAATAAGGATGGGACCGCGGGAGGTCCTTTTTTTATGCTCATGAGTATGAGCAAAGTCGAATACCTCTCGTTCCTTAAATTTCACATTTTGCGTGGAATTTTGGGAACGGGAGGTTTTTTCGTATGAAAACATTAGACAGAAAAAATTTAAAATTAGCAATTCAAAAAGAAGGGCGTTTAACCGAAGAAACGCTGGAGTTTTTGCGCTCCTCCGGCCTTGAATTTGAAAGCTATAAACAGAAACTTTTTTCTTTATGCCGCAATTTTCCGCTGGAGATTTTATATGTCCGGGACGATGACATACCGGATTATGTTGAAAAAGGGATTGTTGATTTGGGGATTTTAGGCCAAAATATCTTAAGCGAAAAACGTCCGAAAGTTAAAAAACTTTTGAACCTAAGATACGGATTCTGCTCCTTAGTCATCGCCGTTCCCAAAGAATCCGAGATCAACAGTTTAAAGGACCTCAAAGGCAAGACCATCGCCACTTCCTATCCGGAGTCGGCTAAAAAGTTTTTTAAGGATAAAAATATTTCGACTGAGATTGTTAAAATAAGCGGGTCGGTTGAAATCGCTCCGGCTTTAGGTGTTGCTCAGGCTGTTGTAGATTTAACTTCAAGCGGCAGCACGATGGCTTTAAATGATTTAAGGCTTTTAGAAAAAATCTACGATTCCGAGGCAATTTTAGTAGCCAATGAAAATTCAATAAGTAACGGCAGAAAAGCATTGGTCGACAAACTTTTATTAAGATTTAAAGGTGTTTTATCGGCCAAAAATTATAAGTATGTCATGATGAATGCCCCCGAAACGATTCTGCCTAACCTGAAAAAAATTGTCCCCGGCTTAAAATCCCCGACTATCTCGCCTCTGGCTCAAAAAGGCTGGATCTCTATTCAAACAGTTATTAAAGAAGAAGTTTTTTGGGAAACCGTCGAAAAATTAAAAGCAGCCGGAGCCCAGGGAATTATAGTTCTACCTATTGAAAAAATAATTATTTAGGAACTTTTACAATTATGAAGATTTTAAAATACAAAGATTTATCAGAACAAAGAATTAAGAAATTGGCTTTGCGGGGGCCGGCAGATTTTCAGTCTGTAATCCCTGTTGTCAAACAAATCATCAGTGATGTAAAAGCAGATGGTGATAAAGCTGTTTTTGTTTATGAGAAAAAATTTGGCAGTAATTTGACTTCTTTAAAAGTTGCTTCTTCGGAAATAGACCGGGCATTCTTGAAAGCCGACAAAAAACTTATTAAGGCTTTTAAACAATCTATAAGGAATATTACCGAAGTCTGTAGAAACCAAATTAGGATAAAAGAAAAAGCAGTGCTGACTGAAAATGGTATTAATGTTTGGAGAGAGTTCAGGCCCATCGAGAAAGTAGGGCTTTATGTTCCCGGGGGAAACGCCACTTATCCCTCCTCCCTTCTAATGACAGCTATCCCCGCCCAAATTGCCGGATGTAAGGAAATCATTGTAGTAACCCCTCCGGACCCTGAAGGAACAGTTTCGGTCCCGATCCTGATAGCGGCAAAACTTTTAGGGATTAGGGAAATTTATAAAACCGGTGGTGCCCAGGCTATCGCGGCATTGGCATATGGCACAAAAACCATCCCAAAAGTTTCCAAGATTTTTGGCCCCGGGAATACTTATGTTACCGCTGCCAAGATTTTGGTATTTGGTACGGTGAATATCGATATGCCTGCCGGACCTTCCGAAGTTTTTATCATTGCTGATGACTCTGCAAATCCAAGATTTATTGCTGCCGATTTACTGGCAGATTCTGAACATGGTGATGATTCTGCAGGTGTTTTAGTGACAACTTCAGAAAAGATTGCTATAGAAACTGTCTCTGAAATATATAAGCAGCTATTGAATTTACAGACTGCAAACAGGGCAAAAAAATCATTAGAAAAGAACGGTTTTATTTTAGTTGTCGACAATATTGACCAGGCCGTTAAATTTGCTAACGATTATGCACCTGAGCACTTGGAAATAATGACTAAAAGTACCGAAACTCTGGTCAAACAAATAGTTAATGCCGGATCGGTATTTTTAGGAAACTATACCTGCAAGGGCAGTGGTGACTACGCCACCGGCGCTAATCATGTCTTGCCCACCTCGGGAACAGCAAAAATGTTTTCTCCCTTATCCGTAGATAGTTTTGGCAAAATGATGGAGATCCAAGAAGTTTCCAAAGCGGGTTTAAAATCAGTCCGGCAAACAATTGAAACCCTGGCAGGCGTAGAGGGATTACCGGCTCACGGATTTTCTGCTGCAGTGAGGTTTGAAGGAGAATTATGAGTAATTTAAAAAGATTTATCAGGAGTGAAATTTTAAATTTCCAGGAATATAAAACCGTTTCTTCGGTTTGGGATTTGGCAGAGCAATTTGGTAAAAATGCCCTAAAGGTTGCCAAACTGGACCAGGGAGAAAATTTTTACGGAACCTCCCCGAAAGTAGCGCAAGCCCTAGGCAGCTATAATTTTTTTAACTACTACCCCGATCCGGAGTATAAAAAATTACGCCGGGCAATCGGCAAAAATATTAAAGTACCGTCTGAGAAGATTATGGTCGGATCCGGATCAGATGAGCTCATTGATTTATTATTCAGATTAACTTTAAATCCGGGAGATAAAGTTGTTAATTTTCCGCCCAGTTTCGGAATGTATGACGTTAGCATTAAATTAAACCGCGGGATTATTGTAAATATCCCCAGAGAAAAAGATTATTCAATAAACCTGAAGAAAGGTCTTAACTCTATTGATGAAAAAACTAAAATAATTATTATTTGCTCACCAAACAACCCAACAGGTAACCCGACTCCGAGGGAGGATATTATCAAGTTTTTAAAAACCGGAAAATTATTGATGCTGGATGAGGCATACGCCGAATATGCAGATAGAAGTAATCTCGATCTGGTAAAAAAATACTCCAACTTAATCTTGATGCGGACTTTCAGCAAATGGGCCGGAATCGCCGGATTGCGCTTAGGATATGTCATCATGAATGAATATTTAATTTCGGAGCTTATGAAAATTAAACCACCTTTTAATGTTAATTTAGCGGCCGAGACTGCCGGCCTGGCAATTTTAAATGACTTAAAATTTGCCAAAAAGAACATTTCTAAATTAAAATCCGAACGCAAGAAACTTTTTAAAAATTTACTCTCCATCCCCTACTTGAAAGTTTTTCCATCGCAAACTAATTTTATTTTTGCCAATGTCCTGGTTAAAGATATTAATGATTTCCGGAATTACATGTTTAAAAAACAAGTTGTAGTCCGTTATTTTTCCTCAGATCTGGTTGGTAATTCACTTAGGATCACTGTTGGTTTGCCGGAAGTAAACAAGAAACTAATCGCAGCGCTAAGCGGATATTCAAATGCCAAAAACTTTGACGGGATCATTTTTGATATGGATGGGGTTTTAGTAGATGTTAGGGATTCATACCGTAAAACTATTTTACAAACAGTAAATAATTTTCTGAAGAATACTAAAGCCAATCCAGCCGATGTTGAGGAAATAAAAAAAATCCCGGGGTTTAATAATGATTGGGATGCCTCTTTTATGCTTTATCAGTTATTGTCGGAAGGTAAGACGAAAAACGATTTTTCCAGATCTGCCAAGCCGCTGAGTGCAGGTGCCAAAAAGTCAGCGTTCTACCTTTCTCTAAAAAACAAATTCCAGGAGTATTATTTAAAATCCAACCGGTTTAATGAAAAATTGTTAGTTACTAAAAAAGTTTTAACTGACTTGGCCAAAAAAATGAAACTCGGCATTGCCACCAGCAGGCCACGGGAAGAAGCAATTTTTGCCATTAAGCAGTTTGGACTGGAGAAATTTTTCAGTGAAGAAAACCTGATTGCACTGGAAGATTCAAAAAAAGAAAAGCCCTACCCTGATCCTTTAATTGAGGCCCAAAAACGGCTTGATTTAAAAAATCCGGTTTATGTCGGCGATACTGTCAATGATTATCTGGCTGCAAAAGCCGCTAACTTCCCCTTTGTGCTAATCGGCAAAGAAAAATATGGTGATATTCAAACCGATTCTGCTAATAACTTAACGGAGGTGCTAAATGCGTAAAGCTAAAATTGTCAGAAAGACCGGTGAAACACAGATTGAGATTGAAATAAATTTGGACGGCAACGGCAAACGGGATATTGATGTCCCGGTAGGTTTTTTGAGCCATATGCTGGATCTTTTCGGCAAACATGGCCTGTTTGATTTAAAAATCAGGGCAAAAGGAGATACTTATATCGATGAGCACCATACCGTAGAGGATATCGGAATTGTTCTGGGCGAAGCTTTTTTAAAAGCTTTAGACGGTAAAAAAGGAGTCAGGCGCTATGGCTTTTTCGTTTTGCCGAAAGATGAAAAATTCCAGTCCAAGCTGGACAAAAATAATTTGGGCAATTATGGATTTTACATCCTCCCGATGGATGAAGCTTTGGCAACTGTGGCTATCGATTTTGCCGGGAGGTATTCATTTACTTTTGACTGTAAATTTTTAAATCCAAAAGTCGGTGATTTGTCAACCGATTTAATCTGGCATTTTTGGGATGCTTTCGCTCAAAACGCTAAAGTTAATCTCTATATTAAAGTAGAAAACGGCAAAAATGACCATCACATTGCGGAAAGTATATTCAAAGCGGTTGCCAGAGCTATCCGGATGGCGATTGAGATTGACCCGAGGTCAAAAAACCAGATTCCGTCAACGAAAGGAAAGCTGTGATAAGGATCTTGTGCTAGCAGGACCCTGTCATTTTAAACAAATGATTGGCATAATTGATTACGGACTGGGGAATTTAACTTCGGTTAAAAATGCCTTAGATAAATTGAATGTACCGAACTTCATTTCGGATGATCCGGATAAATTGAAAAATTCAACTGGCTTGATCCTGCCGGGAGTCGGTGCTGCCGGAACCGGAATGAAAAATTTAAAAGCCAAAGGATTGGATCAATTCATTATTGAACAAATCAAAACAGGAAAACCTTTTTTAGGGACGTGTCTCGGAATGCAGTTATTATTCGATTTCAGCGAAGAGGGAAAGACAAAATGTCTGGGGCTCATTCCAGGCACTGTTAAAAGATTTACAACCACACTTAAAATTCCGCAGATTGGATGGAATAACGTTAGAATTATGAATGATGAATCAAGAATAATGGATAGATTAAAAAATGACAGTTACTTTTATTTTGTGAATAGTTATTACTGTGTCCCGGCAGATAAAAAGGTTATTGCCGGAGAAACAGATTATGGAGTTACATTTGCCTCCGCTGTTGAAAAGGGAAATATTTTTGCCACCCAATTTCACTCCGAAAAAAGCGGCGAAACCGGGCTTAAACTTTTGAAAAATTTTACGGAGGTGTGCAAATGATTATTATTCCGGCAATTGATATTTTAGGCTGAAAATGTGTCCGGCTTTTTCAGGGAGATTACGGGCAGTCTACAACTTATTCTCTTGATCCGCTGGAGGTAGCTCTGGACTTTCAGCAAAAAGGGGCTTCCTTATTACATATAGTAGATCTGGACGGAGCCCGGGAAGGATCCACCGTAAACTTCGGGATTATTTCAAAAATAGCTGCAGAGCTTACAATACCCATTGAGGTGGGAGGAGGAATTAGAAACCGGGAAGCTATTAAAAAATACCTGGAAATTAAAGTACTTAGGGTAATTTTAGGGACAATAGTTTT
>DATDWU010000085.1:0-3867 GCA_035289525.1 Patescibacteria group bacterium | reverse complement strand
AAATCTAGCAACATTTACTTGACCTAATTCTTCGCCTCTATGATAACTTAGGTATAACCGTCTTGCTCTAAAATTAGCAGCCTCAACTTGTTCCTCAAGATTAGGCCCGACTATGCCTGCTTTTATAGCCAACAGGCGCTCACTGATCCTATCCCCAATACCTATTTTTACTACTTTTGGAATTTCATTCATATTACTGGTTTCTCTTTCATTTCTAACGATTTCTCCAGAATTTCCCCTACATTTAAAATTGTTTCTTCGTCCATATATTTGCCCAGAATTTGCAAACCAACAGGCAAACCGTCAGAAAAACCACAAGGCACTGACAGGCCCGGAATCCCAGCTAAGCTCGGCGGAACCGTATAAATATCCGATAAATACATCGCCAATGGATCATCGATTTTTTCGCCGATATTCCAGGCCACAGTCGGCGAAACCGGGCCGACTATAACGTCACATTTTTCAAAAGCCTGCTCAAAATCTCTTTTTATTAAAGTCCTTACTTTTGCAGCTTTTATGAAATAATCATCGAAATACCCGGTGGAAAGGGCAAATGTACCTAACATAATCCTTCTTTTAGGTTCATCGCCAAATAAGTCTCGTGAGCCGCCAAATCTGATACCGTCGAATCTGGCTAAATTAGCCGAAACTTCCGAAAAAACAATTATGTAATAAGCCGATAGGGCATACTGCGTGTTAGGCAAACTGACTTCAACAATTTCCGCACCTAATTCTTCAAGCTTGTTAATGGCCTCCCTGACTACCTTTTCAACTCCCTTGTCCAACCCCTCTCCAAAATATTCCTTTGGTACACCTACTTTTATACCTTTCAAATTTTCCAACTTTGAATTTTGAATTTTGAATTTTTCAGCAACGCAATTACTATCATATTTATCCCCACCGCTTATCCAGGAGAGGACAAGTCTGGCATCCTCGACCGATTTTGCGAACGGTCCGATCTGGTCTAAGGATGAAGCCATAGCTATCGCTCCGTAGCGCGAAACCCGGCCATAAGACGGCTTTAATCCGACTACCCCGGATAAAGATGCCGGCTGGCGGATTGACCCACCGGTATCTGTTCCCAATGAAAAAACCGCCAGATCTGCGGCTACAGCCACAGCCGAGCCCGATGAGGACCCTCCCGGAACTTTGGATAAATCCCAGGGGTTTTTTGTAGGACCGAATGCCGAATTTTCGCCCGAGGAACCCATAGCGAACTCGTCCTGATTAGTTTTACCGATAACCGAAACGCCTTCCGCAATTAAGTGCTCAATCACGGTGGCGTTAAAAGGAGGTAAATAATTCTCAATGATTTTCGATCCGGCGGAAGTTTTAAACCCCTTAGTTGATATTAAACTCTTAACAGCCGCAGGAATTCCCCCGGATTTTTCATTGATATCAAGAAATGCATTAAGCTGGGGATTATATTTTTTTATCCTTTCAAGATATGCTTTATTTAACTCTTCAAGAGAAAAGTCTTTATCTTCCAAAGCTTTTAAAGTTTGTACTAATGTCAAATTCGTAATATCCATATGCTAATAATAAGCGCGCTTGAAAGCAGCTGCGTTAAAAAACCGGAGCGAGACTATCAGGGAGAACCGGCCGAAGCAGAGCGCAGGGCCGAGTGGATGTCATCTCCCGATTAGTCGAGCGTAGGTTTTAGCAGACCTTTCTCAGCGAGCCAGTTTTGGTACTTTTGCTGCCAAAAGTACAAGTAAAAATTATTCATTTTTAAAAACCCCTTTACTAACAAAAAAGCCCTCTTTTTTTACCGGGGCATTAGACAATGCATCTTCTTGAGTCAATCCAACTTCTTCTCTGTCTTCCCTTAAAACATTCTCTTTTGATACAACATTAAAAGTTGGAGGTATGTCGGAAGTGTCAACCGAATTAAGCTCTTCAATATATCCTAAAATATTGGATAGCTGATTAGAGAATTTTTCCTCCTCCTTAGGAGTTAAAGTAAGGTTTGCAAGCTTGGCTACTTTTTTGACTTGGGTAATATCCAGTTTCATGAGTCAGATTATACTCAATCTCATGCTTGACAACAATTGCTAAATGAATGGTACATTTAACTGGTGATAGGAATAACCGAACTTGGATTACTGTTTATCGGAGCTGCCTGGTTTATCCAGGTTTTTGATATCAAAAAAAATCAGGCAAAACTTTCCAAACAATTTGTTTTGCTTTACTGTCTGGGGGTCGCAATGATGCTTTTGGAAGGATTAGTAAACTACAAAATAACAACCAACCTGCTGAATATGCTGGCGCTTTCCGGAGCTTTGATTGTCTACTTTAAATTAAAGTGACTTAAAATTTACCCTCCATCTCCCTTAAAGCCTTAATCCTTTCTTCTATCGGGGGGTGGGTTGAGAAAAGTTTGGCGAATCCGTCCAGGGCCTGACTTCCTTTTAGCGGGTTAATAATATACATATGAGCCGTACCCCTGTTTGCCACTTCCAAAGGCTCACGGTCGGATGAGATTTTCCGCAGTGCATTAGCCAACCCTTCAGGGTAACGGGTTAATAAGACTCCGGAGGCATCGGCTAAAAATTCCCTCCTGCGTGATACGGCAAGTTGGATCATAGAAGCAACTATAGGAGCTAAAATCGCAGCTACTATGCCTAAAGCCATCATTGGCCCCGAATTATTATTCCTGTCACTATTGCCTCTGCCGAAAAACATACTCCTCATATACCAATCAGCTAACAAGGCAATTGTTCCGACCAACACCGACACCACACTCATCATCAATGTATCCCTATTTCCGATATGGGAAAGCTCGTGGGCCGTAACTCCCTCAAGTTCCTGCTTATTTAATTTTGAAAGTATTCCGGTTGTAAAACAGATAACCGCATGTTTCGGATCACGGCCGGTGGCAAAAGCGTTGGGGGCGCTGTCATCAATCATATAAATTTTGGGTACCGGCAAACCGGCTGCTATACAGAGATTTTCAACAGTCCGGTAAAGATCTTTTTTAGATTCCAGTGTTACAGGTTTTGCTCCTGAAACCGCCAAAACTATTTTATCTGAAAAATACCAGGAGATAAAATTTGAAATGCCGATAAAAATTAAGGCAAAGCCCAATATCCCGACAACATCCGTTTCCCCAAACCCCATAGCCAGAGCAAACAGGTAAACTATACCGAAAGCAAAAATGGAGAAGAAAAACATGATTAAATATGTTTTAAAAATATTGGATGAAACATGATCCCAGGCAGTGTTGACTGTAGCCATATGAAGCTTATTCTAACATTCCTTTAAAGAAAAATCAGTTTAGTTTAGACCGTTCAAACCACAGCGGAGCCTTAGCAGTGATTGAACCTTTGTAGTTAAATAAAATTTCCTCGCCTTTTTTTATTTGACTTAAAGCCTTAAAAGTGATCGCTTTACTCTTTATATCAATTTTATATTTCGCGTTGGCTGAAACCGAATGGTTATACATTGACCCGTATCCTAAAGCTAAAACAACCTCATCATCCATCCAAAAGTAATACTCAAATAACAGATTCCATTTTGTATTCACGAAATCCTCAAACTTCAGAACCAGAATTGGTGCAACCTCTATAACCTCCCCTTTCTTAATATCCTCCACAGCAAAAACACCACGCCCCGTCTTCCCTGTTTCCTTAACTTCAACTTTATGAATGAAAAACATTTGAGGATTATACTTTAAATATCACTCGACCACACTTAGCTGATAGCTGATAGCTGATAGCTGATAGCTGATTAGAATTTTACTGCTATATCTTTTTTCTCTTCTTCCGTCGCCTTAAAGAACTCTTCTTTCTTAAATCCAAACATACCTGCAATTAATGCGGTTGGCATGGTTTCGATAGTATTATTCAAATCCAAAACATTCGCGTT
>DATDWU010000084.1:0-2431 GCA_035289525.1 Patescibacteria group bacterium | reverse complement strand
ACAATCGTTAATGAATTATCCGGAGCGCCGAAATTACCGGCAGGTAAGCAAGTATTGGGCAAGGTTTATGCAATGAATTTATCAACTGCCAAGGTTTTTCCTCCGGGGGAATTAACAATTGAACTTATTGATAATGCGCCTGAAGGATCTCAAGTCGGCAGGTTTAACGAGGCTCAAAATAAGTGGGATCTGTTGGAGACGAAGATTGAGGGCGGTAAGGTAATAGCTTCCGCTCCCGGAGCCGGTATATTCGCCGTTTTTGTAAACTCCAAGTAATCCCCCTTTGTGAAAACTTGACCCCGATTCAATCGGGGTTGACCTTGTGGAAATTTTTATGCGACAATGAAGCTAATGTCCAGGATTCTAATTCCGTCCTTAGAACCCAAGTTTTATCTTAAGAGAAAGATAGTAATCACCTTAGTCCTGATTATCATATTTGTTGTCACAATAGAAATTTGGGTGGCTAACAGGCTATCGACGTTCGGGGAAAAAATTAACGGACTTGAGGCGACTAAATATTCTCTATTACTTGAAAACGACAATTTGAAAAATGCTATAGCCTTGAAAAAGTCGCTTAGCCTAAATGCCAGGGAGTCAGCTTATTTAGGCTTTGGTAAAATTAAGAGCATCATATATCTTAAAAATGACCCCATCGCTTTAAATCCGAACCGGTTTTAATCCGCATTTCTATGAGACTGAATTTTATCCGCTGGCTTTTTTTTCTTTGTCTTTTATTGATCACCCTCAGGCTTTTTTACTGGCAGATCTTATCACATGATGATCTGGTAGCCCGGGCCGAAGGTCAAAGAATTATTAAGCGGGTTGTTGTTGCTCCGCGGGGTTCTATTCTCTTCTCCGACGGTTCAATTTTAGCCGGTTCCGAGCCTGCTTTCTCGGTATTTGTTCAGCCTAAGGACATTGAGGCTGAGATTTCCAAAAAATTTACCGATGAGAGAAAAACCGACCTTTTAACGGCCGAGCCGCCTTCGGAAGTTAAAAATGTAGTTTCTTTATACAAGAATGATCTGAAAACTAAACTGGCTAAGTTTTTTAATGACCTGGATTTCAAAGATTATGAGAGCACTGATTCTGCTGAAAGTATAGAAAAATTAAAGGATCAGAAAGAAAAGGAACTTGAAGCCAATATCGGTGAAAAATTAAACCAGGACTTACACTGGGTTTCTCTAAACCGGAAAATAGATTTAACGGCAAAACAGTATATGGAAAAAATGAATCTTAAAGGAGTCGGTTTTGACGAAACCAGTTTGAGGTTTTATCCTGAGGGATCTTCCTCGGCTCATTTGCTCGGATTTGTGGCATCGGATGCATATGGAGAAGAAGCGGGATATTTTGGATTGGAAGGATTTTATAACGGCGAATTAAAAGGCAAGCAGGGACTTCTGACTCAGGAAAAAGACGCAATGGGATTACCGATTTTAATAGGTAAATTTTTACTCCAGGAAGCCAAGCCGGGAAAAACATTAACGTTAAGTTTGGACAGGACGATTCAGCATGTTGTTGAAGAAAAATTAAAAGAGGGACTTATTAAATACGGCGCAAAGGGAGCTTCAGGTGTGGTAATGGATCCTAAAACCGGTAAAATTTTAGCCATGGCTTCTTTTCCGTCATACGACCCGTTAAGGGCATTTGAATTCCCTAACGCTTACCACCGTAATCCGATTACGGCCGATTCTTACGAGCCGGGGTCAACTTTTAAGGTTTTGGTGATGGGTGCGGCCATCAATGAAGGCTTGGTTGAGCCTGATACTAAATGTGATATTTGTTCCGGTCCGCTATCGTTATCAGGGTATACGATCAGAACCTGGAATAATAAATACCGATCTGAAGCGACTATGACCGACGTCATCATTCATTCAGATAACACCGGGATGGTTTTTGCCGGAAACAAGCTGGGAGTCGATAAAATGTATGAATACGTTACAAATTTGGGTTTTGGCAGTCCGACGAAAGTCGATTTACAGGATGAAACTTCACCGCCACTGCGGAAAAAGGACAGCTGGAAAGAGATTGATCTGGCAACCGCGTCTTTCGGTCAGGGAATTTCGGTTACTCCTATTCAGCTGATTACCGCAGTTTCTACCATTGCCAACGGCGGGAAATTGATGGAACCGCAGGTGGTTTCGGAAATTCGTGAGCAGAACAAGATTTATACGGTCAAACCCCGGGTGGTTCAGGAACCTTTTAAAGAAGAAACAGCCAAAAAAATTACCGAAATGATGGTTAAGGCGGTTGATCAAGGAGAAGCGCAGTATTATAAAAAGGCCGCCGGATTAAAATCCTACAAAATTGCCGGAAAAACCGGAACTGCCCAGGTGGCAGTGGCTGGCCATTATGATCCGACCAAAACCATAGCTTCATTTATCGGATTCGCTCCGGCCGATGATCCCAAATTTATAATGCTGATCCGCTT
>DATDWU010000083.1:0-10012 GCA_035289525.1 Patescibacteria group bacterium | reverse complement strand
CATGCCTTGCCGGTTGAGCCGGGGCACCAGATTTTAGACCCTAACGGACGCTTTTGGCCGGGCTGCGGCCAAAAGGGCTGCTTTGAATCCCTGTGCTCGGGACGGGCTTTTGAAATGACTTATGGTGTAAAGCCCGAATTTTGCGAAGACTACCGGATTTGGGATGAGCATGCAGAAAATTGCGCCCAGGGCTTAGTTAATGTTATTGCACTCTGGACACCGGATGTTTTGGTAATTGGCGGCAGCTTAATTAAAGCCGGTCCGAAATTTACCAAACCGTTAATTGAAAATACAAAAAAATTGCTCCAGATTTATCCCGCACCAAAAATTGAAATATCTAAAATGGGTGATGATAATGTATTACTCGGAGGACTTATTTATCAGGCTCAAAAAGCTCATCTAACTAACTAACGGATCTCGTAACTTAAAGTAACCGTCACAGCAATTTCATTCGTTCCTGCCTGAACTTCTGTCGGCACCGAACCTCCCTGGGCTTTATCGGCAGCCATAGCCAAGGGTCTTGGATAATCGCCGTTTTGACCTTCCGAGTAATTAATAATTTTTCCCAGCTTAAAGCCGGCAATTCTGGCTGCATCCTCGGCTTTTTTTCTGGCATCTTTTACCGCCATCTCCCTGGCCTGGTTCAAGGCCGCGGTTTTATCTTTGACCTGGAAATCTACTCCGCCTACCTGATTGGCCCCGCTTGAAACCCCGGCATCTATTATCCGGTTAGCCAGCCCGGCAGTATCCACCGTCACGCTAAGATTGGTACTTCCTGTATAGCCTGATATCGTATTTTGATCAACCGGCTCAGCACCTGCAGGCACCGGGCGGACATTGCTATATTCGGGATAAATACTAAAATTCTCGGTTTTAATTTTATCCTCAGCAACACCCAAAGCTTTAATTGATGATATTACTTTATTTATGTTGGTATTAAGTAAATTCTTGGCTGCCTCTTCGGTCTTTGCTCTGGCTACGACTCCTAATCTAACTATTGCCGAATCGGGCTTTACTTCAACTTTTCCCTCCCCTGTCACCGAGAAAGCATCGGACTTAGAAGTAGTAACTTGGGTAATATCAAAAGGGATCGGCCCTAATATTTTTGTGAATCCAAAAAGAAGAATAAAAAAAACTACTAAGCTGATTAAATTTGTGGCTATTTGGTTTAGATTTAGCATGTCTTTATATTACAACTTCCCTGCTACTGTCACAACTTATTTAACTTTGGCAAAAATTCTATAGAACGAAAAATAGATTATATTAAAAAGGATCCCCAATCCGATCGCACTAATAAGTAAAAACGGAACTGTAAAAACATTTATCATATCCTCAATGACCCTTAAAGGCTGGGTAAAAACATACCAGGAATGGGTCCGTTCTACTTTACCTAAAATAACCGCATAACCTATCGCGAAGTTTAAAACTACAATCGCTAATTTTTGGCTCTGTTTCTTTATTCTTAATTCCTTAAATAAGATTTTTAATGGTAATAGGCCGCCAAAATAAGTTAAAACACCTATCACTAGTAAAATAACGTATTGGCTAAAAATTATTAGGCGGTCAATCGACCCGGATTGCATAATTTGTTTGGGAAGATATTCGATATCAGTAAGGAGATAAATTGTATTCGGCAAAAACAGGAACCAAAAAACAAACAGAGGAATTCTTAGTAATCGGGACTTTATACGCAGATAAGCTAGACCAAAGATAACAGGTAAGGCAGCTAACGCAACATTAGGAATCATCCACTCCAAATTGAAGACAAAAATTTCCATAGGCAGAAAATCCATTATACCTAAAGATAAGGCTACTTGAAAGACTTGGAGATCCTATTGAGGGCTACAGCATAAGCTGCCAGCCTTAGAGAAATTTTTTCATCGCCTGCTAATTCCCAAACTTCAGAAAAAGCTTTTTGGATTTTTTCTTTTAGTTTATCCCTCACTTCTTCATTGGTCCATTTCTGATCATTCATATTCTGGAACCATTCAAAATATGAAACAGTTACGCCTCCGGAATTAGCTAACACATCTGGTACAACCAGCACTTCTTTTTCTTCCAGGATTTTGTCTGCCTGTCTAGTCACCGGACCGTTTGCCAATTCTAAAATTACCTTGGCTCGGATATCCATTGCGTTATCACCGTCAATTACTCCTTCAAGCGCAGCTGGTACCAGGATATCAACCTCAAGCTCGAGCAGTGCCTCGTTACTAATCTTTTCTATCTTGCTTAATTCAATTTCAGCAAAACTTTTTTCCGCTTCCTTAAATTTAATAATTTTGGGAATATCCAACCCCCCGTTACCACTAACATCAACAATGGCTGTTTTCGAATCTGATACAGCTACAATTTTAAATCCGGCTTCGTAAGCAAACTTGGCAAAATATGAGCCGACATTTCCAAACCCTTGGATGGCGATAGTCAGTTTATCTCCTGAATCGAGTTTTTCCAGTAAGCTCTGCAAAACAAGAAAACCACCCAAACCCGTAGCCTCTGCCCTTCCCTCAGATCCTCCTTGATCAATAGGCTTCCCTGTCACTACAGCATTAAAATGTATATCATTAAATTTGAATTTTGAACTTTGAACTTTGAATTGCTTCTCGTATTCATCAGCAATCCAAGACATTATTTTCGGGTTAGTATTTACATCCGGCGCCGGAACATCAATCTCCGGGCTAATATTGGGAAAAATTTTTTGAGTAAAACCGCGGGTCAACCTTTCAAGTTCGGCCTCTGACAATTCTTTCGGATCAACTTCTATCCCACCCTTACCTCCGCCGAAAGGCACATCGCAAACGGCGTTTTTGACCATCATCCACAAGGCGAGAGCCTTCACTTCGGATAAATTAACCTGCGGATGATATCTGATTCCGCCTTTATAAGGACCCAAAATATTATTATATTGAATGCGGTATCCGGACATCGGTATAACGGAGCCGTCATCTTTTTCTAAAGGAAATCTAACCTGGATAATTCTCTCCGGTTCCTGAAGCAGCTTAATCAACCACTCCGGGGCACCGGAGTATTTTGCAGCTTCGTTGAGAATAGCTATTGCGTCCGCAAAAGGGTTCTGCATCCGGTAAGAATACTCGAGTTTTGGGTTTTAAGCTTGACAGGAAATAGACTTAAAATATGTAATAAATATCCAGGATACAAGTTACAAACAAATTGCAAATTCTAAATAAAAATAATCAAACTAGTTGGAATTTGAATATTTATTGATTGGTTATTGTTTGGAATACTTATATCTTGTTTCTTGGAAAACTTACTACGAAGTAGTCAATATTTTCTCAAACTTTGTCGACTCTTTTATTGGCGCAATTACCTGGAGATTAAACCTATTTTTGTCAAACAAATATTTTGCCAGATTTAAAATATCTTCCTCGGTTACCGAATCAATAATTTTTAGAAAATCCTCAAATTTTTCAAGCTTTTTATCCAAAATATACTGAACTCCGAAATGTTCGGCCAAAAAGTTAGTCGATTCACTGCGCAGTGCCAGCCTCCCCCTTAGCATTTCCTTAGCTTTTTTTAACTCATCTGAGGAAACTTTTTTAGAGGCGATTTTATTTAGCTCATCAATTATGACTTTTAAGCCCTCATACACCTTTTCCAGTTTAAGACCGGCATAATTTACAAACATCCCGGTATCGATATATGAATCAGAGTCTGAGGAAACATGATAGGCCAGCCCCCTTCTTTCGCGGACTTGCATGAATAGCCTCGAGGACATTCCTTCACCTAAAATTGCCGATAAAACCTTAGCCGTATATTTCCGCTTGTCATAACGATCAAACGCTTCAACTCCTAAAATTAAATTGGCCTGGTCTGTCGCTTTGAAAAAAACATGCGCCCGCGGTTTTTTTTGCTCAGATTTTTTAAAAGGATGGGATTTATATTCGCTCCGCTCAGGTAAATCGGCGAAATGCTTTTCTGCTAATTCCTCAATATTGGCCGGCAACTTCCCCGCATAAACCAAAACCGAATTGGAAACGGAGTAAAGCGAGTTAACGTATTTCACAAAATCATCGCGTTTTAAGGAATTAATCGTTTTTTCATCCCCGCCGATATCCCAACCTAAAGGCTGGTCACCGAATTGCAAATTTTCATATAAATCCCAAATATAGCGGGTCGGATTATCCCGGTACATCCGAAGCTCTTCAATAATCACACCTTTCTCTCTTTCAACTTCCTCTGCCTGAAGGAGGGATTCTTTCAGCATTGAAGAAATAATATCTGTTGAAAGCTCAATATGCTTGGCAGAAGATTTAATCCAGTAGTAAGTCCATTCTTTGCTCGTAGCGGCATTATTAATCGCGCCGATTGAATCAACCATAGTGGAAATAATTTCCGCAGTCGGATATTTCTTTGAACCTTTAAAAAACATATGCTCGAGAAAATGGGAAATGCCATTAATCTTACGGGTTTCATATCTCGATCCCGCGCCAACAGCAAATAAAGTTGTGACAGACTCCAGGGAAGGAATTGGAATGGTAATTAAAGTTAAACCATTAGAAAGTGTCTTAATTTTAAACATGAACGAAAGGATATCAAAGTATTTCTGATTAAACAAGTGTTATAACTCTACCCTTGGTCCAAAACTGCGTAATTTATGCAAGATAAGATCCCATCGTGACTCAAGCACTCTTATGGCAGCTCCTCCGATAACCCCCAATGCGCCTCCTTGGTTTATTATTTGCCCATCTTTTAGAACAAATACTTGAGGAGTGTAATAAGCCATATCTGGTGAAAAGCCAAAAGGACATATAGGTAATCTCTCTCCAAAATCTGTAAGTGGTGCAAGATCCTTTTCACTCTCCATTGCTCTTCCACACAATGCAACAACTAGTTTCGCAGTTGAAGGTAGCTCCAATACCGTAACTCTTCTCCAATATGGACATATATTTTTATTTGGGTTCGCAAGTGGATGTTCTATTTCCGCCATAGATCGAAACCGATTCTAACACAGAAATCAACTCAAAAGGAATAAGAATATTACTGCTAATATTATTCTATAAACCCCAAACCAGAAAAAGTTATTTGTTTGAATAAATTTAATAAACCACTTAACTACTAAAAGTGCCGCTATAAATGATCCGATAAATCCTACTGCCAAAACCGATAATTCTTGGGCTGAAAAATTTAAATCACTTTTTACTAAATCCAGTCCGGTCGCGGCCAGCATTGTCGGCACCGCCAGTAAAAAAGAAAATTCAACTGCTGTTTCTTTCTTAAGTCCTAAAAACATTCCGCCCAATATTGTCGCAGCGGCCCGGGAAACTCCCGGGATTATGGAAATAGATTGGGCTAAACCAATCATAAAAGATTGCTTCGACGACAAATTCTCAATTTTACCCACATCGCTATCTTTCTCCTTATGAATTTTTTCAAGCCAGATTAGTAAAATACCCCCAACAAGCAAAGACGCTACTACCACCAAACTGTTCCCAAGTAGAAATTGTTTAACTATTTTATATAAAACAAAACCAATCACCGCTGTCGGCACAAAAGCAATTAGGATATTTTTCCAAGCCTTAAAGTTTTGGATATACTTTTTGAAATATAAAACGACAACGGCCAGGATCGCGCCAAGCTGGATAAAAATTTCAAAAGATTTTACAAATTCGGTTTGGGGAATTTTGAGTAAACCGGAAGCTAAAACTAAATGGCCGGTTGAAGAGACAGGAAGGAATTCCGTTACTCCTTCTATTATTGATAGGATTAAAGATTGGAATAAATCCATTGTTAAGCTTTCCAAGTAACAAGATACAAGTTACAAACAAATCTCAAATTCTAAATATCAAAACCCAAATATTTTAGATTTAAATTATTGGAATTTGTTTGGAATACTTGGACACTTGTTTCTTGGTTATTTACTGAATATTCTTCGATATTCAGTGAGCATCTTCTCCACAGTTTCTTCCGTTGTTAAATTAGAAGTATCAATTACCACGGCATCCGGGGGAATCCTCATCGGTGAAGCCTCCCTGGTGGAATCCTTATTATCCCGATCAGCCATGCCTCTTAAAATATCTTCAAAATTGATGTTAGGATCGGTTTTTTTAATCTGGTCGTACCTTCTTTGCGCCCGTATTTTAACATCAGCGGTTATAAAAAATTTTAATTTCGAGTCCGGAAAAATTTCCGATCCGATATCCCTGCCCGCCATAACGGTATCCTTTTCTGCGCCTATTCTTCTTTGCAATTGCTTGGCAAATTCTCTGGCTTTAGCGTGGGCGGCAATTTTTGGGACAATAAAAGTTATTTCGGGAGAATGAATTAAGGCGGTAATATCCTCGCCCTGCAAATATAATTTAACTTTTCCAATTATCTCCTTAAACTCAATTTTCAGATTCTTAAAAACCTCAGCTACCTTTTCCTCGTTATCAAGAGGAATACCGTTTCGCATTATGTAGAGTGCCCCGGCTCGGTAAATCCGCCCGGTATCAATAAACTGGTAGCCTATTTTTTGGGAGAAGAGTAAACCAACGGAAGATTTTCCGGAAGAGGTAGGACCATCGATGGTAACGACATTGGACACTAAAAAGAGATTATAAAGGTTTGAAGCTTTTAAAGAAAGACTTAATTGTCCGCTTGACCGTATTTCTGAGCTAATTGATACAAACGCAAATTGGTAATTTCCAGTCCGGAAAACGGTTGCCTTACTCCCGGCGGCAATCCAAAGTCAAACAGGTTCTCAATATGACGGGCTAAACCGCCCAAAGTTTTATCAAAATTAGTTTCACCTCGGTAGTCCATTTCCAAACCCCCGTTCCGGAACCGCTTGACTAAACCGGAAACCAAGCCAGGACCGGCAATAGACATCCAAATTTTCGGGTGATACCCGTCAACTATTCTGAGACCCAACCTATAACGCTCATTCATTTCATGAACTTGCATAACTAACAATCCCTGCTCTGCTAAATCCCGGTCAAGTTTTACGGACAGGCCCTCCAAACTTCTTAGGGGATCCATAAAACCGGTCCCCCGAACCACTGCCCCTTTCCTGGCAAAAACTTCAATGTGCCTCAAAGCCCTGTCCAGAACCTGAAGAACGTTGATTCTACTGCCTGCGGAATAACCGGTCCAAACCTGCCTCCTCAAATCTTCTACTCCGACTATCCGCCTGACACCAAATACCGGACCTATCTTCCTGCCCCTGACATAAATTAATCCTTCTCTTTCCGAACTTGGTGCTACTGTCATAATTTGCCTGTATAATACCTCTTTTCTTTTAATTTTTCAGGCAGTAAATTTTCGTCGCCATACATCTGATACCCTTTTCCGTAATCCAACTCTTTCATCAGTTTTGTCGGGGCATTGCGGATTTTTAAGGGAATAGGCAAGTGACCGAACTTTTTAACGTCTTCCAAAGCTTTAAAGTATGCATCGTAACTTGTGCGGTCTTTTTTAGCCAGAGCCAGATAAGTAACGCCGTGAGCTAAATTAATCTGGCACTCGGGATAGCCGATTGTCTCGCAGGCCCGGAAAACTTCATTTGCTACAACCAGTGCTGTCGGTTGCGCCATCCCGATATCTTCCGAAGCAAAAATTACCATCCTTCGGGCAATAAACAGCGCATCTTCCCCGGCATCAACCATCCGTGCCAGGTAATATAAAGCCGCATCAACATTTGAAGCCCGCATGGATTTAATAAAAGCTGAGATCGTATCATAATGGCCTTCACCTTTCTTATCATAAGCCAGCGCCTTTGTTTGCAAAGCTTCAACTATTAAATCCTTATCAATATTTGTAGAATTACAGGCCGCAATTTCCAGTGCATTTAAAATCACCCTCGCATCGCCATTAGAAAATTCTTTAAGAAATTCTTTGGCATCTCTTTTAATCTTTACCCCTAAATGCTTAATACCACGCTTAATAATTTCTTCCAAGTCTTCATCCTTTAACATCTCCAGAACAAATACCCGGGACCGGGAAAGAAGCGGATTAATAATTTCAAAAGAAGGGTTTTCGGTGGTAGCGCCGATTAAAATAATCGTCCCGTTTTCAACATAAGGCAAAAACGCATCTTGCTGGGCCTTGTTGAAACGGTGAATTTCATCAATAAATATTATGGTTTTCAACTTTTGGCCTAATTTTAATTGGCCATGCAGGCCTTCAAAAATCTTTTTTAACTCGGCAATCCCAGTCGTTACAGCCGAAAATTCCATAAACTCGGCTTCGATTTCATTGGCAATAATCCGGGCCAAAGTAGTTTTTCCTACCCCGGGCGGACCCCAAAAAATCATCGAAAAAATGTTGCCGGACTTTATAGCTTTATAGAGGAGCTTCTCTTCACTAACGATATTCTTTTGGCCGATAAAATCTTTTAAGGTCTTTGGCCTGAGTCTATCTGCAAGAGGATTCATATTTTGCGTATGGCAGATAGCCGAGTGCTCATGGTCTGGAAGTGCTTTCTTTCCATATGCTATACGCCACAAGCCATACGCTATCAAATATAGCCGAAAAGAAAACGAAGATCAACTATCTGCGGAGGCTAAGAAATAGATTTGCTACCACTCTCTCGGGAATTCCTTTATAAACAGACAGAAGTTGTCTCCTATCCCTAATAAACCAGTGGAACGAGATATTCTCCTGCCCATGCAAATTCTTTTCAATTTCAAAAGCTCTTACTGTCCGGGTTTCTTCACCTGACCAACCATGGGGATTATATTCACCTAAGTGGGAATATTTCATATGATACGGATCGGGCAAGTGCTGAACCAACAGCCAGAGGTTAGGGCATTTATAAGCCCATTCCTGACCAATTACCTGTATATATTCAGGCGGCCAGCCTTCTGGAGAGATCTTGTCCTTATAAGGAGTCGCTGGTCTTTCTAGAGTCATCCAGGGTGGGACTTCTGCATATATACCTAAGTCAGGTTTAGCCCAATGATTAATCTGCACTGGAGGATTAGATAGAACAGTCAGATCTCCGATTCTTCTTTCAGCTAATTCGAGTTCTAGTACAGCCATAAATGTTATGGCCTTTAAATCAAAGATAGCCGTTACCTGCGGCTCAAGATTGGTTCTCAGGTCGAAAGCTTCATCTCCTTTCAAAAAAGACAATAACTCAACCTATAGTTAGATTACATCTAATCTCATAAATAGTCAAATTTTTATGATATTTACCCCGGGAGCCGTCTTCTCATCCCGTTTGTCTGCGGATTTAACTAATAATTATGCCCAATCAGAAGTTTATTCTTGACAAAATCAGGACTTAATTTTTTTGCTGTGACGAATATCACTTAGAAAATGAAGTATTATCTTTTTACAAATAAGCAAAATTATGTTAAAATATTACTATGGGTTTAGATAGAGAACAGGCTGAACTTTTTAAAGCGGCAAGATTCAGCGCATTAGATACATATGAAGCGATAATCAGAGCTCAGAGGGGAGGTTCTTCTGATCATCTTTTGGTGACCCAACTGCTAGCTGACATGCAAGAACGCGGATTACAAATCATACCTGGGGCTACCATCCAACCAATTGAAGTTGAAAACCAGCCTCCGTTAATTAATTTCAAAGGCTTTAGATATATGCCCGGTTCCTTAAACCTCGAAACCGACTATCACGATCATCCGATAAATCTCACACTCGCCGAAGATTCTATTGTTACACGTTTATTACGTAACGGAGGAAGGGTTGTTCCTACGAAAGCATTTCTTCATATCCATACCGGGGAACCCTTGGCGCGAAATCATTTGGCAGTAGCTGTACGACAATTAAGAATAAAATTGCAGGATGAAGAAATTGTATTTAACGGAAAACCGACTCGCAGATTTATACATACATTGTTTGGAGCAGGATACAAATTCGATCCTGTCGAATTCAGAGAATCTTAATTTTTTGACCATCAGAAGTATCCTCAATTTCATACCCCAACTTCTTAATTTCTTTTCTTAACTCATCCGACTTTTTAAAGTCTTTCGCTTTCCGGGCGTTTTCCCGGGCTTCAATTAATTTTTTTACCTCCTCCGGCACTTCAACTTTTTTCCCGATAAGTTCTGTT
>DATDWU010000082.1:0-14866 GCA_035289525.1 Patescibacteria group bacterium | reverse complement strand
CATTGCTGTGAGCCGGATCACAGATTACTGGAGTTTGCATCTGCACATAATGTTTTTATTGGAATCGATGGAGATATTACTTACGATAAAGAAAAACAGGAATTTATGAAACAAATTCCCCTAAAATTATTAGTTCTGGAAACAGATTCCCCTTTTTTTACACCCGAATCTTTAAGGTCTGCGGGGGTGGTTTTGAATGAACCAAGAAATCTAGTGACTACTACAGCATTCATATCCGACTTACTCAACTTGGATAAACATCGTCTGTATCAGATAACCTTAGACAATTCAGTCAGACTCTTTAATTTAAAAACTAGGCAACTCTCTTAAGTTGATCTTCTACACAGGAATCATAGTAAGCAATTTTAGCAGCCATTTTCTCTTCTGAGATAGAATTTTCTGTACGCACTAAATCAACGGCAAATGTTTCCACTGGACCAGCAGAACGATTAGGTGTCACTAATGTAACACCACCAAAAGCACCCTGCTCATTAAATTGGATACCGATAGCCCATCCCGGCGGCTTTCTAAGTTCTCCCAGTTCATCCATCTCATGCAGTTTGACTATATGTGGAGGCGCACCTGAGGGCAACTGTACCCTTTCGAAGAATTTGTTAAAATGTTCCCAATCTAAATCAACAGGACCTTTTCTTGACAAAACATAATTTACAACATCATCTAAATCACTCCTAAACACTGCCGAGTGAATTTCTCTTAGTTTATGATGAATAATTAAGGAAAGGGGTCTTAAAAACTTATCAACAAAATCAACTTTTCCAATATCCTGAGTTGTGAAACCCGGAAGATCTATAGTAAACCCCATGGCATCTGCCTCAACAGTTCCTCCCATATAACGAGGTAGCACTTCTTTCTGGATCCTATCTCCTATCTGGCTACCCAGAGCCAAGCTCACGCCTTCATCCCAGATCTGGGCCTTTCTGATTTCTTTTATTCTATCAGGAGTTAAACCTTCGAGATTTTCCCCAAACCTCCAAAGGTGCGCGTGCCAAGGTTTTAAGGATTGCAAGCCCTCCCCTGTCAAATCCATCCCATGATTTGCTCCAAAATAAGCCGTTCTTCCTCCTTCTTGAAATTTTCCCAGAATATGGGCTTGGTGTTGCAAACTTGCCGAAAGAACCGGCTCGGGAACATCAATTAGCGACGGAGCCCTATCTCTGCCTAGGTCTATTACCATAAGGTCATCAGGACCCCAAGGACTCATTGTAACTACTGTAAGTTGCCTAGCCTCTACAGTTTTATCCCTTGTTCTTCCTCTTAAATCGACTATCCTTCCTGATGTGTTTATTCCAAACCGCGCGTTAGGCCTGACATTATCCTCAACGAAACCTAGATCTAAAGACTCCACTTTACCAACTCTTTTTGTTAACTCTATAGGTTGAAAATCACAAACCTGTTTGTAAGGAGTGTCGAATCGTCTATCTATACTCATATTATAGGTCTAATTATATACTATCTGCGCAAAGGAACTTGACATTTTTTAGCCTGTATCACTGTCAGGATGATGTCTAGAAAGATTTTATTATGAATTTTAATACATCCTACCTTTTTAAAAATTGTAATTTATACATCTCGATTAGCTCCTTAACTGTTGTTGCATCTTCTGCTTTTTTAAGAACATCGTAGCCTTATCAAAACGACGATTTTGATAAAAGCGAAGATTTCGCAAGCGGGCAGCAATCCTTACTTTTTTAGATACTGATCCTTATACATTTGAATCAACTCAGAAACAGTCGTACTATCTTCTGCGCGCTTATCCGCTTCTCTAAATCTTACCAGCCTTGGGAATCGCAAAGCAAATCCGGGTTCGTCGCCATTTTTGCCAGCCGTATGAACCGGTGAACGGGTTATTTCATCAGCCAGAACTTCAATGACAATTTTCGGTTCAATCCAAACTGAGGGAACTAAGACCGAATTGACTCTGGCGGGTTTGTGCGAGAGTTTAATTTTGTCCGCCCGTCTGTGAACCTCCCTCCACTCCTCATCAGTCAACCCGGTGCCGATTTTGGAGACCGTTACAAATTCATCCTTGTCTTTGTCGTAAACCCCAACCAATAATGCTCCCGCTCCAAAATCCGATCTTTTTCCTTTTCCGAAAACATAACCTAAAATTACGCAATCGATTGTATCTTTTAGTTCACCGGAGGAATTTCTTTTTTGTTTGACCCAGTTAAAATTCCGGGCACCTGCTTCGTATTTTGAATCCGGCCGTTTCACAATTAAACCCTCCAGTCCTTCCGAGATTGCCTCATTAAAAAGCGCTTCTATCTTTTCTGCTTGATCAGTAATTTCACCGGGCTGGGGAACCAGCACCTCATCGCCTTTGATTACTTTTTTCAAATACTGGACACGCTCGGAAACAGGCAGATCCATTAAAGACTTGCCGTCCAGATACATAATGTCAAAAACCATTGACCGCAGCGGAAGAGATTTTGCCGCCTCATCAATGCCATGCTTCCGGCGGCGTTTAGTTGTTTCCTGGAAAGGCAAAAATTCATCGGACTCAGGGTTATAAGCCAGGGCTTCGGAATCCAAAATCACTGACTTTACTTTAACCTGTTTTTTTACCCCTTCAATAATATCGGGAAACATCGGTGTGGTTTCTTCTAAATTCCGGGAAAATAGCCGGACTTTATCACCATCTTTATGAATCTGAACCCGGAAGCCGTCAAACTTTTTTTGGATATGGGCTTTACCTTCAAATTTTGCCAATATAGCCTCGGGACTGGGCAGTCTTTCCGCCAGTTGTGAACGGATGGGCCGGCCGACTGTAACTTGCAAATTTTCAACCGCTTTTAGTCCCCCCTTCCAAAGAGTTACTCCGATCAGCCCCAAATCCGAAACCTTATTATATGCGCCTTCCAGTAACTTACGCTTAGTTTTATCCCCCAATTTGGCCTTAGCAAACGCGTCAAGAATTGTCGGATCACCTATCCCTAATCTGGAAGTTCCCAGAGGAATTCTGGCCAAATGCTTAGCTTCAATGGCCGTAACCGATTTCAAAAGCGACTCCAGCGTTGAAATTTTATTTTCAACAGTCCCGTCACCTGAGAAGTTAGCGATTTCCAGCAGCTTCCCGAATATTTCTTTGATCGAATACTCTTGTTTCTTGCCGCCTTTAGCGAGCCTCGCCTCCGGCGGGATCTTTGATTTTCGATTCAATTCCCATGCCACTTTACCTAAATCACCGAGACGCCCGTATTCTTTGAGAACCTTCTCTTTGTCTGTTCCATATGCTCTAGCGATCGCCCCGGCCACTGACTTCTCCGCCATTCCCATCTCGATCGGTTCGTAAAAAGGCGCCACCCTTCCCTGGATTAAATAGGAAACCATTGGGACTTCATCCGCCTTAACCTCGGAAAATAAATCAGATAAGATATCAATTAGAGCCAGCCTCGAGGAAGTCTCTTCAAGTTTCTCAAAATACTCAGCCAATCTTTTAAAGGTCATGAGTAGGATTGTAAAGGATTTGAGATTGCCTGTAAAATGGAATGATGACCGAAAGAGCTCCTGATAAAACAGCAGACCCTCAAGAAGAAGCATACACTGAGTATGTTCAGGGTATTCAAAGTGAAGATTATAAACATTTATTAGAAAGCAGCAAGGCAGCAAAAGAAATATTACAGGTAATGTTGGAATTAAGAAGAAAACTTCAGGAGGGAGAAATAAATGCAGAATCCTATGATCACCAATTAGTATTGGCAATGATGACAAGGGAAGGAAGAGATCATCTAGCTACTGAGGTACTCAATAAAAAATATTTTGCCGAGAGTCTTGATAGGGCACTAGAGAGACATAAAAGATATGGATCTAATTTTGCATTATTAATCCTGGACTTAGACAATTTCAAGCAAGTAAATGACCTACTGGGTCATCTCCCCGGTGACGACACTATCACAAAAATGGGTGCCGTTATTGCTGCAAGCATACGTAAAGGTGATACCGCAGGGAGGTTTGGAGGAGATGAATTTACCATACTTATTGAGATGCCTCCTGATGGAAGCCCTACCATGCCAATAGTAGCCGCGCAAAAATTTCGCAGAAGTTTACCTTTAGCAGTTCCACCCGAAATAGCAGAGAGAGGTATCCCTATCTCTGCTTCAATAGGAATAGCAATTGTTGATTCAAACGATACGGCAGAAAAGATATTTAACAGGGCCGATGCTGCATTATATGAGGCTAAAGCAGCGGGTAAGAATCGTGTCTGTCTAACCCCAACTTCGACTCAACAGTTTACTTTGGCGAATTATTCCCAGAAAGCAGTTGAAAATGCCTTTATTGGAAGTTTGCAAGCTCCTCCTAAAACCAGGCCTAGATGAGTTAAACGCTTAATTTAGCAACCACTATCAGCCTTTTAGTATTAAACCCCGGCGGAACACAGGTCATCAGGGAAATATACCTGCCATTTGATTCGGGAGGCAAGATAACACTGATATCTTTCGGGTCAACAATTTTTAACTCGGTAACTTTATAAACATACCTTTGACCTAAAGCATCAACAATAATATCATCCCCCTTTTTCACTTCAGGCAGCTTGGCAAAAAAAGCTTTCGTACCTTTTGGTGCTAAATTAGGCAGCATTGAGTGACCGGTGATAAACGCGTTCCCTTTCTCTCCGGGCAAGGCTGAACCGGGAAGGTGCGCTAAGTTTTCCTCAAAGTGACTGCTGTAAACCAGCACCGGTGCCGGATCAAGTCCGATTTTCGGAATGCTTAATTTAAATTCATAGTAAGGAGGTGTCAGATTTTTGTTCTTCGCAATAAATGCCGGAAAATCACCGATGTTCTCAACCTGAAAGTCGGGAGATAAGTTACCGTTAGCACTGACAGGAGCCGGATCAATCAGGGCTTGCTGGGCTTTAAGCGAGAAAATTTCCCAAGCTTTAAAAGAAATAAACGGCATCGCAACCTGCATTAAGACAAAAACGCCAAATCCCAGAAGCAGCAGAGACAGACCTTTTACCATACGATAATCTCTCAGGTCCGTCTTCCTAAGTAGTCAGTTATTATAGGCACTATACTCGCGGTATTTCAACTCTTTTGGGTATTAATATAGTGAGCACAAAGGCCCGGTGCCCGGGCAATGATGAATACGGCGATACCAAGTTCAGGTTTTAGTCCGAATCCGCAAAAAACCGCTGCTATCGCTCCGTCGATATTGATAGGCAAACTTTTGCCCGACTGTCTCTCAAGTTCATCGCGCAACTCATTAACAATTTTTACATAGTCTTCCCCAATCCCATTTTCTATAGCAGTATTCATAATTAATTGGGCTCTAGGATCTTTATCTTTGTAAACCCTATGTCCCATTCCCGGAATTCTTTTACTTTCCTTAATATATTCCTCCACCAAATCTTTAGTCTTTAATCTTTCATCTTTAATCTGGTAGAGTATTTCCATCAAGGGCCCTCCGGCTCCTCCGTGACGGTCACCGATCTGAGCCATCCCTGCTCCTACCGATTCCCCCATTGTTTTCCCTTCTTTTGCGGCGTCTATTGTGGCAACTGCAGAAGGAGAGTTCGGCCCGTGATCGATTGAAAGGTTTAAAATCAGATTCAACAGCTTAAGCTCGGCACCGGAAGGTTTTTTTTCAGTAAGCACCTCAAAAATCATTTCGGCAAAATCCATACTTTTTGCCGCTTCCATATGATCCCTCTCTCCGAATAAGGCAGGCTTTGTTTCATCGTTATCAACATGTGTGATTGTTTTAGCCATAATTTATTTAAGCCTTCCAAGAAACAAGATACAAGTGTTCCAAACAAATTCTAAGTTTTAATATTCAAACTGTTTGCAATTTTATACTTTTAGTATTGATAATTTTTTGTTACTTATATCTTGGACACTTAGTCATTTCATCGACTCCTTCAGCAATGGCGCTATTTCATCTATGCTCTTTGCCACTTTAACACCTGATTCTTCTAGGAACTTACGCTTAAAAACCGGCAATCCTCTTTCACCTTCAATGATAGCACCAGCGTGACCGAATTGAACCTCATTAGGTAATTTCATAGTAAAGTCACCGGCAATTAAGGCAACTACAGGTTTCTTAATTTTACCCGCTTTTACAAGCTCTCCGACCTTTTCCTCATAAGTTCCGCCCAATTCTCCGAATATAACCGAAGCTTTTGTGTTCGGGTCATCCTCAAGTTCAAGCAAAAAATCGGCAAAATCCGTACCTTCAACTATATCACCGCCAATTCCTACCGCCCAGGAAGTCCCCAACCCGTTATTCTTTAAGTGCAGTCCGATCTCAGCCGTCATCGACCCCGATTTTGATACGATAGCTATTTCTCCGGCAGGAAAAACCCTATCCGGATCGGATCCTCCGATTAATCCAAGTCGTATCCGGTTATGGGTGCTTAGAAGTCCGACAGAATTCGGTCCGATAATACTTGCGCCGTGAGCTTTGGCTAAAGCATACATATATGCCTCATCAGAGGTCGGAACTTTTTCCGCACTTATTAGAATAAATTTAAGACCCGCCTCAACCGCTTCTTTTACTGCTCCCTTAGTAAACAAAGGCGGAACAAACTGAACAGCTCCGTCTACCTCTCCCACTACCGCAACAGCCTCCGCAATTGTATTAAATACCGGCACCCCCTCAACTTCCTGACCTCCTTTACCCGGAGTTACCCCCGCTGCGATTGTGGTGCCATACGAAGTCATCCTCGGTAAAGCCCTTGACCCTTCCGTACCGGTTAAGCCTTGCCCTATGAATCTGGATCCTTTCTTCGGCAATCTCATTTTTTACCTCCTTCCGACAGGGCGTATTTTTCTGCCAGTTCAGCCATAGATTTGGCGGACTGGGCAATGGATGTTTCCTCGCCCTGAAGATGCAGATCAAAATCCTTAACTTTTTTTAACATCTCATATGCCTCCTCCACTCTGGGACCACCCCTTCTGATAACAATCGGAAAATCGAATTTAGCACCTAACTCTTTTTCAGTTTCCCGCAGACCCTCTATGAAGCCGGTCAGTGTCTCATAAATATCCGTAAAATTTGCCACAACCGTTCCTATAACCCAAAGTCCGTGAATACCGGGTTTATCTAATACGACTTTGGTTAATTTCGCCACCTTTTCTTTCGGCGGATTGCCCGAGTATTCCGTGAAGTTCGCGGGTTTGCCTCCGTAATTAATTAAGGAATCAAGTGCAGTTAAAGATACGCCACCTCCTGAGGAAAGCACTGCAATATCCCCGTCTAAATCAAAATACGAGGATCCTGCTGTTCCCCTATAATCGCCCTCGTCAATTTTTTTAGCCTCGATCTCTCCTCTGGTTGGGGTGTGGCCCGGTGCTGATCTCGGCGCAAACTCCCAGTCCTTGTGACGGGGTTTCGCAAAATCATCCAGTTTAACTTTTGCATCCAGTGCGATCCAATCACCTTCTTTGGTTCTAATTAAGGGATTAACTTCAAGAAGCAGACAGTCTTGTTCAAAGAAAAGTTTGACCAGCTTTTCTATTATCTCTCCCGGCACCCCTTCAAGACTGCCCTCTTTGTTTAACTCCACAGCTTGTTCCCCGGCATAATACTTAATACTTGATACTTGATACTTATTCACCCCCCTATCCTCTATCCCCGTTCCTCCCGACTCTGAAATACTTAAAACAGGTCCGCGGGTTTCGGTGTTGTAGGAGATTGAGACATAATATTCTTTTTCAATATCAATCTTTTCTTCAACCAGAACTTTTTCGACTTTTTCTTTATTAATTACGCTTCCTAATAATTCTTTAATCTTCAATCTGCAATCTTCAATCTTTTCAACAAAAACTATTCCTCCGGCGTCTGCTCTTTTACCCGAAAGCACCTGGGCTTTTAAAACAACCGGAAACTTTAATGTGATATTTTCACTGGCCAAAGTTACGAGTTGGGAGGCAGGTACTGCAATTCCTGCATCAGTTAATAATTTTTTGCCTTCAAATTCGTATAGAATCATATTTTTCCTAAATGAATCTTCGCCAAAGTTAAAGCAGAAATTGTCTGGCCGTCTGAGATCTCACCGGATTTTATCAGATCAAACACTTTTTCAAAAGCGACTTTTTTTACCTCCATAATTCCTTCATTTGGGTCTAGCCCGCTGCCGGTTTCCTTCAAATCTTTAGCCAGATAAACATGGCTTATTTCATCCGAAATGCCGTTCCAGGGCGTAAACTGGCCGACTTTTTCCCAATACTTTGCTTCAATACCGGTTTCCTCGAGCAATTCTCTTTTGGCGGCCTCCAATAAATTCTGATTATCCGACCCTCCTGCCGGCAGTTCCAGCCCATATTTTCCGGTCGGATAGCGGAAAAGCCCGACTAAATAAATTTGATTCTCAGGATCCAATGCGACCGTAAAAACAGTCGGCGGAGTTTGAACAACACCGTAAATCCCTTGTCTATTTCCGGGTTTTTTCACCTCATCTTCCCGAACGCTGAACCAGGGGTTTTCATAAACTATTTTTGATTTAAGTTTTTTCCAGGGGTTATCCATACTTTTCAATCAAATATTTTCTAAAGCCCGACGGGCGGGAAAAAGCAAAAATATTCTTTACTCCAGACTCTTTTGCATAAAAAAGCGCAAATTCGATTAATTTAATGCTGGCGGAAGCAGCCGGGTCTGAAACTAATTTTGTATCCCCGCTTATTTGCGGATACTTAACGATGACATTAAAACCCATCGAATCCAGATCATCCTTGCGGCCGGACGGAAGTACTTTAAAAATTTCGGCGCCGGCAATTCCGGCCTTGCTTTTGGAGTGAAAACTTAACACATGATCCAGTCCGGAGTTAAGATATTCTTCAATTTTTTCTTTAGCCAATTGCTCCAATTTTGTCCCATTAACTTTTTCTTTGCCCTTTTCACTTTCCCCTTTCCCCTCAATAGAGATTGCCATGCAAAGCAAAGTATCCCCGTCGGGATTATTGTTGGTAAAAAAACCTCCTTCACCGGCCTCCTGCCAAGTCCTGAATTTGTCTATATCGGATTTATTGACCCTGAGGCAGGATAAAGAACCTATCAATTCTGCTTTGTTGAATACCCCGAATAATTTACCGTTCTCAGTCCGGCTTCTGAATTCGTCAAGGCTGGCGGGCAATCCGTTAAACCTGTCATTATTTATTTCAACCGCTTTTTCTAAATATTTGCTTTCAGAAGGTTTGATTTCCCTGACAAATAGATCGGGAGTTTTTTCATCCTCCAGTCTTTGGGCAATAATTTTTTTTACTTGCACCCGCTGAATTTTACCGGTTGAGGTTTTCGGCAAACTTTCCATAAAGAAAATCTGTCTGGGAATCTCGTATGGAGTCAAACTAAACAGCTTTGGGTCATGATTTTCAAATTTTTGCCTGATAAGTGCTTCTTCGGTCCCCGCCTTAGGAACTATTACCGCAGCAATCTCCTCCCCCATTCGCGCGTCCGGTATACCGACCACGCTGACTTCATCAATCTCAGGAAAGTTTTTATGCAAAGCATCTTCAACTGCCGAAGGGGATATATTAACTCCCCCTTTTATTATTATTTCCTTAATCCGCCCGACAATAAAGAAAAAATTATCCTTTATTTTAGTGCCATCCCCGGCGGTTACCTCCATTTCCTTAAAAAAGCCTAAATCCCCGGAATGAAACCAGTTATCTTTAAAAGAAAATCCGGTCGCCTCCAGATCATTTAAGTAGCCGTCCCCCAAAACCGGACCGGATATGCAAATTTCCCCTTCCTCTCCCTCTTTCATCAGATTGTTCTCTTGATCCAAAATTGCTACAGCACAATTAGCCAGCTCAAGTCCGATTGAATTCAATTTAACCATTTCTTTATATGAGCTTTCGTCAAGATTAACCGGCATCCCGGTTACCCTTAGAGCAGTTTCTGTCTGACCGTAACCCTGGACAACCCGGACACCAAAAGTTTCGACAAATTTGAGAGTCTGTTGCGGCAATACCGGCGCCGAACCGATACAGATTCTTTTCATTGAAGTTATGTCCAGATTTGCCTGAAAAAACTCATCGTTTCTGAGCAAAAGATCGTGTAGAATAGTCGGCACGATACTGGAGTTGGTACATCTAAATTTATCTATTACTTTCCAGAAACCCGAGGTTGAGTAAGTTGTGTTCATAATAATTGTTCCTCCGGAAATCAAAATAGCCAGTGAGAAAATAGTGGAATTAATATGATGAAGGGGTAAGACCAAATTAAAAATATCCTGGTCTGTGAATTCCTGCCAGACGGCAATTCCCTTAGCGTTCAGCAAACATGAGGAAATTTTTAAGGGCACGCCTTTTGGCATATTGGTCGTACCAGAGGTGTATAAAATAACATAGTGGGTATTAAGAGTATCGTTGAATTCGGTTTTTCCGTCCGCCGGAAGCAGATCTTCAAACTCTTCAAGCGACTTCCAGCTGAATATTTTTAATTCCGGTCTGGCTGATTTTATCTTGCCCAAGTCCTCACGGCTTTCATCCCCGACTGTTTCAAATAAAACTTTTGCTCCTGTTTGTTCTATTTTAAATAGTGTTCTTTCTAAAGTATCCCTTTTTGAATCAAGCGGGACGGTCGTGGCTCCGATTAAACTTCCGGCCAATTCAAAGATTAAAATCTCGGCAGTATTGTGCATTAAAATTGCAAACCTGTCATTTTTGGCAACCCCTAAATTTAAGAGCCAGTTAGCTGTTTTAAAGACCAAATCCTTTAATTCCCGGTGGTTAATTGCGACCGATTCAAGAGTGTGAGGATTAACTGTTACTACGGCTGCTTTCTCAGGATATTTTGAAGTGTTTCGCTTGAGTAATTCCGAGACAGATGCAAAATCAATAGGAGCTTTAGGTTCAAAATTCATAGATTTATGTCTTAACCAAAATTCCTACGGAATTTTGAAGAGGAGGATCAGACGAAGCTGCAGTCATAAATTTTAATTCATGACGAAAGCGAAAGTCTGGATCCAACGTGTAGCAGGGGTGGGGATCGAACCCACGACCTCGGCGTTATGAGTGCCGTGCTCTAACCAGCTGAGCTACCCTGCCAGGTACATGGGTGATTTTAGCAAAAATAGGCTGTAATTGAAAATCTTAATACATTTTCTTAACCAGAAATTTAGCAAGAATGTAAACTAAGATATCCCCAATAACAGGTATCGCCAGAAAAAAGGCAAAGTTCCGGTAAAACCCCAACTGATTATCAATTAAATTGGCTTTTAGGAAGCTGAAGAAACTTTCAAAACCTAATAGATATATAGCTCCAAGTACAGCAGCGAAGACCACAACCATACCTAAAGTTCCTTCCAAATCCTTCCGGCTGGAGAACATGGTGTTGCCGATGACAACCTCCAGATAAAGAAGCGTCATAATTAACCAGATTGGATAAATCCCTCTATCAAAAAACTGCGAATTAGCAAAGAAGATTATCCCGGTCAGCATCCCTAAACCGACAAAGACCGGCGCAAAACCAATCAGAGCCCGCCTGATGGGATCGGTTTTTTGGATTTCAACATGCCCCAATTTTACACCTTCCTCATGAATCTCAGGCATTAAAGAAATATCCCCAACCGGAACCAGAGATACCCCGGCAACCAGGAGATGGGCCATTTCATGAATTAAAGTCCCGGGTAAAAAAATAATTGATAGCAGCCAAATTGCGACCCTCCGGCTTCTGACAAAAAAATAAAAAATTTGGGTCAGAAAACTGGGCAAAACTTTGGAAAGCAAAAAAAGAATAATAATTTCCAGAAAGATTATTAGTAAATAAAGCATTTTATTTTAAGCTGCTGAGGCAACTAAGGTTACTAAGGAAACTGATGTCAGAATCGGATTTTCTTTTGTAATCTGTCTTACTTTAGTTACCTTAGTCCCTTCAGTCGCCTATCCGAGTACATATCTTGCTTTCTTAGTTCCCCCGACTTTTTTAATAAGGCCTTTTTTCTTTAAAAATTTCATCTCCCTCAAAACCGTATCATCTGAAAAATCCGGAAAAATTTTGCGGAAATCTTTATTTTGCATTGCCCCATGCCGGTGAAGAAATTCCATAATCATCATCTGCCTCTCATTTAGCTCTACCTGAGCGCCCAACTTATTTTTAATCCGGGCATCGGTTGAAACCCGCTTAACTTTTTCTTTGACACGGTTAAGCTCAATAGCCACCCCATGAACAAAATACTCGAGCCAAACAGTCAAATCCCGCTCGTGAGTATCTAAAACCAGCTGGTTGGATACCGACTGCAAAGTCAGGTAGTACTCCATCGGGTTTTCATCAAAATACTCCTCAAGGGAAAAAAATTTGCGGATATCGTACCCGTCCAGAAACATAATCAAAGTGGCAGTCGCCCGACCGGTCCGGCCGTTACCGTCAAGAAAAGGGTGAATCCTTGAGATTTCATAATGAATAATCCCGGCTTTAATAACCGGGTGAAGTTCTTTTACCTGGGCATCATTAATCCAGTTGATTAAGTCCTCGATTAAAAACGGCACCTCGGCAGCCGGAGGCGGCATGTAAGAAATCTGTCCTGTTTGGGCGTTTCTTATCACCACTTGAGTTGATCTAAACTTCCCGCAGACATCCGGAGGCAGAATCCTATCTGTTGTAATCCGGTGGATTTCCAAAAGTCCGTCCAGTGTCAGGAAGTAATTTTTAGCCTGTTTCATCTGCTGGGCTATTCCGTCAATAAACTTTAAAACATTGCGGTAATTGATAACTTCCTGAACATCCCTGTCGCGGGCTAAAATTTCCTTTCCGTCGAGAACGTCTTTAACTTCTTCATTAGTTAAAGGGTTGCCCTCCAAGTGGGTGCCGTGATGCACCGTCCTCTCGATAGCTTCTTTGCGGAATTTTGCTTCCCAGGCAGGAATCAGCGGCGCATTGACGATTACTTCCCGGGAGGCATCAATAACACCGACATTTCTCAAAATTGAATTTGTAATCGTGTATTTCGGAACAAACATATCGAAGAATTACCGCATAATTATCGCAAATTTACCGCAGGAAGTCTATGATTTATCAATTATATTCGTCCCAGGATTTTATTTTTAAATCCTCCATTTTTTTAGAGCTTATGGCAGAGGCTAAAATGATAGCGGATTGCAAATTAGTGATCAGCGGAATTGAATAGTCGACGCAATTTCTTCTGATTAAAAAACCGTCCTTTGAGCCTTTATAATCCACTTTTGTGTCGGAAATGTTTATCGCCATCTCCAGCTTTCCTTTTCTAATAAGATCCAGAACCGAAGGGTCTTTTTTCTCGGAAATTTTATAAACTCTGGTATTTTTTATTCCATGACTGCTCAAAAAATCGGAAGTTTTCTCGGTTGCATATATGTTTAATCCAATTTTTCCCAATTTCCGGGCGGCATCCAAAAATTCAATTTTTTGCTCATCCCCCCCGATAGAAACGAACACATTTTTCTTCGGCCAATTCCAACCGGTTGCCAGCATTGCCTTTAAATATGCTTCTTCCAAATCTTCACCAAACACTCCAACCTCGCCTGTTGATGACATTTCAACCCGGAGTTTTGGGTCGGCGCCCTTAATCCTGTTAAATGAAAACTGGGGAGCTTTGACTCCGACATAATCCAACTCCAATGTCTCATAATCCCCCGATATATCTTCCCCCATCATCGAAAGCATTGCTTTCTCGGCAAAATCTATATTTGTCACTTTCGAAACAAAAGGGAAAGACCTTGAAGATCTCAGATTCAATTCAATGACCAGAACGTTGTTATCCTTGGCCATAAACTGGATATTAAATGGTCCTGTAATTTCCAGTTTCGAGAGAATTCTTTTTGTAGCATTTTTGATCTGTCTGATTGTTTCCAAATAGAGCTTTTGCGGAGGCAAAACAAGAGTCGCATCTCCTGAATGGACTCCGGCGTTTTCTATATGCTCTGAGATAGCATATAAAATCATTTTGCCCTTTTGAGCCACCCCGTCAATTTCAATCTCCTTGGCGTTTACTACAAACTTTGAAATAACAACCGGATAATCTCCCGAAATCTCGGCAGCATTTTGCAGAAATCTTCTTAGTTGCTCTACCGAATCCGCAACATTCATCGCCGCCCCCGATAGAACATACGAGGGTCTGACCAAAACCGGAAATCCGACTTTTTTTGCAAATTTAATAGCATCCCCGATATTTGTTAAGCTTTCCCACTTGGGCTGTCTTACGCCGATTTCATCCAAAAGCGAGGAGAATTTTTTTCTATTTTCTGCCCGGTCGATATCCTCCGGACTTGTACCAAAAATCTTCATTCCGAATTTATGTGCTTTTAGTGCAAGATTGTTCGGCACTTGGCCGCCAAAGGCCAGCACCAACTTTGCATTTTTTTCTATCTCGTAGATATCCGCGACCCTTTCAAAGGAAAGCTCCTCAAAATATAATTTATCGGCATTATCAAAATCCGTAGAAACAGTTTCAGGATTACAGTTAATTATTATTGTTTCATATCCTTTTTCCCTTAAAGTATTAGCTGCAGTTACAGACCCCCAGTCAAACTCGACTGATGATCCAATCCTATATGGACCAGATCCCAAAACAATGGCTTTTTCTTTCGTCGCTTCATCGCTCGTCGCTTCCGACTCTTGTCCATGGTATGTCAGATATAAATAATTAGTTTGTGCAGGGAATTCCCCTGCCAAAGTATCAATTTGTTTTACAACCGGCCTGACTCCCCATTTCGCTCTAAGTTTTCTCACCTCTTTTTCGTCTATTTTGAAGCCTTCGGCCAACACCTTATCCGATACACCCAGCTTTTTAGCAGTTAAAAAAATATCTTTTGTTTTTTCCAATCTTCCTTCTTTGAGCAAATTTTCAAAATTCACAATCTCTTCAACTTGGTATAGAAACCACTTATCAATTCCTGTACTGTCATATATTTCATCAACTGTTTTC
>DATDWU010000081.1:0-2797 GCA_035289525.1 Patescibacteria group bacterium | reverse complement strand
CGCCAGCAAAAAATTAAATAAGATTGCTTTACCTAGGTTTTTCTTATTTTCTAGGTAGTCAATCGCGTAAGCAAAAGCCACCGGCAAAAAAAAAACAGCCATCAGCTGTGCCGAAAGCCCCCACCCCCTCCACAAAAAACTGGATATGTCAATTCCGTATAATCCGTCGGTAATAACCGCTTGACTAAACAAGGCAACAAGGTAACTGGTTAACCGGTTGACTCCAAGTATTTTTGCACCGAAGAAAAACATCAATGGGAGAAATATCAACGTCAAAGTCCTGATTACGACAAAAGCCTTATACATCCCAATCGGACTAATTAGACCAATCAGGCTTATCACCGCCTGCGGCAAGTGCGAGTAATAGCTTGTCAGGGCAAACCCTTCTGCCCACCGCTCATTCCAGCTGTCAAGAAGATAAAATGGAGATAATCTTCCGGCGAAAATCTCTTTCCAGATATTTTTTGCTTCATCAACCAAAGCATACTGAAAGATATTATCATTCGGATCAATCAGGACAGTGAACTCTGACCGGAAGTGATAAAAATTAAAACCTACCAGCAATAATAAACCAATAACAGTTAACGCCTTCTTAGTCCTCATTGTAAAATTTAACCATCTTTTATTATTCTTAACAAGTTTTGAGCCTAATCCACCCGCAGGGTGGACAGGCACGGATTTTGCAAATTTTATCTGACTAATTTGGGATCGAGCCAGTCGGTATGCGCTCCGAAATTGCTTTCACCGGATCTTGTTATCCTTAATGTCAGATAGTTTACACCCTTAACATCGACTGTAGTCGTCCCCGGTTGGTCAAACCTACCCTTCGCTTCCGATTTAAAAAGCTCCCTGCTGTCTCCTATTAAAGAAAAATAGACTCTTGCCGACTGGTCAGATTCAGTATCAATGCCGTAATCAGTGCTAAATCTGCTAAATTTTCGGTCTAAATGGTAGGTTATCTCCGAATCGGCGTGCGACCCAATGCCTTTATCGTAAAAATAATAGTTGACCGATAATCTATTCCAAAATTTTACCCCTCTACCAGACTCGACAGTTTTATTGATCTGGGGAGTAAGATAGTCTTGTCGAAATCCGATCGGTTTTAACGAAGTCAATGAAACCGGTTTACCCCGATAATAAGGGCTATTTTGCCAAAGCAAAACTCCCGCCAATAATACTCCCATCACCCCCATCAGTCTCATAAGTCTCATTTGTCTCATTCTCCTAAAGACCCAAACTATAAATACACCAAACAGCAAAATCTGCCCAACTGCTATCCGCCATGACCATCCCAACGTCTGCTTACTGGTAAAATGAGGGATAACCTGATCCGGATAGTTCCAGCCCATAGATAAATACATGTTTGTAAAGAAAGTTACACTTATTAGTGAATAGAATATAAGAAAAGTTAAGAGTATATTTTTAAAGGAAATTCGAAATTTTTGAACATTTGAATTCGTTTCGGATTTCGGATTTAGTGTTTCGGGTTTAATTTTATAAATAAATAATATTGGCAACAGTCCCATCACCGGAAAAAGATAGCGCTCATGGCTTTGCGTCAGTAAATGAAAAAAAGCAAATACCGCTAAAGCGCAGGCCACGATAAAATTCCTGAATAAGTTCTTTTTTGTTGAGAAAAACACCGTTATAAAGCCGGTAAAATAGGCAAAGACAAATAAATACAGCCCCAGCTGTTTGGCCGATGTTATACCAAACACCAGCTGCTTATCATTCACCGACATCCCCTTCAGGCCGGACGCGATCCACCAGCCGTTAAAGGCGTTTAACGAATACCAGGGAAACCAGTCCGAGTTGACGGTCAAAAGCCAGACTAACCTGTCTATCTGCTTTGTCAATAAAAACGGGAAAATAACAATAATAAAAGTTAGAAAACCGGTAGCCAAGCTCGAAGCCAAACCTTTTATAGAATATTGCTTAAAAATATAAAGAAAAAACAAGGGAATAAAAATAATATTCTGGAATTTCATCAAACACCCCACTATCAATGCTGCCGTCGCCCATTTCGGCCTATTTATAAGCAACAAATAACAGCTTGCCGATAAAAAAGCCAGGCCAAACTGATCTACTTGCCCCCAAACCACGCCGTCAAAGATTACGGCAGGATTGAGGAAGTAGAAAAGAGCTAAAGTTTTTAACCATTTGTTATTCTGAGCTTCCTTTTTTTTGTCATTCTGAGTCCCGACGCTGGGTCGGGACGAAGAATCCGGCGAAACGTTTTTACCTTCACTTCGCTCACCAGATCCTTCACTTCGTTTCACTCCGTTGAGGATGACACGGCCGATTTTTATTATTACCCACACCACCAGCAAATCCGCAATAATTGTGACTACCTTAAGCAAAAATAGATATAAAACATTATTATCAGCCCAATAGCTGCTAATCTCATGGGAGTCGGCAAACATAGCGTAGATTTTGTTTACCAGCCATAAAACATAAGCAAATCCGGGTGGGTAATTGTAGTTGGTATTGGTCATCATCCATAAGACCCCTTTATCGGCCGCAGCCAATCCCCACCCTTTCCAAAAAGCCACATCCGCTTTAAAGCCGGGTAAAGGAACAAGAATTAAACGGATCAATAATCCCAACAAAAGGAGCACTTGGAACATAATGCAATGATATCAAACTTAGGAAGCTGGGGTACCGTATCAAAAATGTAACCCGTAAATGAATCTTCTTCTTGATTTAGTATACCAAACTCTTCATTAATGGGGTATATGAAAAAATATAAATGCCCGCTCTGTCTGGTTACTAAATTTGTGATAAGAAAAACTAAAAG
>DATDWU010000080.1:0-7895 GCA_035289525.1 Patescibacteria group bacterium | reverse complement strand
TTTTTAGCAGTTAAAAAAATATCTTTTGTTTTTTCCAATCTTCCTTCTTTGAGCAAATTTTCAAAATTCACAATCTCTTCAACTTGGTATAGAAACCACTTATCAATTCCTGTACTGTCATATATTTCATCAACTGTTTTCCCTTCCTTCATGCTTTGGGCAATCGCAAAAAGCCTGCTGGTATTTGGAGTTAATACTTCATCTAAAAGCTGTCCCCTTTCAATCTTCATTCCTCTGAGCAATCCATCCTGACCGGTTTCAAGCATTCTGACCGCTTTTTGCAAAACCTCCGGGAAAGATCTTCCGATACTCATTACCTCCCCGACAGACTTCATTTCCGATCCGATTTTATCCAAACTCCCTTCAAACTTCTGCAAATCCCATCTGGGCATCTTTAAAACTATGTAATCTAGAGCCGGCTCAAAAAAGGCGGAAGTTTTTTTGGTGACAGCATTTCTCAAATCCGTCAAATTCCTTCCCAATGCTAATTTTGCCGCAACGTAGGCTAAAGGATAACCGGTAGCTTTTGAGGCTAAAGCAGAAGACCTGGACAAGCGGGCATTGACCTCAATCACTCTGTAATCATTACTTTCGGGATTCAGCGCAAACTGAATATTACATTCTCCCACTATTTTTAAATGCTCGATTACTCTTAAAGATATTTTTCTTAAGAAATGATACTGGTAATTATTTAAAGTTTGGCTTGGCGCGACGACGATACTTTCTCCCGTGTGAATCCCCAAAGGATCAAAATTTTCCATATTACATACTGTGATTTTAAAACCGTTTTTATCTCTCACCACCTCATATTCGATCTCCTTCCAGTGCTTTAAATATTCTTCAATTGCAATTTGCGGGGCATTCTTTAACGCAACCTCAACCGCCCTCTTGAATTCCGGCAAATCCTCTACCACCATTGAACCCAAACCTCCCAGCGAAAAACCGGAGCGGATCATAACCGGAAAACCCAAACTCTCTACTATGCGGACGGCTTGATCCATATTTTTTGCAAACCTTCCCTTAGGAGTCTTAACGTCAATTAAGTCAAGTTGACGAGCAAATAATTCCCTGTCTTCGGTAATCTCAATACTTTTAACAGGAGTTCCTAAAACTTTTACATTGTGTTTTTTTAACACCCCGGTTTTATCAAGCTCCAAGCCGCAATTTAAAGCCGTCTGTCCGCCAAAAGAAAGCATTATTCCCTGCGGTTTCTCCTTTTTTATCACCTCGGTTATAAAATACGGATTCACCGGAAGGAAATAAATTTTATCAGCCAGTTCTTTCGAAGTCTGAATCGTGGCGATATTCGGATTGACCAAAACTGTTTTTATCCCCTCTTCTTTTAAAGCCTTTAGGGCTTGTGAACCGGAGTAATCAAACTCTCCCGCTTGCCCGATTTTTAAAGCTCCCGATCCCAACAAAAGTACTTTTTTCATAAATATGTTAAAAATTCATCAAATAAATAATCTGCATCAACCGGCCCGGGAGAAGCCTCCGGATGAAACTGAATAGACATAAAGGGCTTACTCTTGTGTCTTATGCCTTCATTGCTTCCGTCATTTAAATTTTTGAACCATTCCACCCATCCCGGCTGAAGCGTTTTAGTATCTACTGCAAATCCGTGATTTTGAGAAGTGATAATGGCGCGGTTATTTATTACGTCAAGACAGGGTTGATTTTGACCCCGGTGGCCGAATTTTAATTTATAAGTATCGGCACCGGTTGCCAATGCCAGAAGCTGAGAGCCTAAACAAATCCCAAATGTCGGTACATTTTCTTTAAGTAAATTCTTAATCGTTTCAATAGTCGCTTTGGCAAGTTTGGGATCTCCCGGTCCGTTGGAAACCATCACCCCGTCAAATTTCAATCCCTCTTTAGCCGGATCAAAATCCCATGGCACTACATAAACCTTAGTATTCCTCTTAACAAAAGACCTGATTATATTTTCTTTGTCTCCGCAGTCAATTAAAACAATCGTTTTCTTTCCTTCACCGTACGCTTCAACAGTCTTTCGCGAAACTTCCGGCAAAACATTCTGCATATTCGGATCGTATTGGCTTTGTGTTTCTCTTGATTCTTGCCGCCTTTGGCGAGCCTCGCCTCCGGCGGGATTCTTGATTCTTGATTCAATTTTCCCCAACATTACTCCGTGATCTCTTAATTTTAGTGTCAGGGCTCTGGTATCAATCCCGCAGATGGCCGGAACCCCTTCCTCTTTTAGCCAGGCGCCTAAGGTCTTTAAACTTTCAAAATGTGAAGGCCGGCTGCTGTAATTTTGAACTATCAATCCTTTGACCCGGATTTTACCCGATTCAAAAAACTCCCGCGGGGGAACCCCATAATTGCCAATAATGGGATAAGTTAGAACCAGTATCTGACCATAGTAAGAAGGATCTGTTAAAGATTCAGGATAACCGGCCATGCCTGTATTAAAAACCACCTCACCCGACGAGGCTTTATCAGCCCCGAAAGATTCTCCTTCAAAAATTGTTCCGTCTTCTAAGATTAATCTCGCCATATTTTGACCACTTTTTGAATAAACTCAAAAAGTAAAAAAAATCCACCCTGGGGTGGATTAACTGAATATTAAGTTGAGACCATGAACCTTATCTGCATAAAATCCTGACCAAAATTGTAATAAACAAGTTTGCTTTTCTTTAAAAAGTAAGTTTATAAGCTTTGCTCCTGTGTGTCAATTAGCAAAAACTTGAACCCTTTTTTTTGCTATGAGATAATGAACACCATGGCTAAGAAAAAAGAAGAAACGGCGTCTGAAAGAAGTCTGCGACGGGAATTAATCTCCCAAATGCTGGCCCTTTTAACATCAGGTTTCGGAGTGGTTGCAGCCTTAGCCTGGAATGATGCTATCCAGTCTTTTGTTAAAGAGTTTATAGAGCCTAACATCCCCGGTTCCGGACTTATTTCCAAATTTGTTTATGCCTTCTTGATAACCTCCTTAATAGTCCTGGTTACTTACCAGCTCTCGACGCTTGCCGCTAAGATCCATCCTAGGAAGTAATTACCCCATTCTCTACAAGCAAAATCTTTTCGCCGGTTAAGGCTTTTTTTAAATGAACATCGTATTCAACTGTTGCAATAATTGTCTGCTGCAATTTTGCCAGATCTAAAACATGCTGCCTGTGGGACTTATCAAGCTCGGAAAAAATATCATCAAGCAAAAGTACCGGTCTTTCTCCCAATATATTTTCAAAAAAAGACAGTTCGGTAATCTTTAAATCCAAAACGGCGGTTCTTTGCTCTCCCCTGGAGCCGTATTTTGCCAGATCTTTTTGTTTAAGCAAAAAGAGAAAATCATCACGGTGGGGACCTATCAGGGACACCGCCGCTTGTACCTCCCTATAACTCACTTCATCCAATTTTTCTTGTGAAATTTCATTAGGTAAATATTGATATTCAAATTCTCCAAATTTTTTTTCAAACGAATTGATTGTTTCAAAAAAATTATGCCGTTTTTCTTGAATTAAAGCGCCCAGCTTGAGCTGCTCTCTATTCCAATATTCCAGCTCATCCGGCTTTGCCAATCCTTCTCTAATCTGTTTCAGCAATTTGTTTTTACGGATAATTAAATTCTTGTACGAACTTAAAACTTTTCTGTAGTCTCTATCAATTTGACTGATTGTTAAATCAATATACTCTCTTCTTAAACCGGGCGGGCCGGTTACTAAATCGATATCCTCGGGCCTAAAATATACCACCACTAAATTTCCGGAGTAATCCAGAAGCCGGCGAGGAATTCCATTAACTAAAAACCGTTTTCTTAAACTACCCTCAGCTTTTTGAATAATTGTCGAGATTTTCGTCTGACCATCGTTTCTTCTTGCGGTCTCTCCCTCGACATTTACTGTCTGTTCGCGAAAATTGATTACTTCCTCATCAGTCTCGGTTTTAATCGGTTTGGCAGTTGCCAAAAAAAATATACTTTCTAAAAAATTCGTTTTGCCCTGAGCGTTATCACCGATCAAAACGGTAATGTTTTTATCAAAGTTGATTGTAAAATCAGCCAGGTTACGGAAGTTTTGCAAAGAAAGTGATTTTAGAAACATTTTAGAGTATACAGTATACGGTATGCTGTATACCGGAAAATAAAGACAGCAGCTCTATACTATATACCCTATGCTGCATGCTATCTTTCCCAGTGGCCCAGCCCTAAGAATTGACGGACTTTATACGGTAATTGTTTCTTAGAGAAATAAAACTCCGGCTTAAATGCCAATAGGCCTATCAATGCAATCACTCCACCCATCACCAAAAATATCGGACTTGCCCCGAAAAGATCGGCCATAACGCCAACCGCCAGGACAGGCAAGAGAGTTAAAAAAGACATCAATACTGCCAGGGCTGCATAAACCTTTCCCCTGTCCCTTTCCGGACTATATTCCTGTAACGCGGTTTGGGAAGGCACTACAACTCCAACCATTGCCAACCCTAGTAAAAAAGAACCCAGCATTAATGCAGCAGTCAGGACCGGCTTATTAATAAACGGCTCAGGGCTGTGTCTTAGCAGAAACGGTGGTAAGAAATGGGCGGTACCCAAGGTAAAAAATAAAAGACCGGCAATTGTAATACCACCGGCCACCAGCGTTCTTTTAGGGATCAGGTTGCCAAACCTGCTTAATATTATCCCACCTAAAACCATCCCTACTCCCAGAGGAACAACCATGATAAAAGACGCATCAGCTGAATTAACCTTGATAGCCTTTTCAAAAAAAGACGGGACCAGAGCTCCCAATACCGCAATTACTACCTGGATCGAGGCCAGTATAAAAAGCGAAGCCAGAACTGCTACCCTGCCTTTAATCAAATCAAAAGTATTTCTCATTTCCTTAAAAGCCACACCTAGCATTAGGGCAGTATTTCTATTGCTGATTGCCTCGGATAATTTTTTACCCAGCGGGTCAAGGGAATTATTAATCGGCGGGAATAAAAACGAAAGCAAAAAGGCTGCAAATAAAAGGAACGCCCCAAATAAAAAGACAAAATTTATGCCGAAGAAATTTATTATCGGACCGGCTATCCCAAACCCTCCCAAAAACGAGCCGAATAATGTAATTGAGAATAAAGAATTAGCTGCCAGCAGCTGCTTCCTGGAACAAATTAAAGGAATTGCCGAAGACTCGGCCGGGACATAAAACTGGACCAGAGAATTAACGGCAAAAACTATGGTCAGGATTGCCACAAAATTGTCTTTGAACGGAATTAAACTCAAAAAGCAAACCGCCAGCAGGAAATTAATAATAGCAATAATTTTCTTCCGGTCGGTTATATCAACCACCACCCCGGCAAATAAACCGAAAATAACAGAGGGCAAATAAACCGAAAATAACATCAAAGAAACAGCCGCCGAGGATCCGGTTAAACGGTAAACCCAAACCAGTAAACCGAAATTTAGTGCGTTGTAAGAAAGCTGTACTAAAATCTGATTTATCCAAAGATTTAAAAAACCGCGATTTTTGAGAATTGAGCTTGAAGAATTAATTTCCATAAAGCAATGAAAGCAATTTTACGCCCGTTGGGTTGTTTAATCAACTTGACATTGAGGACAAAAAAATGTTCCTCTTCCTCCAAGTTTAATTTTTTTTATTGGAGTTTTGCAATTTTTGCAGGGTAATTTTTCGCGTCCGTAAACATACGCGTAATCCAAAAATGTTCCTTTTTTGCCTTCAGGATTAGTAAAATGAGTTTTTGAGGAACCGCCATACTTAATTCCATTTTTTAATGACTCAATTATTGACTTGTACAATTTTTTAAAATCTTCGATCTTTAATTCACCAATCTTTTTTGAAGGATTTATACCTGCCAGAAAACAGGCTTCACAAGCATAAATATTCCCCACTCCGGCCACAACAGTTTGATCAAGCAAGACAACCTTAACCGACGAATTCTTATGTTTCAGTAAATTCTCTTTAAGAATGCCGACTTTAAAATCTTTTTCCAGCGGTTCCGGCCCGAAACTTTGAAATAACTTATCCCTTAACACTTGTCCCTTGTCCCTAACTTTTATCCATCCAAACTTCCTCTGGTCATTGAAGTATAAGTGAGTAGTAATTAGTGAAGAGTGAAGAGGGTTTGTCAATGTAAAGATTACTCTGGTTGACTTGTTCGGCATTTCGGAATCCATGTCATTCGTTGGGTGTCCCCCTATAAACTTTTTCTGCCTCTTCTCTCTTTGCTCTTCACTCCTTACTAATATCAATTGTCCTGACATTTTCAGATGTACCAATAATTCAATCTCTCCAAAACCAACCCTCAACACTTTAGCCCTTCTCTCAACAGATTTTACTTCATTATTAATTAAAACCTTTGGATCGCCATTAAAAGAATTTTTGTTTAAAATTTCGATAGATTTTACTTTAAGACCAATGACGTTTTGGGCAAGGAAGAGTTTAATAATTTCTACTTCAGGTAATTCCGGCATGGATGGATTCTAAATTATGGCTGGTATGAAAACAATTAAAATAATTGCGGCGATGTAAAAAGATAGTAATTTAAAACATGATCTGTTGGAGGCCTTCCAATAGCCGGTTTTGTCGGCATTTGTATTTCCCTATCTAGTGAGTCTTTTAATGGACTTTTTCCAAAAACTGTTCCCACAAACATATCAAAATCCGCATCGGACATTCCCTCAACCGAAGTTTCTCTGTTTTCAGGACCTCTTTTATCGTAATTATTTATCGCTTCACAAGCTGAAACAGTAGCCCCCATTGCTGGGACATGTAGCAATTTCGAAACAAAAGCTTCAACCCGCTCAGCTGTTACACCCATTCATTTCATATTAGTCCCATTAATCCTAATTAGTCCATACGTCAAACTGACTTTGGGTGATCCGTAAGCCTTAAAATCTCTTTTTTAAAATTCTCCTTCGAAAACCTGGCTGCATTTTTTTTCAAATCCTCTTCTTTATATTTAGAGGGATCAAATTTTTCCAAGACTTTCATTAAAGATTCAACCGAGGCTGTATCAAAAAAAGTCCCGGTCTTTCCTTCAATAACTGTTTCGAGATATCCTCCGGCGGCAACTGCAATGACGGGAGTTCCGGCGGCCTGGGCCTCAATAGATGTAATGCCAAAATCTTCATCCTCTGAAGCTACAATTAGGGCTTTTGCATTTTTTAATAATTTGATCCTTTCTTCATCCGAAACTTCACCGAGGAATTCTATATGTTTGGCTGATAGCTGATAGCTGAAAGCTGAAAGCTGCTTTAGTTCCGGGCCGGACCCCGCTACTTTTAAAGGCAGTTCTAACTTTGCACAAGCTTCGACTATTATCTCCGTGCCTTTCCCACGTACCAACCGCCCCAGCGAAAGGAAATACCCCTTATTTTTAGAGCTTACCCGTTCATTATTGACGGTTTGGAACTCTGATAAGTCAACCGGGGGATAAATCACTACCGACTCGCGTCTGTAAAATTTCTTAATTCTTCGGGCGATATTTTTGGAATTGGCAATTAAGATATCCGGACGTTGGGAAACTTCAAAATCCATTACCCTCATAAAATGATTAATTATCTCTCCCCCTATTCTTGTCCACCAATGTTTTTTGTAATTAAAAGAGGTCGTATACCCATATAAAAACCGCGGGGGGGTATGAATATAGCTTACATGCAGGGCATCAGGTCTGGTTATAACAGATTTGGCAAGATGAGTTGCCGAAGAGGAAGAAATGACCAGATCGTATTCCGAAAGATTAAAACTCTCAAACATCATTGGACCAAAGATTCGGAATGGAGACAATAATTTGTTGGCAAAAGGAAAATGTTGAAACCAGGAAGGCCTGATATCCCAACTTTTAAACCTTGATGCATTTATACCTAACCCTTTAGGATTGTAATAAGCGGTATATACCGGCGCATCCGGGAATATTTCATGCAAAACCTC
>DATDWU010000079.1:0-9482 GCA_035289525.1 Patescibacteria group bacterium | reverse complement strand
TGCCACAACCTTGTGCCGTGTGATAATATTTACGTTGTGTTATCAACAATTTTACGTTTCAGTTTTTATTTACTTTTTTGCGCCACCCCTTTTATTTTTACCAAGTTTAATTCCGAACTTTTTGAATTTAATAAAATGCTTTTGGTTTACGGCCTGACAAGCATAATCTGCGGTGTCTGGCTTTTAAAAGTTGTGACGGAGCAAAAAATAATCTTTAAACGGACGCCGCTTGATTTACCACTGACCCTTTTCTTACTTAGCCAAATAGTTTCAAGTATTTTTTCAATTGATCCCCATACTTCATTCTGGGGTTACTACTCCCGCTTAAACGGCGGCTTGCTTTCGATATTTTGCTATTACCTGCTTTACTTTGCCTTTGTTTCCAACTTCGCGAAGGAAGATATTCTTAAATTTTTAAAAGCGGCTGTATTTGCCGGCGGGCTGGTTTCGTTTTACGCAATTCCCGAGCATTTCGGCTTATCTCCTTCTTGTATAATTTTGACCGGGGAATTTACCGCTTCCTGCTGGGTCCAGGACGTCCAGGCAAGAGTCTTCGGGACAATCGGCCAGCCTAACTGGTTGGCAGCATATTTGGCTATGTTAATTTTCCCGGCAATTTATTTCCTTCTGGTTTCAAAAACTTTACCGAAAAAAATTATTTATTTTCTGCTCTCTATTATCTACTACCTGGCATTTACCTTCACTTACTCCCGGGGCGCAACTTTAGGCTTAATTGCCGGATTGGGAGTTTTGGGAACTGCTATAGCCTTTAATTCCTGGAAAACAAAAAGTTTTAATCAACTTAAATTATTTTCGGTCATTGTCTTTTCACTAATCGGATTAAGCCTGCTTTTTGGTTCAGCATTAACCGATTTCCGTCTGATAAAAAATCCGGCAGTCCCGGCCAGACCCGGTTTTTCCCAGACTCAAGCTCCGGCATCGGGGACCCAGCTGGAAAACGGGGGAACCGAATCGGGCCAGATCCGCCTGATCGTTTGGCGTGGGGCAATCGATATATTCAAAGCCTATCCTCTTTTCGGTTCGGGCGTGGAAACTTTCGCTTTTGCTTATTACAGATTCAGGCCAAATGAGCACAACCTGGTTTCGGAATGGGATTTTTTATACAACAAAGCCCACAACGAATATCTTAATTATCTTGCTACCACAGGACTTTTTGGCTTCCTTTCATATGCTGCTATAATTGTCACCTATCTTGTATTAAGTATTAGGTATTACGTATCAGGCCTAAAAAACAAGCTGCATACTACCTACTACCTGCTACCTACTACCCTCGCTGCAGGCTATCTCTCTTACCTGGTCCAAAACTTTTTCCTTTTCTCGGTCGTTATCGTAGCGGTTCTATTTTATCTTTATCCTGCTTTTACTTTTATCTACTCGGGTAATCTAAAAGATTTACCGGAGGATGGATTTGTAGTGAAATATCTCTCGAAATTACTCGGTTTAATTACCAGGAAAAATATTTTTAAAAACCTGGTCCGGGGTTTTATTATCATTATTATTCTACTTCTTTTAAATTCTATCTACGACCTTTGGACAGCCGACACCCAATATAAAAAAGGGTCGGATTACAACGACGCCGGCAACCCGGGAAAAGCTTACAATTACCTGATCGAGGCCGTCCGTCTTAATCCGAACGAACCGTTATACTTATCGGAACTTGGTAATGCTGCCGCTTCCTCGGCATTGGCTTTGTCCTCAAGCGACGCAACAGTTTCGGGACAATTAAAAGAAGACTCAATTCTTTTTACGGACTTAAGCTTGGCTCAAAGCCCATCCAATACGACAGTCCTGCGCACCGCTATCAGAACTTACTTCCAGTTAGCCCTGCTTGATCCGGGACTTGAAAGCAAAACCCTGGAAACTGTAGATAATTCTATAAAACTTGCTCCTACCGATCCGAAACTACTTCTTAATAAGGCGATTATTTTAAGCCAGTTGAATAAACAGCCTGAAGCCATTTCTGCCTTGCAACAAGCTATCGGGCTAAAGCCCAACTACCGCGAAGCCCGACTGAATTTAGCCGATTTATATATCAAGACCGATAAAAAAGATTCGGCAAAGGAACAAATAGATTTTGTCTTAAAGCTAATCCCTAACGACGCCGACGCCTTAAAGCTTCTGGAAAAGCTGAAATGAAAAAAATTTCCGATGCGTTAAAAAAAGTCGCCGCCACTAAACGCCCTAAAAATATCTCAACTGAATTTCAATCGTACGGGGTTTATTTAGCAGATGAATTAGGCGATCCTAAACATTATTCCCTCTATATTAAACTGGCTAAAACTTTACCTAGAAAAATTTTAGATGAAGCTCTAAGTTATGTCAAAGATTACCCGAGTGCCAGATCCAAGCCCCGTCTCTTCATGTGGAAAATAAAAAATCTCAGGCACCCGATAACGCCTCAAACTGTTCCAGGGCAATAGCTCTGGTCATTACCGTCCTGTTCAAAAGCCTATGGCAATCGGTATCATATAGCTCACCGTCAAATACTCTGGCGTTCAGATCCCGCCTTTTAAATTGCAAGACATTTATTCTATGACCTCTATGATTCCCGGCTACCCGAATAAAAAACTCCCCATTCTTCCCTAAAGCCTCACCCGGTGACCTTAAATCCTTCTCTAACATTTCCATGGTTCTCACGTAACCCCTGACTGCCATAAGCTGACTGCCTTCCTCTCTCATAATAAAACCACCGCCCGAAACCAACCCGCCGATAATAAACCCCACCCTTTGAATCCTATCCTCGGGGATCCAAAAACTGGCATCCGAGGAAGTTTGAACCGAAAGTCCTCCTGGCTGTCTGATTGCAACTTTAGCATCATCAGGTCCGTAACCGACCAACTCTCTTGCCCAAATTAACCGGCCCTTAATAGAATAACTATCGCTGCGCTCAGGATTTCCACTTCCCGGCATCTCTACTAATAAACAGCCGCTTCGGTCTATTGTTGCTGAATTAACAATCCTGCCAAAAGAAATTATTCTTGCTAGCCTTGATCTTTCAGACGATCCGGCAACTTCAGTGCCTCTTTTTAACATGCGGCCATTATAGAGAAGCGGCTTATAAAAAACAAATAACCGAGCGTTGGTTAAAATACTTACGTTTTTGAAAAATAAATGCTAAACTTTCCAGCATGCAAATAGTTATAGCCCCCGACAATAAATTGAGGGTTAAAACCAAACCGGTCAAAAAATTTTCACCCAGATACGCCCATATCGTTAAAGATATGATTAAACTAACTAAGACCTTTGTTGACCCTGAGGGCGTTGGACTGGCTTCAACCCAGGTCGGATTGGATGAGCAGTTTTTTGTGGCAAAAATGGATGACGGGTTATTTAAGGCTTTCTTTAACCCGAAAATTACCAAATCATCTAAAATCACTAAAATTTATACTGAAGGCTGTTTATCAATTCCCAATTATTGGGGCGAGGTTACCCGGCACTTATGGATAGATGCAGAGTACCAGGATTTGTCGGGTAAAGTCGTTAAGGAGCGTTTAAAAGGCCTGGAGGCCCATATTTACCAGCACGAATGCGACCACTTAACAGGCAAGTTATTTATGGACCATATCTTAGAACAAAAATCCAAATTGTTTAAAGTTGTCGGAAAAGACCAGACCGGAGCGGATGTTTATGAACAAGTGCCGCTCTAGCGAAGCTAGAGAATAACCAAGAAACAAGTATTCCAAGTTACAAACAAATCTCAGATTCAAATAATCAAACTTTGGTTTTTTTGTTCTTGGGTATTCGTCATTGTTTGGAATACTTGTTTCTTGTATCTTGGTAATTATGAAAATTGTATTCTTAGGTACGCCTGACTATCTTGATCCGATTATCCAAACTTTGGATAAAAACTTCGATTTAATAAAAGTGGTCCGTTCAACCTCCGACCCCTTCGATTCCTTCAACTCCTTTAAGCCCGACCTTTTTGTTGTGGCCTCATTTGGAAAAATCATTCCTCAGGAAATTTTACAGATGGCAAAACTCGGAGCTATAAATATTCATCCTTCAAAACTGCCCTTGTACCGCGGGCCTTCACCAATCCAGTCCCAGATTTTAGACGGGGTGACCGAATCCGCTATCTCTTTTATTTTAATGGACAAAGAAATGGACCACGGCCCTATTCTTCATCAAGAACCTTTTACAATTTCGGAAACTGATACTTTTGAATCTTTGTGCCGGAAAATGTTCGGGAAAGCCGCTGAAATTTTGCCCCGGATTATTCAAGATCTTGGAAAAAGCAAAACCACCCCAAGATTACAACAACATACTACAGCAACTTATTGTAACCATATTAAAAAAGAAGACGGGTATTTTGATATCAATAATCCCCCTGATCCGGAAAAATTAGACCGCATGACAAGAGCCTATTACCCTTGGCCCGGAACCTGGACCCGCTGGAACAAAAAAATAGTAAAGTTTCTTCCTAACCCATCACTCATAACCCATAACTCATCACCCTTTTTGATACAAATGGAAGGAAAAAAAGCAGTCCCTATAAAGGACTTCCTCAACGGCTACCCCAATTTTCCAATTAATCTATTGTACCCCGGGGGACAATTAGGGGCAAAGAACTAATTCTGGGGACATTATTTTCCCGCCGGTGCTCTGTTTTAGGAACAGGTGCAGTTTCCAAAAAATACTTCCCACTGGAAGCTCTGCCAATTTTAAAAGCCATTCCTAGCGGGCCGGTAACATTATCAACTCTAAAATACATATCTCCTCCTCTTTCCGCAGGGAATATGTCAAAATGCGGCAGCAAACCGCAACGGTCATAAAACCGGGCCAGGACTTCGTGAGTTTCGCTCATAGAGCCTAATGTCCCGGCAATTTCCTGATCCGAGACGCCAACTTTTGTAGCGACCTCTAGTCCATATTTTTCAGCCCGCCATTTGGAAGTAGCTAAAGACGGATTTACATCAACCATTTGTCGGGTCATCCAGGTCACCAAGCGGGGATCAAAAGCTGCTTCAGTTATCCTGGGTAAATCTGAGCATACTAAACTTGAACCCGTATTCTCAACTACCCTTAAACCAAAACCTCTATTATTAATATCTTCTGAACCCCAAGGAAAAACAATCTTTGTTATAAAGAAACCCAAACTTTTTAGAGATTCCCTCGCCCCCACAGTAAACCTGCATCGGGGTGATATTATCTCTTCGTCCGGAGTTTGAGGAACGGGCTTAGGTAACATCCTATAATCAGCTGGAGAAACAACACTTGGCTCCGCCACCGGCTGATGTTTTAGCATTCTTTCCACTCCCCTGACCATAACACCACTATCGCCACTTTCGATCCGACCACCAGATCCTAAGGGATTGCTCATTCTCTGAATATACTCCTGAGATTAATTGAAATCAACTATTTTTGGAGAAAATTAAGCCGAAGCTGCCGGAGTCTCAATTTTTGGAGCTACCCATTTGGGTTTAACAATCCTTAAACATTTTGTGCAGTACATATTACCCTTGTATTTATGAAGATTTGGTTTTTGGATATTGGAGTGGATTTGAGCGCGCAGCGGCCACTCCGAAGCACCCGAGCTTCCTTTCTGGTGCCTGGACCAGGAACGGATATGTGATTTTTTAGTACAAAGCGTGCAAACTGCCATAGGTCTATCTTTTTTAGCTATGGTAGAATAACATAATTCGATTTGAAACTCAAATCGAAATAATCAAGAAACGAGATACAAGTAACAATCAAATCCAAAATCTCAAATTTCAAACAGTTAATGATTTAATAAATTGATTTTTGGTTATTGTTTGGAATACTTGTTTCTTGGAGGGCTTAATCAAAAATGGCAGAAATCATATCTTTATCGGTACTCATCTTAATATTCTCGGTCATCGTCCACGAAGTCATGCACGGCTACGTGGCTTTAATGTTCGGCGATCATACTGCCGAACGGGCCGGACGCCTAACTTTAAACCCGATTCCCCATATTGATCTCGTTGGTACAATTTTATTACCGGGACTCTTACTTCTTTTACCTATTTTAACCGGCACCTCTCCCGGTTTTCTAATCGGCTGGGCTAAACCGGTCCCGGTTAATCCCTTAAATTTTCGGGATTTAAGAAGGGGTGAGATTTATGTTTCTCTTGCCGGAGTCGGGGCTAACTTTGTCTTGGCTTTGGCTTTTGCGGTTTTATATCATGTTTCAGCGGCCTTTTTTTTAAATCCGTGGGCCTCGCAAATTTTTGAATTCGGAGTCCAGGTTAATTTGGTTTTAGCCGTTTTTAACTTACTACCTGTTCCTCCACTGGACGGATCCAAAGTTTTAATCGCCCTTTTGCCTTATGAAGCTGCAAAAAACTTTGAGAGGATTGGATTCCAATATGGATTTTTAATTATCCTGGGCTTGCTCTACTTTAATATCATCGATTTAATCTTTAAATTAATCATCCCCCCGCTTATGGCATTACTTGGAATTTCTTCATACTAGCCTCAAAGTAAACCGTTTGACCAACTATAAGAGGCTGTACTGGATTTGACATAAACTTTCTTCTTTGCTAGCCTTAAGGGGTCATAAACCGTATGGTATATGACAGTAGATGGCTTTAAAACAGCCGCTCCGTAAATGGAGCATTTGCCTACTTAGCACGTCTGACAGCTTAAGAGCATTTTTCTCCACATTTTTGCAACCGATACGGGTAATCAATGTGTTTTTATACCTTTGGGTAAAAAAACCAGAGTACCCACCTAAAATATCGGGGGAAAACTCTTAAGACCACGGCCAAGTAGGCAGAAATTATCTTGCGAAGCAAGACAAGCTTCTGCCAAAGCGAGTTAAAATCGAAGATAACGAAGCTTGAAGCAGGTGCTTATCTTTACATCTTATTTTTCCAACTAGTCGCTTTAATTAGTGGCTAGTTTTTTTGTATTCCACGGATATACGGAGCCGACAATGGGAATGAGCCTCGCAAACTCGCCTCCTTTTGCTATGCAAAAGTAACACGCTTGCAAAAGTCGGACCAAATCAAAGATTTTAGTCCTCTCATACCTTGATGATGAAAATTTTTCTTTACCCGTTAAAGCGGGAACGAAAAATTTGAGCCGACAATGGGAATCGGACCCATGACCCCGTTCTTACCAAGAACGTGCTCTACCACTGAGCCATGTCGGCAACATCTATTCTTTAAAACACCGAATACTTACGTGCTCTTCCTGGGTTAATAATTATTTTTAAGTTATCCGCTTTGCGGATTAGTTTGTAATTAACCCGTTTAAGTAAGGTTACTTACTCAAACCCACTGAGCTATGTCGGCACTTAATCTAAATAAAAACGGAGCCGACAGCTGGATTCGAACCTGCGACCTGCTGTTTACAAAACAGCTGCTCTAACCACTGAGCTATGTCGGCACAATTTAAGTTCAGTAATTCTAACAAAAATCTTGATTTAAAAAAAGTTACCCCTAATTTGACTTTTTATCTCTAAACCGTCTACTATCTTTTTATGGCCGGAGAGACAAACGATGTATACAGCGGAATGGAATTATCAAGACAAGCCGAGGCCGCAAAGGAAGCCGGCAACCCTGATTTAGCAAAACAAAAATTGGACCAGTTAGTCCGCGGCGATCTACCGCCAGCTCCACCTTTCAAACCTGTAAAAACCAGCTGGTGGCAAAGGTTTTTGTGGAAGTTTAGAGGAAACAAATCTTCCGAGCTGCCAGTTGTTCCTAATAGTCCTGCAGCTCCTGCGGACATTTCAGAACTTCCATCCTCTCCCGCCTTGAAACCCCCCTTAAAGCAGGCCGCTTAACCTTGCCTTGAAATCAGTCCTGCACTAGTGTAAAATTCGTGAGTTATGGCAAAAAAAGACGCGAGAGCGAGTATAGGTCTGGAATGTACCGAGTGTAAATCCAGAAATTATATAACCCAGAAGAATACAACTAACACCAAAGACAAATTGTCCCTGAAAAAATACTGCAAAAAATGCAAACGTTCGACGCTGCATCAAGAGTATAAACTCAAGTAATTACTAAGTAACAAATTCCAAATTGTAATTATCAATAATCAAGTTTTTTGTAATTTTACATTTAATGTTTGGTTATTGTTTGTAACTTGTTTCTTGTATCTTATTATTTTACTTCCTATTCTTTACAACTCTTCCAAAAATTAGCTATAGTGGAATTAATGGACTTTAAAGGAATTTCCGATCCAGTTGTATTAACCGTCGATAATCTAAAAAAGCCGGGCTTTTTCAGCAAAATACGCCCGCCCTCAACTAATTTCTTTAAAAACAAAAAAGCCTTAGGCGGGTTATTGACTGTACTGCTTCTGTTTGCGGTTGGTATTGGTGTTTATTTATCCCAAAAACCAACTCAGTTAATACCCCAAGCTACAGCTCCGGCTTATAAAGGCAATATACGTACTGAACCTTCGGGTACATGTACTCTAACTAATCAAAATCTTTGTACGGTTAAAGTTATTTGGGATGTCAGCAATCTTAACAACCCGGCAGCAATAACCGAGATTAAAGTCAGAGAAACGGCCGGCTCCTTTACTCAAAGAGGAAATTTTATAAAAGGGGAAGCCGATGCTCCCTGGATAACAGAATCGGGATATAATTTTGATTTATATGTTGATGATCAGATTTATGATTCTATTTTTGTTAAAGGAGTATCTGCTGCCTCTTCACCCAGTCCCTCGCCAAGTATAACCCCCTCAGCATCCCCCAGTCCTTCACCCAATGCAAGTCCACCGCCATCGCCGTCTCCGAGTCCTTCGCCATATGCAAGTCCGTCCCCCAGTCCTTCGCCAAGTCTCCAGTCTAAAGGCGACGGTAATAATGACGGCAAGGTTGACCTCATCGATTTATCAATGTTGTACTCCAAATGGAGCCCGGCTATTGATATAACATCTAATTTCCAACTGGATTTTAATGATGACAAAAGAATCAACTCTTTTGACTTATTAGAAATGAATGCTTTGCTTAAAAGCTTAGGAATAATTAAAGGAATTTAGGCACGGGTGCCAGGACAATACACCCATTCACCTTCGGTGAAAGTTGAACCAAATCAAAGATTTGGCATCAATTCTTAATTCACACGAATTTTTTAGAACCTGCACTGAAGTGCAGAATCTAAAAAATGCACGGGTGCCAGGACTTGAACCTGGAAAAGCAGTTTTGGAGACTGCTGTGATACCATTTCACCACACCCGTATTTGTGAAATTTTACCCTTTACGAGGTAAATGGGCAAGACAGCGAAGCTGGCTCATCTGTTGCGTAGTCAGCTGGCAAGTTTTGCATCACGCCTTTGCAAGCTCTGCATACATTGTCAATTCTCAATTGTCCATTAATATTGTATGCTTAAATTATGTCTGCCCTGGAAAGTATTAAGTATTATGTATTGTGTATTATGGGAAAAAACAAAAAATCCCATACTACAACCTACAACCTACAACCTACAACCTCAAAAAAAGGTTTCACCCTCATCGAATTAATGGTCGCCATAACAATTATCGCTAT
>DATDWU010000078.1:0-4075 GCA_035289525.1 Patescibacteria group bacterium | reverse complement strand
AAGAAACGCTTAACTGTCCCATTCATAGAAGTAATATTCTATCACAAAGGTAAATAATGAAGCTGAAAATTTACTGAAAAACTACAACCCATAACCTTAAAAATTATCTATTTCTTCCAAAGCTCTCTCCAGCTGGAAATCCTTGGTCTTATCAGCCGCTTCGGCTTTTAACTGATCCTCGGTTAATTCCACTTTAATATCCGGAGTTAAACCGATTTGGTGTATCCAGCGGCCCAAAGGTGTCAGCCATTTTGCGGTCGTAATATGGATTCCGGTTTTTTCCGGCAAGTCCTGGGACTCCTGTATTGTTCCCTTTCCGAAAGAAGTTTCACCTAATAATTTACCCCGCTTTAAATCCTGGACTGCGCCGGCAACAATTTCCGAGGCTGAAGCGGAGCCTTTATTTATCAAGACAATTAGGGGAAGACTCAGTAATTTTCCTTCACGGTTAACTTTGTAGGGAATTTTCTCGCCTTTTGCATTCTCCTGTAAAACTATATCTCCCGATTTAATAAATTCGGAACCGATAAAGACTGCCCCGTCCAACAGGCCGCCCGGATTATTACGCAAGTCCAGTATGAGCGCCTGAGGAGCTGAAGCTAAAGAATCGGAAACTGCCTGGTTCCATTCGCTAAAGGTTCTCTCACCGAATCTGGAAAGCTTGATTAAAGATACTTTTTTGCCCTTGGGTGAGGTTTTTTCCTCCAGCTCAACACTTTTTACAACAATGGTATCCCTTTTTAGTTCAATTGTTTTAGCTTTAGCGTCACCGTCATGATATATTTCAAGAGCGATCGTTGTGCCTTTAGGCCCGCGGATTAAATTAACTGCTTCAGGCAAAGATAAATTAACCGCATCTTTACCACCGATTTTTAAAATCAGATCCCCTGCTTTAACCCCGGCCCGGTCAGCCGGTGTATCTTTAACCGGTGCTATTACTGCCAACCTCTTATTTTTATCATAACCAAGCTGGATACCTACACCCTCAAAGGCGCCGTTAATTTCTTCCGAGATTGATTTCTGCTCTTCCGGAGGAAGAAACACCGTATAAGGATCGCCCAAAGCGGCCACCATTCCGGCAATCGCTCCGTAAAACATTTTCTGGGGCTCAATAGCTTTTTTGTCTACATATTCCGAAGACACCAAATCCCACACCTGCCAGAATAGTTTAAAATCAATATTTTTATCCTGCGGCAAAGACTGATTTTCAAAACTTACTTTGGGGCGGAAGTCATTAAACTTAAACTGGAAATTCCGTTGGCCTAATTGCCAACCTAAAATGAAGGTTAATAAGGCGATAATGATTGTAATACCGTTTGCTTTTTTTAAAAAATTCATACTATTCCTACCAATTAACTAATTATCTCCACATTGCTGTAAGGAACCTTTATCTTCCTTTTTGATGTCTCAACAGTCAGCAGGTAAGTTGAAATTCCCGACTCCAGTGTTGTAGGTGAGGCATCAACTGACCCGACAACACCTTGGGCACCCATAAAAGGCGGCCACACCAACCTAACTTTAATCCCCGGCTTAATTTCTGCAACTGAAAGTTCGGGTTTAACTCCCTGGGCGATCTGGGGAGGAAGACTGACTTTTCTGCAGGTCAGTATACTATTTGCGTCATCCGATGGCAACAATAACCTGCCCAAATTTCCGTTTATCATAGCAAATCTGCTATTGTGCCGTAATAAAACTTCCTGAAAATCGTCCCCGATCGGGATTATTCCGAAGCCTTCGGTGGCAATTATCGAAATACCGATCTCGGTACCGATTCTTTTACTTGGCGAAAAACTGGTTACCATTGCCAAATAATCATCCATATTTAGACCCCCGCAGATGATACCGCTGACAGAGTTTGATAAGGCTTGCTTGATCGTCTCCTCCATGAGTAATGATCCGGCCACCAGGATCTGGCCTCTATGTTCGGCAGTTATTTTAGACGGACTAACCAGGTCGCCCGGACCGGAAATAACACTCAAAAATCCTTCTTTGTCGGACCCTGTACCTACTACCCCATAAATCTCAGTCATCACACACTTAATAGTCACCTCACCCCGTTCCCTATCAACATTATCCACCACCCCGAAAACACCGGAGGTCAGAGAAAATTCCCTGGGAATCATTTTAAACCTCGCTTCACCCGTTGTACTGCTTACACTTTCAAATATGGAATCATTCGGAGCAATGATTTGGGCACTGGAGAATAAGCCCTTCCGATCGGCTAAAAGCTCACCTTTATAAACAGTATCTCCGACAGTTTTTTTTAAATATTTCGGGACATCACCGGGAGAAACATTTAATTCTTTGGCCAAATTGACTACCGAAAAACCTCCGGTAATTTTATAGCGTCCGATTATGTCGTGAGGCGCTATCTCGGTGTTCTTTTGTGCCAGAATAGTCCCCGGCCCCTTTAGATACCGTTTGATCAATCTGCAAACTCCCGGATTAATTCTGATCCGACGGTTGGCAAAAAGCGTTTGATTGTTCATGTGGAATTTATCCGTAAATCAATAATGATTCCTAAAATACCTCCATTAACTATATATTCCTTGTCGGCGATTTTAATTTTTTGCCCGGAACCCTCAATCTGAGAAATGTTTAAGGAGTTTATTTTTAAAACACCTGCCACGCCGCCGACCTCAATTTTGACTGAACTACCGGCTTTAGCCAGGTCTTCAATCTCGTGAGGCCTGATTAGAGTCCCGGCCAGCTTAACTGTTTTATTATCTTTGACGTATATTTGAGTTATGCCATCAGGGCTAAGCGCTTCAACTACCGCTCCGGCCAAACGCGCCAAAGGAGGAAACCTGTCAATATACAGCTCCGGCAGTAGAATCCGGCTACTCTTCGGATCATAAACCACCTCAGGCTTTTGTTTGAGTGCTTCTCTGAGTATGGCAAAATCCATTTCCAGATCTTTCTGGTTTTGGGCTATTGTCTGGGGGTATAGGAGTCGGTTGCCGAAAAAATTGATTAGGACATGGCTTTCGGGTTTATTTTTAAGCCAGCCGGCAATATCTCCGGGCGGAATTTTATCTAAATCAGGAAACTCGGCAAAAAATCCCGTCAGATGTGGCATGAAATAAGTATAACAAAATTTAGAATTTAGAATTTAGAATTTAGAATTTAGAAAAATTATACCCTGGTAATAAATGGCAGTAGTGCCAGATGCCTGGCGTATTTTATGTTTGAGGTAAGCGTCCTTTGGTGAGGACTGCAAACTCCGGAACGCATTTTTCCGTTTATTCTTGAGCGGTCTGACATGAATTTACGTAAAACTGCCGAGTCGGTGTAACTTGGCTCCTTACTGTTGTCGCAAAAAAAGCAGGTCTTTTTTCTGGCCGGCATATCTTTTCTTGCTTGATCTAAGTTTCTTTTATTATCTGGCATAACTTTGGAATTATACCGTACGAAAGGTCAAAAATCAAAAGGTAAAAGGTAAAATTACAACCTAAAGTTAAAAATTAGGACAACTGCCATTTGTGAAACTTTCGAGTTGTACCGCGGAGAGGCAAGCTATGATTACTTGAATTATTAAAACGGCAGGTCGTCTAAATCTTCAACTTCTTCTTTTTCCGGCTTCTTGGGAGATTCCTCTTTTGGGGAAACGGATTCATTCTGGGTTTCTTTGCTTTTTACATCTTCGGCTTTTGGCTTTGGGACATATCCGGATTTAGGCATTTCATCGGAAGATCTGAATGGAGTTGCCTCTGCTTCCTGGGCGTATTCCCCGCCAAATTCACCACTTTTTTGGGTCAAAAGGATCATGTCTTCAATGACAATTTCGGTCATATAGCGGGTCTGACCTTCCGGAGTTTCCCAGGAGCGGTTTTGGAGTCTTCCCGATACAAAAACCCGGTTGCCTTTTTTAAGAAGCTGGTTGCAAAGCTCGGCCAGTTTATTCCAGGCCACGCAGCGGTGAAAATCGGCTTCCTCTTTTTTTTCGCCGTCTGAGACGAAAGTCCGGTTGGTTGCTATGGAAAATGTGACTACAGCTGCTCCACTCGGAGTGTAGCGCATTTCGGGGTCGCGGGTTAAATTACCTATCAGCTCTACTCTGTTCCAGGATCTTGAT
>DATDWU010000077.1:0-13011 GCA_035289525.1 Patescibacteria group bacterium | reverse complement strand
CGGTCTTGAAGTAGCCAGGCTTCAATTGGCAATTGCCCAGGTTAACGAAGCAACTATGTTTCCGGCAAGCCCGTTTAAAGGGGTCGTTGAAAGAGTCCATGTCACTTTGGGCCAATCGGTTAATCCCGGCACAACTCTGGTCACAATTTCCGGAATTGAAGGAAAAGTGATTTTGGATGCCAAGGTTCCGGCTAACATCACTAAAAATATTTCTAAACTAGAAGAAAGCCAAATTTCGGTCAACGGGAAAATTATTAATGCCATGCCGGCCTATGTATCCGGTGAAGCAACAGACGGACAGTTATATTCGGTTATCTATCATATTGACGACACTTACCAGGAGTTTTTCACCGAAGGCGGATTTGTAACGGTTTCCATCCCGGTCGGGGCTCCCGACACCAACTCGGTTGTGCCGTTCATCCCGCTTGACTCAATTTTCCAGACCCAGGAAGAATCAACTGTCTATTTGTACAAAGACGGAAAAGCAGAGGCCAGAAAAATCGAACTTGGAGAAGTCCAGGGATCGTTTGTCGCGGTAACTGAGGGTATAAGCAAAGATGATGAAATCATTTTGAGCCGCAATGTTGTAGAAGGAGACGCTGTCAAGACAAATTAAAAAGTCAAAATGCAAAATGCAAAAGTATGGAATTTTACTACGTAAAAATTAAAGTTTTGCAAAGCAAAACCTCCTCAATTTTGAATTTTAAATTTTGAACCTTAAATTATCTATATGGACACTACCTCAACTTATCTAAAAAAACTTAAATTCGACCCTAAGCTCCTGACCGGTTTTATTGCCAAATATTTAACCAACATGAGGCTGGTTATTTTGATCATCCTGATGATTGCCGCTTTCGGCATCCAAAGCTACATGGCTTTGCCCAGAAGGCTTAACCCGGAAATCAAAATTCCGATAGTTCTTATCTCAACAGTCTTGCCGGGAGCTAATCCCACCGATATAGAATCATTAATTAGCGTGCCTGTTGAAGATGCCGTCAGGGGCATCAGCGGTGTTAAAACAGTCACCTCAACTTCCCGCGAATCTATCTCGATTGTTAATATTGAATTTGAATCCGGATTCGATCCGGATAAAGCCAAAAGTGATGTCCAATCGGCAGTGGATGCTATCACGGATTTACCTGATGATGCCCTGACTCCCAACGTCCAAAAACTGGACTTTGAAAGCCAACCTATCTGGGTTTTTTCACTATCCGGTGCAAAAGACAGGGGAAGCCTTATAAGGTTTTCCCGGAATTTAAAAAAAGAGCTTGAGGATCTTGCCACTATCGATAAAGTTGAAATTACCGGGTTGGACGAGCAGGAAATCCAGATTATCGTCAAGCCTGAAGTTGTGACAAGTTTCGGGTTAAACCCCCAGATATTAGTTGGAGCTATAAAAAATTCTTTGAGCTCTTTCCCGGCCGGTAATGTCCGAACCAATAGCGGAACTTTTTCTTTAACAATTGACCCCGCTGCCTCCAAAATAGATGACTTGCGCGGTCTTAAAGTTAATTTAAACGGCCAGGTAGTGTCTTTATCCGATGTAGCGGAGGTGAAGGAAATTTCCAAACCCGAGCAAAATGAATCCTTCATACTTGAAAATGGGAAAGTTTCCAGTTCGGTCACGTTTTCCGTCTTCCGTCTTTCCAGTGTTAACTTTGATGTGGCAAACGAAGCTGCCCAGGAAAAAGTTAATGAAAAACTTACCCAAAGCGGCAACGGTTTTAAAATCTCAACCGTCATTAATACGGCGGAGGAAATTGATGAGGAATTCCAAACCCTGCAGCGGGACATTTCAATTGTTATTGCGCTGGTGTTTTTTGTACTTCTTTTATTCTTAGGAATCAGACAAGCGATAGTATCGATGCTTTCCATTCCGGTCACTTTTTTAGTCACTTTTATAGTTATGCAAATTACCGGAATTGCCTTGTCGTTTCTGGCAACTTTTTCGCTTTTATTATCACTCGGGCTTTTGGTTGATGATGCCATCGTGGTTATTTCCGCCATGACGGCATATTTTAGGAGTAAAAAGTTTACACCGCTTCAAACTGGACTCTTAGTATGGAAGGACTTTTGGGTAGCCATTTTAACTACTACGATTACTACTGTTTGGGCGTTTTTGCCTCTATTGTTGTCGAGTGGAATTATTGGTGAATTTATTAAGCCGATCCCGATTATTGTTTCCTCAACTTTAATCGCTTCTATTTTTGTGGCTTTGTTTGTCATTTTGCCTTTGATGGTTTTTTTGCTTAAACCTCAAATACCTTACAGAATCCAGGTTTTGATCAGGATTCTTCTGGTTGCCGGTATACTCTCCGGATTCTATTTCTTTGTGCCGAAGTCTTCCTTAATTTGGACACAGCTTGGGGTATTGTTCCTTTTGGTTTTGGTAGCGTATTTAATCAGGGATGCGGTATTTGCTTTTTTCAAAGACCGTTTCTCACACCACACAGGGATCCGGGACAGGGTACTCACGCTTTTAGACCACGGGATAATAAGTTTTAGCCGGATTGAAAGAGGTTATAACCGCTTAATCCACAAGATTTTAGTTTCGAATTCAGCCCGCAGAAACACCATTATTATGGTGGTTATCTTTTCAGTTTTTTCTTACCTGTTGGTGCCTCTGGGATTTGTAAAATCCGAGTTCTTCCCCGGGACCGACGAAAATAACATGTATATTTCCATTGAATATCCGTCGGGAACTAATTTACAGACCGCCAAAGCCCAAAGCATCAAAGTTTTGGAAAACTTGAAAGACATACCGGAAGCAAAGACTGTCACTATGGAAATGGGCCGGGGGTTTTCCGACTTTGGCGGTCCCGGTGGTGCCGGTGCCAATAATGTTCTATTCGCGCTGGCTTTGCAGGATGCCGGACAAAGGGACAGGACTGCTTCTGAGATTGCCCAGGATTTAAGAAATAAATTTGTTGATTACAGCCTGGCCAAGGTTTCGGTTATTGAAGTTTCGGGCGGACCCCCGGCAGGAGCCGACTTGCAAATTAAGCTTTTCGGACCTGACCTTAAAACATTGGACCAATACGCCGCCAAAATCCAAGACTATCTAAAAACACAACAGGGCGTTACCAATATCGATAAAAGTATTAAACCCGGAACCTCAAAGTTAACTTTTGTCCCGGATAAAAGCAAATTATCTGCCAATAATCTGACCGTTGACCAGCTGGGGTTTTGGCTCAGGCTGTATGCTTCCGGGTTTGAGGCCGATGAGTTAAAGTTCTCAGGTGAAGAGGACCTGACCGAAGACGTCACTATCCGCTTCGGATCAGGAACCCAAAGTGTGGAGGATTTAAGCCGAATCCAAATCCCGACTGCAAAAGGTAATATTCCTCTTATCTCGCTTGGGGAAATTAAGCTGGCAGCCAATCCCACTGTTATCACCCGGGAGGATGGAAACAGGACGATGTCGGTTGTTGCCGCAGTCACCGAAGGTTTTAATGTAGCTGACTTAAATAAAAAGCTGGAAAGTTATGCCGATTCGTTAAACCTCCCTTCAGGCTACGGTTGGGCGACAGGCGGAGCAAACGAAGAGAACCAAAGATCGGTTATATCAATTTTACAGGCAATGGTTTTGTCCTTTCTGTTAATTATTATTACCATGGTCTTGCAATTTTCCTCATTCAGAAGGGCTTTTATCGTCATGCTGGTTATACCTCTGTCGATTTCCGGAGTCTTTATTATGTTTGCTTTGTTTCAAATTCCGTTATCTTTCCCGGCGTTAATTGGCATACTGGCGTTATTTGGAATTGTGGTTAAAAATTCAATTCTGATTGTTGATAAAATTTTGATTAACCAGGCTACCGGAATGGAATTCGGGGAATCGGTCGCCGATGCGGCGGCGTCCCGTCTTGAACCTATCGCCCTGACTTCCCTTTGCACAATCGCCGGCCTTATCCCGATCACAGTTTCCGACCCTCTTTGGCGCGGCTTGGGAGGCGCAATTATTGCCGGACTTACTTTCTCGGGAACAATAATGCTGTTCTTTATTCCGGTTGTATACTACCTAATATATAATCCCCATCGAAAACATCCAGTCCGTAACAAAAAATAATTTACGCTTACACCTGAAAGGTGGGAAGGTAAATTAAAATTTATGAATAGATGCATTTGGCTTGGGTTAGCCTTACTACTAGTTTTTATTTTCCCTGCTCCCACTAACGCAGAAAGCTGTGGAGTTTTCCATAAGAAGGTTAATGATCTCTGCGTCCATTTTGACGTCCCTTCAAACGCCCATCTAACTTACTCAGGTAACAGTTGGGATTGTAACAGGGGTTTTAAAAGAAGCGGTGATGGATTTGGTTGTGAAGAAATTAGAATACCCGTGAACGCTTCGGAGAATTTTATAGGAAGCTTCAGTTGCAATTCGGGTTATAAAAAAGACGGTGATATTTGCGTAAAAGCAGAAGAAGAGGCAAATGGTAAATTTTATGAGATAGGCGCGGATTTTTATTGCCTTAGCGGATATAAAAGGAACGAATTGGAGCGTAAATGCGAAAAAATAGTTATCCCGGCAAACGCCCGGGAAGATTCCTCCTCACTTGACGGCTGGAGGTGCTTCAGCGGATACCTTAAAGAGGGGAACGAGTGCAAAAAATTTAATTTACCCGAGCACGGATACTGGTTTATTGATTTTTGGGGCTGCGAACCTGGGTTTAAGAAAAACACCGATGCCAAGTCTTGCGAGAAAATTTTCATTCCTGAAAACGCTCACGCTTCGAACACCTTTGACGGCTGGCTGTGCAATTCAGGCTATACCAAAAACTACCGCGAAAATCGATGTGATAAACTATCGCCGTGATTGATAGAGATTCCCATTCTCCGAGACGCCGTAGATTACTACTAACAGCATCTGCTGTCACAGGACTTGTATTTCTAGAGCCACTATTATCTGCCTGCAGTACTCCTGGAAAAAAACTACCTTTAGAGTATGCAGAGCAATATCAGGGGATTTATATAGCAACTCAACCTGAACCTGTTTTAAAAGGAAACTTCAACTTCAGAAGCTACTACACGCATTTAGATGAAGATCCAAATGAGTATGTTAGAAGAAACCCGACTAGAACACATGATCATGCCTGGCTCACTACAGAAGAAGAAAATATAATTAAATCCGCAATTAGAACAGTACCTTATGCTCAAGCTATTAACGATATGATAATTACATACCGTAACGGTAGAGATGCTGATGGAAATTCTTTTGAAATGAAAGGTTTTCATTTATCAGAGGGTTGGTATCAAGAATTACATTGGGGTGAGCAAGTCCAAGCACCTTTTCAAGCCCGCGCCATCATGTTAGTTACAGATTCCAGTATCGATTATTCACAACCTTTGTCCCCAACAAGACAAGCAATTGGTCAGAATACGATTGGGGATGCCCTAGAAGGTGCAGTTATTCATGAATACGGACATGCTTTAATTGATGAAGTAAAAAGATCAGAAACTCCAAATTGTGATGATTTACCGGATGACGGATTGCCTAAAATCCATTTTCCATTAGGAAGTCCAGCCAGCAGAGATATTAACCATCCTTTAATTAAAACATTTGCTACTGTAACCAATTGGTCCTACGGTACTAATGATATAGCAGTAAGTCAGGGCTCACCAGGAAGTTATATGGCTTCAGCAGATGAGAAATGTGTTTGGATAAACCCATGGATTGAAGTTAATACAAAAGATAAATCAAAACAGCTGGTGGTTATAAGGCAATTGCGTGTTTCAGAATATGGAACAGTTAATTTAATTGAAGAAGCATTTGCTGAGTTTTTCAGAGCTTCCATTCAAGCCCGAGAACTCTTGACTGATCCAGAAAGACGTTATTTTGATATTTTACATAATGGAATGACAAAGAATCCAAACCAAATGATCGAAGAAATTAGACGGAACCCGCAAATACTACTTAGATAATTTAAGCCACTTGCAAATTCTGTCTTAAAAGTCTTAAATATCCAAACAAGCCCACCTTCGCATGAAGCTACGGCGGGCAAAGGAGGTGAATTTATGCTTAATTTTAATAGTATTTTGCTTTTCTCGGAGAATCCATCCGCACTATCAGCTTTTTATGAAAAAGTGTTTCAGAAAGAGCCGGTTTGGAAGGAAGGCGATTATTCGGGATTCCAGGTTGGTGCAGGATTTTTTACAGTCGGGCCCCATGATAAAGTTGCCGGGAAGTCTCAAAATCCTGAAAGAATCATGTTTAACTTTGAAACAGAAGACGTCCAGGGAGAATTCGACAGAATCAAGGAACTCGGTGCAGTTGTCATAGCCGAGCCTTATCATCCCGGTGAGGAACCTGAAATGTGGATTGCCACATTGGCTGATCCGGACGGTAATTATTTCCAACTGATGACCCCGATGAATCTCTAGTCAAAAAGGAACCCTTTGATGTCTTGTAAACCTTAAGACTGGCAAGATAAGATAGTCTAAAGGGGGTGATTTATTTGAAGTGGTTACATCCAATAGCTTTTGGACTGGTTATTATTGGTGCTCTCAATTGGGGGTTAGTTGGTCTTTTCGGGATTAATTTAGTCAGTATGATTTTTGGAGGCATGGGGTTGGAGAATATAATCTATATTTTAGTAGGAGTGGCAGCCGTCTATAGCATCTTTGATCATAAAGAAAATTGTATGCTCTGCAACGGCAAGGGAAAGAGGAAATAGTGAGGATTTTGTTTCGGAATTATAACGTCAGTGAGTCAACAAAACAGCAACTGCTCTACGGGGTTGCTGTTTTGGTGTGCATTGTTTCTATTTTCAGTATTGTCATTTTTTTCTCAGTTTACAGCGACGATCCGGCACCGGGCGGTTTTCCATCGCCAACCCCGGGAGCTTTCTCAAATTTGACTTCACAAGCTAACAGGCAGGGACAGGTCGCCGGAGCTCAAACCCGGCAGCAGCCTAGGCAACAAGAACAGATTCCTGTACAAGTCGGGCCCAATATACCCTCTCCTGTGCCGTCAATCGCACCGTCTCCTTCGCTGATGCCCAGCCCAAGTCCTTCCCCAAGCCAAACTCCAACACCTACACCGGCTCCGGTAAATAACCCAACTCCCACCCCGACTCCTACACCATCACCTTCGCCTAGTCCGAGTTCGAGTCCATCGCCTTCGCCCAGTCCGAGTCCATCGCCGCCCACAACGGTTCTAAGCGCAACTGCATCTTGCAATAATGATAACTCTACCAAAGTAGATCTTAATTGGAATGGAGTGTCTGGCGCTTTTAGCTACAATTTATACAGAGATAACAATAGTCTTATATCCTCAGGCTCATTAAATACACATTACACTGAGAATGGGGTGAGTCCCGGATCACATATTTATTTTGTCAGGCTGGTTAATTCGTCCGGCGAGTCAGGGGACTTAGATACACACCAACTCGATGTACCATCCTGTCCATAATATTTACCCATATCTCATTAGACTTAATTTTTTGACTGTTTTAAGTTAAAATTATAGGTCAATGAAAAATATCTGGAAGTCTCTTAAAAGACCAATCTTTGTGCTTGCACCGATGGATGATGTAACGGACACGGTTTTCCGGCAAATTATCGGGGATCTTGCCGCGCCTGATTTATATTTTACCGAGTTCACTTCTATTGACGGGTTGGTTTCGGAAAAGGGGAGAGAGGCAGTTAGTAAAAGGCTTCAGTTTACAGAAAAGGAACGGCCGATTATTGCCCAGATTTGGGGAAACGACCCCGTAAAATTCTACGAGGCTGCGAAAATAATTAAACAAATGGGGTTTGACGGTATTGATATCAATATGGGTTGTCCGGAAAAGTCGGTTGTTAAAAGGGGAATGTGCTCTGGACTAATTAATAATCCGTCACTCGCCGCGGAAATAATAGAAGCAGTCAGGGAGGGGAGCGGACTACCTGTCAGTGTTAAAACACGGATCGGATTCAGAACAGTCCAAACTGAAGAGTGGCTGGGGTTTTTGCTTAAGCAGAATCTGGATGCTTTGATTATTCACGCCAGAACCGTAAAAGAGATGAGTAAAGTCCCGGCCCATTGGGAAGAAATTGCCAAAGCAGTTGAACTGAGGAATAAAATCAGCCCGGGGACATTGATCATCGGTAATGGTGATATTGAATCTTATGATGATGGATTGGAAAAGATTAAGACTTACGGTGTTGACGGGGTAATGATTGCAACAGGCATATTCAAGAACCTTTGGATATTTGAGAAGACCGGCAAGATCCACGATCTCACTTTAGACGAAAGATTAAACCAGCTTTTAAAACACACCCGGCTTTTTACGGAAACTTGGGGCGAAACCAAATCCTTTGCAATCCTAAAAAAATTCTTCAAAATTTATATCTCAGAGTTTAAAGGTGCGTCGGAAACGAGGGCTGAATTTATGAATACCAATTCCCTCGAAGAAGTCAAAAGCCTGATAACAAAGTACTCTAATCAACCTCAGGGACAATAAACGTTCGATCGTGCTATTATTGTCTAGTGAATACCAGAACTGGTATTGGCGACTACTTATTGATTGCCCTGGAGAAAGCCACTGATGGCTTTGTTAGGTTGGAGGACTTCTTAGCAAATACCCACATCTACGCTAAAGGATACGAGCGGCCCCTTAAAAAATCCAGCTTCTCCAAAGCTATAAAAAGGCTTCGTGAGAAAGGTTTTATTGAATTTGCAAATGAATCAGAAATAATAATTAAGCTTACGGATGCAGGCAAAACTGAAGCTCTCTGGGAAAAAGTTCGTCAATTAGAAGGCGTCTGGGATGGAAAATGGCGGATAGTGGCCTTTGATATTCCTGAAAGTCATTCTTTAACCCGCAATCTTTTTAGAAGAAGATTAAAAGAGTTAGGATTCCAACTTTTGCAAAAAAGTATCTGGATTTCAAAAGCAAACTGCACTGATTTAATCAGAAAGTATATTAATGATCTTGGTATTTCTAAATGGGTTAGTGTCCTGGAAGCAGAAAATGTTGACTTTGGCGAACTAAATAGACATTAATGGTTCGATCGGACTATTATTGTCCAGAAGGTGGCGAGGTGTGGCTATGTAATTTAAATTCAAAATCTGTATAATTGAACCTATGACAACAGATGAGCGTTTTAACTTAATTACCAGAAACCTGACTGAGGTCTTAACTGAAGAAGATTTAAGGCATCTACTGGAAACAGACACACCGCTCAGACACTATATTGGTTTTGAGGTATCGGGAAAACTTCATGTAGGTCATTTTTTCCAGCTAATGAAGGTTAAGGACGTACAGGAAGCCGGAGGTGAAACAATTATTTGGCTTGCGGATCTTCACTCAGTAGTTAACGATAAACTGGGCGGAAATCTGGATACTATTAAAAGAATGTCTCGGGAATATTTCATTCCCGCTATGGAAACTCTCTTTGAATGCATTGGTGGGGATCCAAAGAAACTCATTTTTCAACTTTGTTCAGAGGAGTATGCCAAACACCCTGAATTCTGGTTCACATTCTTAGAAATGGCTAAGGGTACATCTCTTGCCAGATCTAAAAGGTCCATAACCATCATGGGCCGCGAAGAAGCTGAAGACAGCATAGAAACCGCTAAAATCATGTACCCAATCATGCAGGCAGCAGACATTTTCCTGCTTCAGGCTAATATTGCCCAAGCTGGAATGGATCAAAGAAAAGTTCACGTCGTAGCAAGAGATACTGCATTACAGATCAAAACTAGCGCTTTAAAGGATTCTAAAGGAAATCAGATTAAGCCTGTAGCAATTCACACTCCAATCTTATTAGGACTCCAGACTCAAGCTTTAATAGGAGACAAAGAAGATGCGGATATTTTGGCAATGTTAAACAAAATGAGTAAGTCTAAAGCTGAGAGCGGAATAACAGTTCATGACTCTGACGAGATTATAAAAAAGAAAATTAATTCCGCATTCGCACCAGAAGGTTATGGAGATTCAACAAATAACCCTTTACTCAATTGGACCAGATATCTTATTTTTAATGAGCAGTCTGCAAGACTCAATATCAGTCGTCCCGAAAAATGGGGAGGGGATATGAAGTTTAATAGTTACGAAGAATTGGAAAAAGCATATATTGCTAAAGACCTTCACCCAATGGATCTAAAAAATGCGGTTGCGGACTATTTGATTGAAATTTTAGAACCGGCAAGAAAATATTTCGAAGAACCGAAAAGGAAAGCCGCCCTTCTGGAAATAGAAAACCTTACATCAAGATAAATCTACAAACGGTTTCTCTGATTCATCACCAAAGCTCGGAGTCCGTTGTCGTTTAATATGTTATCCAGCATCGGTTTTATCTGGGCGTTTGAGCCCCTAACCCAAACCAGATCTCTTAAGGCCGGGAGCCGGTCATTGGTGTAAGGCAGCTCTACTGAAACTCCTTTTAAAATTAACCGAACTAAAAGCCGGTTGCCTCTATTATTGGGTTTGACAACAAGTCCTAAAGTCCTTTCGGAATCATGAATTGGCATTTCAGGAATTTAGCACTTTAAATATTTAAATACAATGGATATGATACAGGTATGGACACTCTTCTTAGAAAATACCGGATTCTTTTTATTATTCTTTCTACTATCGGCGCAGTAGGTTTAATCGCTTCTTCATTACTGCCTTTCTTCCTTTATTGAGCTAGGTTTATAATTGCCTGATGAATTTAGACACACCGCTAAGGCACATTCCCGGCATCGGTTACCTTCACGGGAGAAGGCTGGCAGAAATTAATTTACTGACGGTCAATGATTTAATCAATCATTTTCCGTTTAGATACGATGATTTCTCGGAGATTGTCCCAATAAATGAGGCGCAACTCAATACCAAAGTCACACTCAAAGGTGAGATTTGGTCGATCAAAAATATATTTACCAGATATGGGAAGAAATTAACTCAGGCTGTTTTTAATGACGGTACCAATTCAATTAACCTGACCTGGTTTAACTCAACGTATTTAACCAAAAGTATTAAAGTAGGGGACCGTTTACAAATATCAGGTAAATTGACGAAATACGGATCCAAGCTTTCAATAATTATGCCGGTTTGGGAAAGGCTGGAATCAGGGATAAGTATCAAGGGACAAGTAGTAAGGGAAGAAAAATATTTACACACCGGAGGATTGATCTCGGTCTATCCTGAGACCGAAGGAATCAGTTCAAAATGGTTAAGAACAAAAATCTCGCAGATTCTACCTAAAGTCAGTTTGTTTATCGAAGATCCGTTGCCCGGGGATATTAAAGGTAAAATGCTCGATTTAAAAGATTCTTACCAAAAGATTCATTTTCCTGAGAATTATCCTGATGCCGATAAAGCCAGAGAAAGATTGGCTTTCGACGAAATTTTTATAATCCAGCTCCAAACTTTAAAAGTCAAAAGCGAATGGTCTAGGGTTAAATCAATTGAGGCGCTGTCAATTAACCGGCCGGAATTAGAGAAATATATTAAGTCGTTGCCTTTTCAACTGACCGGGGCCCAACTAAAAGTTCTGGAAGAAATTATTTCTGATTTAAAATCACAGACTCCGATGAACCGCTTAGTCCAGGGCGAGGTGGGGTCGGGTAAAACGGTCGTAGCAGCCATAACAGCTTATATTTCGCATTTAAACGGTCTAAAGACCCTCTACATGGCACCGACTGAAATCTTAGCGTTTCAGCACCACGCCACTTTCCAGAAACTCCTAGCACCTGTGGGAATAAACACCGGGCTTTATACAGGAAGCAAAAAATTCACTAAGATTAAAGATTTAAGATTGAAGACTGGAAAAAAAAATATCAAATCTTCAATAACTAATCTTCAGTCTTCGCCTGATATAATCATCGGCACTCATGCTTTGCTTTCCGACAAGTTAGTAGCAGACGACGTAGGCCTGGTTATAATTGATGAACAGCAGCGGTTCGGTGTTGAACAAAGATCGATTCTCAGGAGTAAAGCTAAAATTCCTCATTTTCTAACAATGACGGCAACCCCAATCCCCAGGACTGTTGCTCTAACTTTATACGGTGATTTGGATTTATCAATTATCGACGAACTGCCGAAGGGCAGGATTCCGGTAAAGACTCATGTTGTCCCTTCCAAAAAGCGCAAGGATGCTTATAAATTTATCCAGCAAAGAGTTGATGCAGGGGAACAGGTTTATATTATTACTCCATTGATTGAGATTTCAGAAACCTTACTGACAGTTAAAGCGGCAAAAGATGAATTTGAAACTCTACAGAAAGTATTCCCAAAGCTGAAATTAGGATTATTGCATGGCTGTCTTAAACCAAAAGAGAAAGATCAGGTCTTAAATGATTTCAAAGATAAAAGATTCGATATTTTAGTTTCAACTTCGGTTGTCGAGGTCGGTGTTGATGTCCCTAATGCCACAATAATGGTCATAGAAGGCGCGGAAAGGTTTGGGTTGGCGCAATTACACCAGTTAAGAGGCAGGGTGGGCAGGGGTAGCAAACAGTCATACTGCTTATTATTCCCGACAACCGAGGAATCCCAAATTGTCTCAAGGCTCAAAAACCTGGAAAGAATTTCAGACGGAATGAAGCTGTCAGAGATTGACTTAAAAATCAGAGGATCGGGTGAGATATTCGGCAAACGCCAATCAGGAAGGCTTGATTTAAAAATCGCCTCTTTCGCCGATATAGACTTAATAGAAAAAACCCGCGCAGCAGCCCAGAAATTATTAGCCGAAGATGCTACTCTTGCTAATTACCCACGACTTAAGGTAAAATTATCAAGTTTTGAGCAAGTAGCTCCCGACTAAAACAAATTTAAAATTCAAAGTTTAAAAAGTAAAATTTTAATTTTGATTTTTTATATTTAAATTGGAGATAACATAATGCCTGCAGAACCAAAGAAGCGCCATTCCAGATCGGTAAAAAATATCAGACGTGCATCGATTAAGCTCGCTGCCATAAATTTAGTGATTTGCCCGAATTGTAATTTCAAAACCATGGCCCACATGGTTTGCAGGAATTGCGGCTCCTACGCCGGCAAAAAAGTCCAGGACGAAGCTGTAAAAGTCACACGAGCATAATTTATGGAG
>DATDWU010000076.1:0-2916 GCA_035289525.1 Patescibacteria group bacterium | reverse complement strand
TACTGCCTGGCACTGCATGTGCGTACCCATCAAAGCCCGGTTAGCATCATCATGAGCCAAAAATGGAATCAAGGAAGCCGAAGTGCCGACAATCTGTTGGGGCGAGATATCGATTAAATTAATATCTTCCGCTTCGGTCTCGAAGAAGCTGCCCAGGAAACGGACCGGAACCCTTTTCTGGTTAATATATCCTTTGTCATCTACATCAATAGTTGCCTCGGTAATATGCATGTCTTCCTCATCGTCGGCGGTCAGATATATCACGTCATCAGTTACTTTAACCCTGCCCTTTTCTTTAATGACTTTTTTATAGGGAGTTTCCAAAAATCCATACTCGTTGATCCTGGCAAATAAAGCCAGGTATGTAACCAAACCGATGTTCGGTCCTTCAGGAGAACGGATCGGATCGATTCTTCCGTATTGGGAATGGTTAATATCGCGGATTGAAAAAGAAGCCCTGTCTCTTGAAATACCACCTGTACCGGTTACCGATAATCTTCTTAAATGGTCGATTTCGGAAAGGGGATTGGTCTGATCTAAAATCTGGGACAATTGTGAGCTTCTGAAGAATTCATTAATGGCGGCAATCACCGGACGGGCGTTAACCAACCCTGCAGCTGTTATCTCCTGATCAAGAGACAAAAGACTCATTCTCTCTTTGATAACTCTTTCCAGTCTCTGTAAACCGATCCAGAAAGCGTTCTGGGCCACCAGTTCTCCAACCATCCTGACCCGGCGGTTACCTAAATGATCAATATCATCGGTTTTACCGTTACCGTTTGCCAGACTTATCAAGTATTTTAAAGTGGCCACGATATCGTCTTTGGTTAAAATCCAGTTTTCGGGAGAATTAGGAATATCAAGACCCAATCTTTTATTGATTTTAAAACGTCCGACGCGGGTTAAATTATATCTTCTGGAATTAAAGAACATGTTCTGGAGCAATGATTTGGCAGTTTCTAAAACCACCGGATCTCCGGGGCGCATTTTGCGGAAAATTTCCAGCAAAGCTTCATTCTGGTCCTCAGTCGGGTCTTTAGCCAAAGTTGATTCGATGTAGCGGTGCTCACCGTTGTTATCAACAGCTTCAAATTCGCTTCTGATTTCATCCTCAGAAAAGCCTAAAGCCCGAAGCAGTGTTGTAGCGGCGAATTTTCTTTTCCTGTCAATTTTAACGGTTAAAACATCGCTTCTTGACACACCAAACTCAAGCCATGAACCATGCTGGGGTCTGATTTCGGCTCCATAAAGCCGTCGTCCGGTAATCGGGTCATCGGAGGCAGAAAAAAACGCTCCCGGTGAGCGTACGATTTGGTTGATTATTACCCTTTCGACTCCGTTAACAATAAAGGTGCCCTTTTCGGTCATTTGGGGAATATCACCAAGAAAAGCCTCTTGTTTATATGTATCGTTGGTTTGAAGATTAGTTAAAACTACGCGGACCTTAAGAGGAGCATCGAAAGACAATCCCTTAACTTTACATTGATCTGGAGTCAAGCGGGTTTTGCCGAAAAAATATTCACCGAATTCCAGTTTCCAGTTTTTGCCGGTAAAATCCGAAACAGGAGAAATTTCTTGTAGTAATGTGCCGATGCTTTCTTCTAAAAACTTTTGGTAAGAGTCCTTTTGGAGGCGTATTAAGTCCAGATTCTTTACTTGGGTTGGTCTCTTCCCCCAGTATAGTCTCCCGTTAATTGTTGTCGGCTTGATTTGCATAAGTAGATGGCTTTAACCAGCAGTAAAGGGGGCTTCCTTCACTACACCAAAAAAGGTACGCATACCTCACTAGTAGTATGCCTACCATGATTCCCAATATTTAGGTTAAGGGGTAATATACACTAAATCTTATAGAAAATGCAAGCAGCAGATTTCCCGGTATTACCTGCTAAATAATGAATCAGAAATTCTTCAGTTTTTCTTTTGGCTTATTATTTTAAATGTCGCTGCGATATCTTCTTCTCCCCAGCCTTTATCCATTGTTTTCTTATAAATTGCTTCCGCAGTTTTCAGAATCGGCAGGGGAGTGGAGGGGGATTTTTCGGTTAACCCGAGTTTCAAGTCTTTGCGCATATTAGCAACCGAAAACATCACCGGGAACTTTCCTTCTACAATCATCGGCATTTTATTGCGCATATTAGGGGAGATAGAGAAAGTGTTTTTTAAGGCTTCATAGATTTGTTTTTTTGTCAGCCCCAATGATAAACCCAGCATAAACGCTTCCCCTAAAACCGCAATCGTCTCTCCCCCTATTAAATTATTGACAAGTTTAATTGCCTGACCTGATCCAACCGGACCCATATATGGAAGTTCGGTTCCCATCGCGGAAAGCACCGGTTTAACTTTTTCAAAAACCTTTTTGTCTCCGCCGACAAATATAACCAACTCCCCGGTCTTTGCCCTGTCGGTACTGCCTGTAACCGGTGCATCTATAAAATCAATTTTTTTGCGAGCGAGTCCTTTTGCTACTTCTTTTGCAGCCGATGGGCCAATGGTGCTCATATCAATATGGATTAGGCCGGGATGAGCGCCTTCAATAATTCCGTTTTTTCCTAAAGCAACTTCTTTAACATCTTTGGGGGCAGTGATCATTGTTATTACTACATCGGAATTTTTGGCCAGCTCGGCAGGGGAGGAGTAAGTATAAATCCCGAGCTTTTTAAAATCAGCCAGTCTTTTCGGACTTCTGTTGTAAACAGCTAATGGAAAACCTTTTTTATGGATATTTAAAGCCATGGGCTTTCCCATTAGCCCTAAACCAATAAATCCAACCTTCAGTTTTGCCATAGCCAGAATTTATCACAACTTCTAAAAAAATGCGAGTTTAAAAATATCGAGCTTTGAACGCAGCGGCGTTAAAAATTCTGGAGTGAGCTATCAGGGGGAGTTGCCTACTCAGCCAAAGGCTGATGTAGGAGG
>DATDWU010000075.1:0-20967 GCA_035289525.1 Patescibacteria group bacterium | reverse complement strand
TTTGTTGGCAAAAGGAAAATGTTGAAACCAGGAAGGCCTGATATCCCAACTTTTAAACCTTGATGCATTTATACCTAACCCTTTAGGATTGTAATAAGCGGTATATACCGGCGCATCCGGGAATATTTCATGCAAAACCTCAAGAACTCTTTCCGCCCCGCCATATTCGCGCAAATAATCATGAACAAGTGCTACACGCATTGGATAATTGTATCAAAACAGGAGGTCAAATTTCGGTTTCTTCACCGAAGTTTAACGGTCTAACGTCAATGCCAAAATTTGATGCCAGTTTCTTAAATTCTATCGGGTCGCCCTTGTAAACATCATAATGAATCGGAATAACCACTCTGGCGCCAATTCCTTTAATAAATTCCAGCGCACTATCATAAGTAATTGTTGCCCCGCCAATCGGGACAGCGGCATTGGCTGAAGTTATCTCGGGCGCCTTGTCTCCGTCTCCGGGATGAAAGAAAACCCCGTCTATTAAAAACCCGGTATTCGGCGGCATAACTACTCCCTCTTTCTGGAAATGCGGTAAGTCTACTGCTTTAATTTTAAAACCTTCTATCTCAATTTCTTCTAAATCTTTTAACTCCTTAGTATTTACAACACCGATCTCTTTTAACTTTGCAACTACATCCGAATTTCCTAAAACAATCTTTTCTCCGACAACTTCCTTAATTGTTTCCGGTCCTAAATGGTCCCCATGCTGATGAGTTATCAAATAAACATCCGCATCCTGAAAATCCTCAACCTTAAAACCTTTTTCAAAGGTAATATAGCCGGGATCAATAATTAAAGTTTTGCCGTTCTTGGAAAGAACTAAATGCGATTGGGGAAATTTTTTAATCTTCACAAAATGATGATACTTTTAGATAATAGAAAAGACAAGGTCAGGGACGCTTTTGAGGATCGACATTTGCAACTCTTACCAATACTCTGAAGCCTTCAAAATTGGCCGCATATCTCCATAGTTCAGCACTGCCCCTTCTTCCAAGCGACCTAAGGAGATTCATGCTTAGATCTGATCTTGGGTTATCAGGATCTATTTCCTTAGGAGATATGACTTTTGTTCCAAATACTAAAGCAAGAGCAGTTCTAATCGGATTTTTTGTAACTATCCTTCTACCATAGTCTGACTCCGGGTGTGTAGCCAGAGCTACAGTTTCAGTAGATTCTGCTTGTGCGGGATCAATAAAAGCTACTCTGGCCAAATATTCAAGATTACCTTCTCCATGCATTGCCTTAAGCCTGATGAGCTCCGGGGTAGTCATCTTTGGAGGAATAGGCACTCCTGTACGGGATGTGGATGCTCTATCCAAATTATCCAACATGGAAGAATAGGAAGGTAAAGCTACAGTAAACAATATTACTCCTGAGTCCGGGGAATCTACTAGCGTGCTTCTATCTAATCTGCTACCGTCCTCTGCTGACCGACCCTCCAACCCTTTTCTGGTCGGCAACTGTACGGAATCTACGAATGGGAAAGTTTCTGCTACATAACTCCCCTGACTTTCATTGAGCGCAGCTGTTTGAACTAATACTCCGCCATTATCTTTTAAATAACGCGACACTAAACCACGAGCACCCTCCCTACGAATGTCCGGATTCGTATTATAAATTCTTGATCTATCTAGTCCTGGTGTTTGATCAACGGTCGCCACAACATACTAATGCGCTTTTTGGAAATAAAAGTCAATAGGGTACTTTATGGGTCTTTGCAATTTCAACCAATTGCTTAGATTAAAACAGTTATTTAATATTAACCGCTTTGGAGAAGGACTGGTTATTTACATATAACCCGTCAACCTGGAGCTTGATATTTTTAGGATTGAAATGAGGTGTGCAGACTCCCTGCGAACAGGTACCCAAAAATACATCTTTCTCAATCTTCTTCAGTGCTCCGGGAATAACACTATCAACCACGGCTTCAGTTATCCCGTCATGAGTATAGATCAAGGTAAACGTAAACGACTTAACGTGATCCAAATTTTTAAAATCCAGTTCAACCAGATTTTTATTTTTCTTAAATTTGCCGTCAATCTTTATCTCTTTAAGTTTTAATTGGAGTATCACCGGAGGAATAGAAGGTTTTGGGGTTGGTGCGAAAACCGGAAACGGCTTAAATGACGAAAAAGGAAGACTAAAAGCAGAGGCATGAGCAGGGATAAAGACCAAAGCTATTAAAAACAAACTTATAACTAAAAAAGTTCTCTTCATATTGGAAATCAAGTCTCGAGATCTTACAAAAACTCATAACTAAAAACAAGGGGTTAAAGTGACTTAATGTCACTTTAACGGGTAAAATACAACTATAGTTGCGAAAGCGACGACTAAAAATATTTTTTACCCCGGGATTAGGAATTTTTGGCAGCTTTGATTAATTGTTCAAATGACAGACCAGTTTTGTGTTCAGGCGCAGAGGAAGAGCCGCAAATAACCATGTGGTGGGACTGGTGCAAAAACCAGCCGCAATCAGGCTCGACTTCGACTAACTTTTTATATATTGGCTCTAAATCTATTTCGAAAGAGGGCGTGAAAAACTGAGCGGAGCTAAACTCCGGATCATATATTAAAACCAGGCTAAATCCCTTATTTCTGACAAAGGCTCTGTCCACAGTTTTTGAACTTATTGCAACAGATTTTCCGAAACTTGTCTCAAATTCAATCCTGCTTGCCCAATCCTCTTCCGACTGCTTATCTTTCTTTAACAGCTCATATATCCTATCAAGAATCTCCTCCCCCAGTTTTAAAGATTTTAAGGAGTCTTCTTGTGTTGAATTTTTGCTTCTGATAAAAGCTTGTACTCCGTAAGGGCCGAAATCCGCATCGCTTCCTTTTCCCAAATCAATTTTCCTGTTCCATTCAATTAAATCATCAAGCGCTTTAAGTTCTATTTCGCTTTGAGGCGCCAATCCTTTTGCTTTAATGTCTTTCCAGACTAAAGATGCCGCGCAATCCTCCAAATCGCCTTTGTGTTCATCATACTTTCCTCCCCCGGTACCAAAGTAAATTTTCTCCCCAGACTCATTTTTTAATGCCTCATCGCGCGAAGCATTAATAAATTCAATCTCCGCATCCTTAAAATCAGGATGGAACTTTTTAAAAATCCAAATAGCAGAAATGTCATCCAGATGGGGGTTAATATGGGTAACCAATGTTTTCATAGGCAAAATGATACCACAATGCTAATATTAATTGATGCCGGTTATAAAAAAAATTATCTTTGCACCCATATTTTTAGGGTTAGTTGCGGCGGTTATTTATTTTTACCAACCGATTCTAAATCAATATCTGGATATTTTCTTTTCAAGCTATGGCGGTTTATATGAATTTGGGATATTGGCAATTATTATAGCTTTTACAAGTCTGTCATTCTGTCTTTATTTAACTTTCACCCAAGATATTAAATTTGCGGCACCTATAGCTTTAACCGCTTCCGCTATTCCCTTTATTTTTTTAAAACCTCAACTTGCCTTAATAATCGGAATCGGGTTGTTGCTGAGTCTAGCTATTACTTATTTTACCTTGCAAGTCAGTTTAAAAAGTTACGTTAATTTCCAACCCGGAAATCTGCTGTCCGGCCCTGTTAAAACTTTAAATACTTTTATAGTCTTAGTACTTGCATTTGGGTTTTTCCTGAATGCCAATTCGATTATTAAAACTCAGGGATTTAAAATTCCGGACGCTCTTATTGATTGGGCGGTAAATTTGTCATTAAACCAGGCAGGCATTCCGGTTCTTGGTGAAAAGTACTTAGCCCAATTACCAAACCTGACCCGGGAACAGATAGATTTGCTTAAGCAAAATCCCCAGGTCTTAGAACAATACGGTATTAACTCCAGCGATCTCGATCAGTTTATTCAGGGTGAAGCTCCAAAGACTACAACCCAGCCAAACCGGGGTAAAACTAATATTATTCCGTCTATACCTGGGGTGAATTTTAAAGAGACAATCAAATCCCAAATCAGCAATTCCCTGGATTCTTTGATTAAACCCTATTTATTTGCAATTCCTGCTATACTGGCCTTTCTGTTTTACAGCTTAGCCAGCTTTTGTCTTTGGATAACCGGAATATTCATCAGCCCGGCAATCCAATTCATATTTTATCTGCTGGAAAAATCCGGGTTTATCAAATTCGAAAAAGAAATGCGGGAAGTCAAAAAGATAATTGTTTAATTAACTCTAATTCGATCAACAAATCTCTGCGCTAACACTTCTTTACCTTGATCATTGAAATGTTCATCGCCATGAAAATAATTTGGTGGAAAATCAAAAGTATTAATGGCCAAGAATGCAGGACTTCTTGTTCCTTTAGAGAATGTTTCTAAAGTTGCTATTTTTTTATTGTTAATCCCCAAGGATACATTATGTACTAACCTTCTGATCCAGGGATTTGATAGGGAGAGTTCAAATACTTCACCATTCACAACACCAGTATTTATTGCGGATATCACACTAAAATCCGGCAATATATTAGCAACAACATTATTGATCCTATTTGGAAAAAGTTGCATTAGTTTAATAAGTAGGCTGGAAAAATCCTTACCAAATTCCTCAATTTCATTATTTACATCTCTAATAAAAGTGCACGCTCTTAAAATATTCCGTCTAGGATTACGCATCATTTCAGCTATTTCCTGAGCATTTTGAGCATTATTTACCAGAGCTAACATGTCATTACCTCCTACATTAAGCCAAACGTCAAAGCGCTGATTGATTAGCTCTCTGTCCTCTACCGCCTCCTTAAGTTGCTTATCCATCACTCTGGCAGTTGTTGCTCCTACCTCAGCATAAACTTTAAGATTCCATACACCAATCCCCCGTGCCTGAACTAAATCTAAAACCCAATTAGCAGGGGAGACCACTTCTCCGCCTACACCCCCTGTCATATTACTATCTCCAAAACAGACTAACATATTTGATTCTGACTGGGGTCTATAGACGAAAGGAGAATCTAATACCGGGCTTCTGGCAATACCGGAATTTCTAGGCACAATCAGCCTGCCAATATTTAACACTTCGCGGGTTGCGAGCAACATTGCTACTGCTCCTGCAGATTCTATGAATCCTCTCCTATCCATATTGAGAGTAAATTATAATTAAATCTCTAGAGGGCTCATTTCGCCCCAATTTTTGCCCGTTTTTAAATCAACCTTAACCGGGACATTCAAGACTAGAGAATTTTCCATCTTTTCTTTAATCATCTTGGCAATTTCTTCAATATTTTCCGGATCGCATTCAAATAGCAACTCATCATGAACCTGCAAGATCAGTGAACAGCAAAGAGGAAAGAGTGAAGAGTTTTTTTCTTCTCTCTTCTCTCTTCTCTCTTCTCTCTTCTCTAATTCCCTATCTATTTCCACCATGGCCTTCTTGATCATATCCGCACTTGTTCCCTGAATCGGATGGTTAACCGCTGCCCTTTCGCCAAAAGACCGTAAAAAGCCGTTGGCAGATTGCAGCTCGGGTATAAACCTCTTCCTGCCGGAAATTGTTTCAACGAACCCTAACCTTTTTCCTTCTTCCAATACCTTATTCATCCAGACCCTGACCTTAGGAAACTGGAGAAAATAATCATCTATATATTTTTTGGCAGTAGCATAATCAACTTTCAGCTGCTTCGATAACGCCCTCGGACCCTGACCATATAGGGTGGCAAAATTCATGGTCTTACCTACCATCCGTTGCTCTTTTGTAACCTCTTCAACCGGGACATTGAAAATCTTAGCCGCAGTTGCGCTGTGGATATCCAGATTATCCCGGAATGCTTTTATCAGGTTTTCATCTCCCGAAACATCAGCCAAAATCCGCAGTTCGATCTGGGAATAATCAGCTCCCAATAGAATTTTTCCGGGCCGGGCGACGAATGCTTTTCTTATTACTTTTCCGGTTTGCCCGACAGGAATATTTTGCAGGTTAGGGTTAATTGAAGACAATCTTCCGGTGGCAGCCCCCTCAACATTAAAGGTGGAATGAATTCTGCCATCTTCTCCTACTGATTTTGGCAAAGCATCAATATAGGTTGAGACCAGTTTAAAGAGTTGGCGGTATTCCAGGAGTAGAGGAATCATCGGATGGGCTACAGATAATTCATTCAACGTTTCTTCGTCTGTACTGCGTCCGGTTTTGGTTTTTTTATAAACCGGCAAATTCAATTCATCAAACAATACTTCAGCCAGTTGTTTCGGAGAATTCAAATTAAACTGGTGACCTACCGTCTCAATAATTTCGGACTGAAGCTCCTCCAGCCTCTTTTTTAACTCTTTCCCTAAATTCTCCAAAAACTTCAAGTTAATTAATATTCCGGTTTTAGTCATTTTTTCCAGCACCGGAATCACTGTCCGGTCTAAATCAATAGTAGTTTTGCTTTGATTGTTTGATGTTGTCGGAACAGCTAACCCAAGTTGATTCTCCCCAACGAGCGGATCTTTTCCCTTACCGGTGATCTTTGCAAGTAAACTTTTAAATTCCAGCTCCTCAAAAATCTTTGCCACTTCCTCCCGCTGATAATCTTTAACCTGACATTCGGTAAAATCCAGCTTCACCGGAGCATTGAGTTCCAAAGTGGCCAGTTTCTTAGAAAGAGCTGCTGACTCCGCACCTTCGGCTAATAATTTTTGAGTTCTTTCAGGTAAAGTTTTTAGATTTGAAGGCGCATAAATATTTTCAACCGAACCAAACTGCTTAATTAATTTTGTTGCAGTCACGTCACCAATTCCGGCAACGCCCGGAATGTTATCCGATGCGTCCCCTGCCAAAGCTTTATAGTCAATGATCTGAACCGGCTCGAATCCGTATTTTTCTTCGAATTCCTTTTTTCCATAAAGTCCGACATCAAGTAAAGTTTTTTTCGGCATCAGCACTTTGACATAGCCGTTTATGAGCTGCATGATATCTCTATCCCCGGTTAATACAATTACTTCGACCCCGCCTTTTTCTCCTGCCTGTTTGGCCAATGTCCCGATCAAATCATCAGCCTCATATCCATCCACGGCAAATTCAGGAATTCCTAGTGAACCAATAACTTCATGAACCCGGTCGTACTGACTTCCTAAAGCTTCGTCTAATGGCTTTCGTGTAGCTTTATATTGGGTATACTCTTTATGACGGAAAGTCGGAGCAGCCCGGTCCCAGGCGATTACCATATAATCAGGTTTCAAGTCATCCCAGGTCTTTAAAAGCATGTTAGTAAATCCGAAAACCGCGTTGATTAATTCACCCTTGGATGTGGTTAAAGGAGGAGTGGCATGGAAAGCCCGGTGAAACAGTGCATTGCCGTCAACCAGAATCAATCTTTTCATTCCTGAATTCTACCTCATCTTGGAGTATTTTCCCAGCAAAGAGGAAGAGATATTGAAGCTAAAGATTGCCAAAACGATTCCCGCTGCTACATCTAAAAAATAGTGTTGTTTTGTTAAAACAGTTGAAAAGATTATCAATATTATCCAAAACAGCATCGGTTGGAATAATCTTGATTTGGCTCTCCAGTACCCCAAAGCGCAAATTGCCGAAATAGCAACATGTAGACTGGGAAAGGCATTATATGGTTTTACAAAATCATTCAGTTTCAAATATAGAAAATCAAATATATTTCTATTCTCAATTATTGGTCTTACAACCTCACTTTGAAAAAATAAATAAGTTACATAAGCCGCAACAGTGCTTATCGTGATTCCCAATAAACCTACCTTTAACTCCGAAATAAGTTTGTTGTGGATAAAGTAAAAACAAGTTACAGCTAACAACAAAAAATAGGATAGATAAATAACTACAAATGGAGTCCATAAAGGAATAAAGTCGTCAATGATTGTTTTAAAATCCCAAGGGACATAGCTTGAATTGTCTAGTGGCAAATAAAGGCTAAATAGGATTAACACTAGAACCAGTAAAGCTTGGGATAATTTATCCATTAAATAGCTCTCTGGCGTAGTCCCAATATTGGGGCTGTCCCTGCTCCTTCATGAAATACCACCACTCTGCTCCCCAAAGATAAATCTCATCAAATCCGGTTTCATTTGCAAACTCAACAGTTTCTTTCATTTCTGAAACTGAAAATATCTCGATCTGTTTAGACAGAGCAGTATTCACCGGATTGTTTGAGGGAATCCATGGTTCCGATTGCAATTCCACGATAATGGTTTTTTGGTTATTAGGAGCAAAAATGCTTCTGAAAAAATCGGATTTTAAAGAATAAAACCCCGGTGTCAGCGGATATCTGAAATACCTTGTCACAGGATTCCAGACTGTTCTGTAGAGCGTGGTGCCAAAAATATCTGATAACGCCATTTGTTTATTCCAAAAAGTTAACTCTCCGGAATCGGAAATAATCACCGGCCGACTATCCAAAGATTTAACCAGGGCAATTTCCCGCTTTAAAAAGTTGACATCAGGGGGATAACAGTTATCGCCAAACGGATATAAAAACGGCTCATTTTCGACCTGCCAGGCGTAAAGAGAAGGCTCGTTTTTATAACGGTCAACAACGACACTGACTAGATCTAAAACTTTTTGCTGTCTCTCCGACGCTGAAAGTTGTCTTGCCCAGAGCGGAATATGACACTCCGGCCATCTTGGCTGCTTTACGCCAACAGTTAAAATTATTCGGGCACCTCTTTTACCGGCTTCTTTTACTAAGAAGTCTGTCTCTTCAAAATCATATTTACCCGGGGCTTTTTCAATTACTGTCCAGTAACTGGGCAAACGCAAATCCCTGACTTGCAAATCATCAAGAATTTCAAGATAGGCTTTTTTCCAGTCCAAATTTAAATGTTTTGCTTCCAATTGAGAAAAAGTTATGCCATATTTAATATTCCCGGCCGGTGGATGAGTCTTTCCCCAGATAAAAGCGAGTCCGTAAAAGGCTGTTACAAGTAGAACAATTACAACTAAAAAAATAGTTACTATACGTATTGAGAGTGGCAATTTTTTTATTTTATTCATAATTATTTAGCTAACAGCAAGAAGATAGAGCCCCACTCCGATCAGAATAATTCCCAAAAATTTTGATATTAACAGTTTCGGCACCAAATCTTCAGAAAAAATTGCCGGGTATTTTTTAGATAGTCCCCAATTTAGAAAAAACAGAAAGACATATTGGGTGCCTTGCAATGAATTTACGAGTGCCGGATCAGCCAAAGAAACGGAGAATACGATCAGTAATTCAGACACTCCGGCACTTATTTGTCCAAGTCCAAAAAGAAGAGCCGTTTTTGATTTAATCAGACTAAAAAAAGATTTGCTTGTGTTGTAAATCTTTGCATTAAATATCCTGGCCCGGGTCTGCGGCAAAAGTACCAAAGCCAATCCCACCGGAACCAATACCGGTTTGGAGTAAATAAGAACACTCAGGAAACCATCTTCCGACAAATACGCCTGCCTTAAAATTAAGTATGACAATGCCAGAAAGAATGCCGCTCCAACCTCTAAAACAATTTCCTTTTTTTCAATCTTGCCTTTCCAGTCAAAAATAGTGATAAAGATAAGACCCAGAACTAAGAATAAGATCGCAGTGGTTTGTCCCGAATTAATTGTTCCGGTTATAAATCCCTTAATTAATAGAAAAATTGGAATCAAAGTACCAATCACCGGAATCACCCGAGAGACTTGACCGATTTGCAAAGCCTTAAACATAAAATAGGCGCCAATTGTCCAGATCAGAGTCGACAAGGAAGCGATTAAAATAATATTCAGGCTTGGCGCCTCAACAAATGGGATAAACAGTAGCGTAGCCAGAGAGATCAAACTGAAATAGAAAACATAGGTTAAGGGATCGGGGATCTGCTTGCTTAAAAGAAATTTATCAATCGTTACTGCAATCCCATTTAAAAGGTAGGCTGTGACGGCAAAAGGCAAATGTCCCATTTCTTAACTATAAATTAAAGTGCCTGGCTTTGGCAAAGACTTAAGCCTTTGCGGTATAATTTCAATATGAAAATTGCTTTTTTTACTGATACATACCTCCCCCAATTAAACGGAGTTGCCACTTCTGTAAATAATTTTTACATAGAACTTAAAAAAATATATCCGGATATTGAGATTATCGCCCCTAAAATAAAAAACTATGACGACCTGGATAAAAATATTCTCAGGCTTTCTTCTTCTAAAATCTGGCCTACTATCCCGGATTCCGCCAGAATGCCCTTGCCCGATAAAGAGTGGTTACAGCTTTTAGATAATGATTATGAAATTATTCACGCTCACGGCAATGGCTTATTTTCTTTCCTGGGACTAATTATAGCCAGACGAAAGAAAATCCCTTTTGTCCTGACGTTACACACTCTATGGGATCAGTATGGCCATTATTTTTTAGGCGGTAAAATATTGACCCCATCGCTTATAAATAAATTACTAAAGACTTTTGCCAATAAAAGTGATGCCATCATTGCTCCATCGGAGAAGATGAAACATAAATTAATTGCGCTCGGAGTTAGTAAACCAATCACAGTTATCCCTAACTTTGTTGATTTTGAAAAATTTAAGAATTTGCCTAAAGGTTTCCTGCGTCAAAAACTTAAACTGGAAAGTGACACTAAAATACTTTTATCGGTTGGGCGTCTGGGAAAGGAAAAGAATTTTGATTTTTTGATCAGAATGTTTTCTTACCTTGACTATAAAAACCAAAAGATCCACCTGGTTATTGTCGGTGAAGGAATTGAGAAGAAAAACTTAACCCAGCTCATTCAAAAACTAGGATTGGAAAATAACATCCATTTAACCGGCGGCCTGCCAATCGATACTATGCCCAGCGTCTATGCTGACGCGGATATTTTTGTTTTTGCTTCGGAATCCGAAGTTCACCCGATGGTGGCTATTGAGGCCGCTTCATCAGCGTTACCGCTGGTGATAATTGATGATCCGGCATTTAAAGGGATCGTGAAAGACCGGATAAACGGATTCATCTCCGTTAAAAATCATCAGGATTTTTCTAAAAAAGTCCGGATACTTTTAGATGACGCGAAATTGAGGAAGAAAATGGAACAGGAATCTCAAAAAAATATCAGCAAACAATTCGTTAGAAAAGAAATCCTTGAAGATTTACTTAAAGTTTACAAATCCCTACTGATCAAATAATTACCATGGAAATCAGGCTTCTGCTAGTTATGAGCATTCTGGCCCTTATTACTGCCAAACTGGAAATAAATATTGAGGGTAAATACGGCTGGGCTGAAAAACTACCGACCTGGAGGATAAAAAATAATTTGACTGATTTATTATTGGATGGTAAACCATTTACCGGATATCACCTTTGGCTGTTTTCTCTAGTATTATTTTTACTCCACGTTCCTTTTTTAGTATATATACCCTGGGGTTTAAGGACGGTACTCAAATCTTGGGTGGTTTTTGTTTGTTTATGGTCTTAGAAGACTATCTCTGGTTTGTATTAAATCCGGCTTATGGGATGGCTAAATTCAAGCGTAAGTATGTCACCTGGCATCAACAATGGATAGGAATTATCCCCAGAGTTTATTTAATTGGTATTTTTTTGGGGCTTTTATTATTTTTCGGCTCAAGTTATCTATGACAATTTAATTGCGTGCTCCAAATTTTCCAAATTCGTATTTTTTGGCTGCCGGATTTTTACGGTGACCGTATATTTCTGAACCGATAATCGAGTTAATCGACTTAATCACATATCCAATTCTTCCCTCTTTACGAAACCGTCTGACTGAAGTAAACACCTTGGGTTTTTCCAAAACCAAGTATTTTAACCCGGCTTTGGCGTATCTCTGTACCAATTCGCAATCTTCCCCTAACTTTACTTTCTCGTCAAAACCGCCGAGTTTATCAAAAATATCTCTCCTGACGTAAAGATTTATTGCTACAGCTAAAGGATAAAAATCCCTGACTGCTTTGGTGCCGATATTGGTTGCCTGAAATAAAACTTTATCCTTCCAGTGATCCGAAAGCGGATAATTGGCGGCTACCGCCAGCCCCGGATCTTTATCCTTAACTTCCTGAAAATATTTCTCCAGAGTATCGTTATCCACCAGCATTGTATCCGCATCAAGAAAGAGAATATGTGAAGATTTCGTTTTTCCGGCCCCGAAATTACGCTGGCGGGAAATTGAGAATTTGGGAATTTGAAAAAACTTCAGCTGCGGAAGCTTTTTTCTGCGGGCCTTTATCTCAGATTTGGTTTTATCTGTTGAAAAAGCATCGATTATTATTATTTCCTGAGGCAATACAGTTTGCTTGCCGATTGAATCCAATAAGTTGCCGATATAACCTTCCTCATTCAGTGTCGGAATCACAATTGCCAGGTCGACAAGTTTTCCCATAGCTCATTTTATCACTTCCTGGGACCGGTCGCGGATAATTAATGCTTAAGCTCGGATTGGGCGACAATTTGAGAATAAACACCGCCGTTTTTCAAAAGCTGGCTATGAGTTCCATGCTCTACCAATCTACCTTTTTCCATAACTAAAATATTATCGGCTTTCTGGACTGTTGACAGCCTATGGGCAATGATTATCTTTGTCATTGACCGCTCCCTGGAAATTTCTTCCAAAGCTTTCTGGATCATTGCTTCGGATATGGTATCGAGGTGGGAGGTCGGCTCATCCATGATCAAGATTTTGGGCTGGGCAAAAAGCGCCCGGGCTATGGCTAACCTCTGTTTTTGGCCACCCGATAACTTCACTCCTCTCTCGCCGATTTTGGTTCTGTAGCCGTCTTTAAACTCGGTAATAAATTCGTGGGCATGGGCCAACCGGGCTGCTTCTATGACTCGCGTTTTGATTTCATCAAAATCCTTTGAGCCAGCCGAATAACCGATTACTTCCCAAATTTCCCTGTTAGGTACCGGCGAATCCTGGAAAACAACTGCGCTATTGCCGTGATAAAAATCCAGATCCAAATCTTTTAAATCATATTTTCCATCAATTACAATTGTGCCTTTTTGCGGATCATAATAGCGCGACAGTAATTTGGCGACTGTTGATTTCCCCGAACCGGATTTCCCTACCAAAGCTGTAAATGACCCGGCCGGAATCGTAAAACTGACGTTTTTTAAAACCCGCCTCCTGGTATAGCTGAAAGTAACATTTTTAAAACTAACCCGGCCAAGTATCCCGGCCGGAGTTATAGCATTGGGCGAATTGCTGATCGTTGGTTTTTTTGAAAGCAAGTCTATTACCCGGCTGACCGGTTCGGAAGCATCGATAGTCCGCTCGTAAATCCAACCCAACTGAAAAATATTTGAGTACGCTCTCTCGGTCAAGGAAATCAGAAAAACCAAACTACCTACGGTAATTAATCCTTTTTGGATCTCAATAATGCCCACAACTAAAAGTACGGCATAAACCAGCTCAATGCTAAGTGAACGCAAGAATCCGTTAATCATATGTAAGCTAAATTCTTTGACCGATAAACTTTTGATATTGTCCCAAATTGATCCAAAAGCAGCAGATTCCCGCTGTTCCTGACCGAAGGCTTTGACAACCGTAATATTGGTAATGGTATCGCCTATCTCCCCGCTTGATTCCTCATAATAATTATGCCTCTTTGCCCGCATCCCGGAGGTTTTCCTGTAGGTGGTAAACATATTAACTACAAACGGTATTAAGGATGCGGCAAAAATTAAGCCGAAAACCCAGTTAACAAAAACCATAATAACTGCAGTCACCAGGAGCTGGATAACAACTGGTTGGAAAGACCAACCGAAAGTGGCTAAGAGATCAACCAATTTATCCCTACCTTTATTAACAATATTAATCTTATTGCCGGTATTCTCTTTTTCATGGTAATCAAGTGACAGCTGGAGCAGCTTGTTAAACGTCTGTCTGGAAACATACTGTTCGGATTTCCACAGAAGCCTGACTAAAACTATATCTATGGCATAGTCAATGATTAGAGAGAGAACCCTCACCCCGACTAGACCCCCAACCACAATAGCAGCCGTCTGAAAAGTCAAAAGACCCCCGGTGGAAATTAATAAGTCGAGAATTTTACCGAAGATAAATGGCCCGGCCATCCTGACAATCTGGAATATTACTGTTATTGAGACAATAGAGTAGAAATCCCTATGAAAGGGCTTCATTAGTAACCATATTTTTTGTAAAAAGTTCAAGTTTTTATTACTCTTTCTAGATCTATTCATTGTATTCCTTTCTTTTCTATTGAGCCAGGTTTTGCTTCTTTAAGCAAGAAAAACCAGCCCTATGGCTGGTTTCTGCTTTCATCTTAAGTTGTTTTAGTATTATTTATTTTCTCATCTTAAGGAGTGCAAAAACCGCCCAATTTCTTGGGGTATCGCCATACATATTTCCAGTGATTAGTTGAATTGCCATTTTCAAATACTTTTCCGCTCAGATTACCAGTCCTGCGTAGTCGGTAAAAACAGTTTAAAGAAATTTAACGGATTTGTCAATACTAACTATAGGATTTAAACATCATTTCTGTCTGGCGGCATTAACTATTCCAGACACTCTATCTAAAAACTTACTACCTGAAGATAGCAACACTTCTGGATTTGTTTTAACATCACCGACTACCTCGGCAGTAATTCTTTTCTTAGCCGGGTTATCTTCATCAACTCTTCTAGCTGCATATTTTGGAGTGTTCAGCTCGTACCTTGCCTGAACATAGGGACCTACTTCAAGAATTTCATGCTCGACTACCGCTAGATCAGGATTTACCAGTCTAGCCGCTCTTCTCCAAGGTGAAGGATTTAGTTCTCCTCTAACCTCAAATATTTCCATCGTATCTGCATCTGGAAGCCAACGCTTATCGGGATTTGCAGGGTTAAACTCAAACCATAAAACTCCGCTCCTTGGCACCCTTACACTTTTTTTAACTGAATCATCCCCGGTAAGATCTTGATCCGTAAACCCAACCTGTTTAAAGATCTCTTCTACTCTTTTATAAAAATCTTCTAACCCCTCTTCTTCAGGTAAAGCAACTAACTCTGAGGGATCAACCCTTGTTTCATCTACAATACCCCATGGGTTAATAGCTTTTGTACGATTACCCTCGACTTCTTCAGCTCTCCCAATAGTCCAATCTTCAACAACCTCATAGGGGGAAAGTTTAACCATTCGAGAACTTAATTTTTTAGGGGTGTTACCTCCACCTTCTTCCGTCTCCTCCATTAGAGAATGTTATCACATGTTACTTTTAGAAGACTATGCCATGACTGGAGAAGTTATAGCTCTTGATTCAGTAGTTTTCTTCTTACCAACGATTTTTTCAAACTCTTCGGTGTCCAGGGTTTCTTTATCCAGCAAGGCTTTAGCAACTTTGTCCAGTTTGGCTCTGTTTTTGGATAAAATCTCTTTTGCCTGCTTATAGCCTTCATCTATAATTCTTGAAATTTCCAAATCAATTTTTGACTGAAGAGTCTCGGATATTGCGGATCCTTCATCTCCCCCGTACATACCGAACATACTCTGCGGGGAGATATTTATCGGCCCTATTGCGCTCATACCGTATTGGGTTACCATTTCTCTGGCAATTCCGGTTGCAACTTCCAGATCATTTGATGCACCCGTTGAAACATCTTTTATTACCAGTTCTTCCGATGCTCTGCCTCCTAACGCAGTTGCAATTTGCTGCAAAAGTCTCGATTTAGTCTCATTAGATCTGTCCTCTGTAGGTGGAAACATCGTATGCCCCCCGCTCATACCCCTTGAGATAATCGATATCCTATGTACAGGATCCACCAAAGGCAGGCAGTGTCCGACGAGTGCATGCCCTGCTTCATGATAAGCCGCCAGATTTCTGTCTCTTTCAGATTTCATTCTTTTTCTTTGACCTCCCATTTTGACCTTTGTTGCAGCTTCTTCCAGGTCTTTATTGTCAATTTCTTTTTTCGCTTCCCTGGCTGCAAGAATCGCTGCCTCATTTAACATATTGGCCAAATCGGCTCCTGAAAATCCGACAGTTCTTCTGGCTAAGCGTTCTATTTCAACATCTTTTATAAAAGGCTTGCCTTTCATGTGAAGTTTGATAATTTCAGTCCTTTCGTGAAGATCGGGTAATCCAATAACAACTCGTCTGTCAAACCGTCCCGGGCGTACTAAGGCCGGATCGAGCAGATCTGGCCTGTTTGTCGCGGCCACAACGATAACGGATTCATTCGGAGCAAAACCGTCCATTTCAACCAAAATCTGATTCAAAGTCTGCTCTCTTTCGTCATGCCCGCCGGACATTCCCATTCCTCTTTTCCTCCCTATCGATTCTATTTCATCTATGAAGATTATCGCCGGTGCGTTCTTCTTCGCCTGTAAAAACATATCGCGTACCCGGGCGGCGCCGACACCGACCAGCATTTCCATAAATTCACTCCCGGCGATTGAGAAAAACGGTACAGATGCTTCCCCGGCAACCGCTCTTGATAATAATGTTTTTCCGGTTCCGGGAGGTCCAACCAGCAATACTCCTTTTGGAGTTCTGGCACCGATTTCTTTATATTTAGCCGGATTTTTTAGAAAATCTACAACCTCCTCTAGCTCTTTTTTAGCCTCATCGGCTCCGGCTACATCGGTAAATTTAATCTGAGGCTGGTCTTTGGTAAACAGCCTGGCCCGGGACTGGCCGAATGAAAATATTCCCTGGGCTCCGTCTTTGGCCTGTCTGAAGATAAAAAAGAAAAATCCGACCATTAAAAGAATCGGCAAAACCGTCCCGATAATTGATATCCAGTTTTGCTGCCATGACATATCTTTAATTTCTATATTAACCTTGGAAGGATCCACCCCGGCGCTTTCTAAGATTTTGTATATTGATTCGCCCGCTTCTTTACGGCTGACCGCGTCCTTCTCATCGCCCTTAAAATCGACAATAACTTTCTCACCCTCCAGGCTGACCTTCTCAACTTTATCTTCCTTAATTTGATTTATCACCTGAGATAGAGGAACTTCAGAACCGTAGGGACTGCCTGATGAAAATCCGCCTACGAATACTAAAATTGCCAGACCGATCAATGCATAGACCGCAATCGTTTTAAATATTGAATTAAAGCGGTTTTTACCGTTTTTCTTCCCGGAAAATGAAGGTAGTCTGGTTTTGGGCATTTTGATAAAATTTTTTGCTGCAGCCATGGGGCCAAGTATAGCACTCCTTCTTTTTTTCTGCCAGCGTCTGCGAACTTAAATTGAAAGAGGGGTGGCAGCGCGCGGGGCGCCCCAAAAAGTGCCTGGAGTGAGTGTTAACGAGCGAAGCCATTTTTGGGGCTGCAAGCTGACAGGACCCCGAAAACCTAAAAATTCCTGATTTCTTCGTTAATCTTTTTCGCCAAATCGTTTTGCTCCTGACCTAACTTTTCATCCTCTTTGAGGTAGCTGTTCTCAGCATTAGACAGCCATTTGTTGGCAATTATTTTTTCGGTTATCGGTTCCAATTTGGAAATCCGCAAACCGATAATTTCAATTATCCGGTCAATACTTGATTTATTTTTCTGATAAAAATCAGCACTTCTTGCTTCATTCCTTAGGCCTTCCCAGGACGGGGCTATCTGTTTTAAGTTGGTTAAGCCGCGGCTAAAAGAATCCACCTGATCTTTCGGATAATTGGGCGGAACATACCCGGCAAAATGCTGGACGATTACCTGGGTTGGGCAACCGTTGATTTCCCCCTCAATTTCGGCAATTCCGATTTCCTCAATATTGTCGTCGGTGATAATACTTTCCGATTTTTTGAACTCGGAAAATCCTTCAATTAACTCATCGGCCGAATAGTAACCTCTGATGATACTTTCACCTTTAACCGGATTCCAGTAACCGCTGTCTGAAAAAGCATTCTCAATCGTGTAACCGGATTTGGTTGCTTCAAAAGAAAAATCATTGCTTTGTAGAATCCTTTTCCCTCTTAGTCCGGCCGAGGTTTCCAGTTTCACCTGATACTTAAGTGGAGCAAGACCTGCTTCTTTGCGGATTGAATTTAGAAATTCTAAATATTTCGGTTTTTCGATTTTAATTTTTGAGGCCGGATCGTTGTCTTTTAAAGTTTCCCGCCAATTTTTGTCCCAAATCCCCTTTTGTTTTTGGAAAGGCAGCAAAAAACCAATATCCTTATCGTCGATTAAACCGACATCGTGTCTTGAATCATTACTGGCTTTGCGGTTATCACCCAACACAAAATATTTATTTGCAGGCACAGTCAGTTTTGTACAATCGGCCAGAGATTCACCACCGAAAGTCGACCTGGCCAGTGCCGTATAAGGCTCGATAATCACCTGTCCGTTAATCAATACTTGTCCGCCACGAATCTCCATAATATCTCCGGGTAATCCTATTACCCTTTTGACAAACCCGGCCAACTTACCATTAAACTCTTTGGCCTCTATCTCATCGGTCTTGGCATTTTTAAATTCAACAATATCGCCATGTCCTATTTTGAAACGGTTATTCGGGTAGCTATACATTGCCACTTCCGCAACCAGCTCGTCTGCCAATTCCTGAGGTGTTTTTCCTATACCTTTAGGAAAAGTCGGATACATCGAGCCGGTGCCTGAAATAGGTATTTTTATGGTTGCCAGTCCGGTATATTGAGAGGCGACTTTTTTGAATTGAGTGTCAACAGGGCCAAAGGACAAAAAACCAAAAAACAAAATAAGCGAAATAAAGGGGAGTATTTTGGACATTGTTTATATTTTACAAGTTTTAAGAAACTATTTTATGGGGATATTGATAAATGGTGTATTGCCGGAACCGGTAACCTGAGGCATAACCCCGTTCCATTTCTTTATAGCCTCGAGCTGAATATATTCCTGGGTCAGTGTCCGTTGCTGCAGGGCCTGGGCCTCGGCAAAACCTTTGGCTTCGGCAATCTTGGACTGGGCAGCCTGCGATGCCTGTTTAACCTCAAATTCGGCTTTCTTGACTAATTGCTCTGCTATCACTTTTTGCTCGATGGCTTTAGAATATTCGGGAGAGAAATAAACTGCCCTAAGTAAAACCTTATCGACGATAATATTCTTGTCTTTCAAAAGTTCGGCAATTTCTTTAGTCATTATTGTTTCTGCTTCCTGGCGTTTCTCCGAGTAAATTTCCGGGGCGCTGTACCTTGAGATAACCATCCTGATTTGGGAACGGGAGAATGGACGGATTAATTTATCAACATAATCTGTACCAACTGTTCGCCAAATTTCCGGGGCTTTGGTTTTATCGATCATGAATAGAACCGTAGCGTCAACCTTCACCTGTTGGCCATCCAGAGTTGGGGCATCGAGCGAGTCATCTCTTCTGATAGCACCCTCATCAGGAGCAGCTGTCATAGTATATTCCTGAAGTCGAGCATCAAATAACTGGACCTTTTGCCAAAAAGGAATCGTTAAATTCAGACCTTCCCCTAAGACCCGGTTTTGGATTCCGGTTCCTCTGTCATAAAGCGCGCCAACCGATCCTGCCGGAATAAAAACAAAAGTTGAGCTCAAAAGCCAGATAACAATTACAGCTAAAACTATCCATCTTATAAACCTGAATGAAAAATTCGGCCTGGGGATTTTGCCCATAATCACTTCTTCCATGAGATAAACATAGTCTAAAGTTAAGAAGCAGTCAATGGTGAGCTTAGCGGATTTTGGAACCGGGCGGGACTTGTTTTTCAGGAACTAATAAAACTATTTGTTCTGTGGCATCAGCAGCCATAATCATAGCCTGGGACTCAAGACCCATCATTTGCCGAGGTTCCAGGTTGGTGACAAAAATAAATTGCTTGGATTTAACATGTTCAGGTTTATAATGCATTTTAATCCCGGACAAAACTTGGCGATGATTATCTTCCCCAAAATCAACGATTAACTTTAGGAGCTTATCTGATCCATCCACCTCTTCGGCCTCGACAACCGTCCCCACTCTAAACTCTAATTTAGAAAATTCATCAATTGTAATCATATTATTTTGTACCCAATCCTACCTTTTCTTTTACCTGTTTTAGTGTTTGATTTGCTATTGGTCTGATTTTATCTGCTCCTTCTTGAAGCATTTTTTCAATGGTTTCCGGATTCTCCATTAATTTGTGATACTTTTCCTGTATCGGCTTTAAGGCTTCAATCACAACTTCGGCCAGTTCCTTTTTAAACTCTCCATAGCCCTTACCCTCCGCTTTAACAGCAATCTCCTCTATTGGCCTACCTGTTAATGTCGCATAGATCTCAACTAAATTAAGAATTCCAAACTTTAATGTATCGAACTTTATAGCTGTTGCAGAATCTGTGGTGGCTTTCATAATTTTGGAGCGGATCAAGTCAGGCGAATCTAATAGATTAATCCGGCTATTGGGATTAGGATTTGATTTACTCATTTTTTTAGTCGCATCATCCAATCCCATTACTCTGGCTGCAATTGTTGAAATTTTCGGTTCGGGCAATTTAAAAGTTTGGCCATAAATAGAATTAAATCTTTCGGCAATATCGCGGGTAATCTCAACATGTTGTTTTTGATCTTCACCAACAGGCACTTCATCAGTCCCGTAAAGCAAAATATCAGCGGCCATCAAAACAGGGTAATCATAAAGTCCAACCGAAACCGACTCTCCTTTGCCTCCGGATTTGTCTTTGAATTGGGTCATCTTATTCATCCAGCCCATCGGCGTAAAACAATTGAGAATCCACCCCAGTTCGGCGTGAGCTGAAATATCGGATTGGACAAAGACAGTCGATTTTTCCGGATCAATGCCGGCAGCAAAATAAATCGCTGCCAACTCCCTGATTTTTCTTTTTAATTCTTTGGAATCTAGGGGGACAGTAATTGCATGAAGATCTACAATGCAAAAAATATTTTCTTTCTCGCCCTGTTCATCCACCCATCTTTTCAGCGCACCCAAATAGTTTCCTAGATGCAAATCCCCCGATGGCTGTATACCTGAAAAAACCCGTTTCATGATTTTAAATCCTTTAAAAACTTTTCAACTTTGTCCAAATAGTTTCCCGGATGTGAGTTAATTATATCCAAAATTGCGCTTCCTACAACTGCTATATCTGCAAGTCCCTCCATTTGCTGAACGTGTTCTTTTTTTGAAATACCA
>DATDWU010000074.1:0-27748 GCA_035289525.1 Patescibacteria group bacterium | reverse complement strand
AGATTTCTTAAGTTAGCCTGGAGTACTCCGACAATTCCATAAAGAGGCGAGCCTAAGGAGCCGACAATTTTTGCCCGGAGCTCATCTTTAGACGGAAGCTGAGCCAGCTTATTGACTTCCGAATCGGTTAAAAACCGTCCGTTTAAAAATCCGGCTTTTGTGCGGCCTATGCCGTTGTCTTTAATTGCTTTGGCCAAAGCTTTAATTCCGGCAATTTCATCACCGTAAGAAAAAAGGGTAGCAATCGGTCCTTCAAAAATTGCATCATCATCGACTTTATAGCCGGTCTCTTTTAAAGCTATTTTTAATAAATTATTCTTGGTGACTGAAAATTGAGCCGATAATTCTTCCAAAGAATGGCGCAAAGCCTGGATTTGACTCATGGTCATGCCCTGGTAGTCGGTAAACACCAGCGATTTAGACTTGGTAAGCCTGTCTTTAAGATCGGTAACTATATCTTCTTTTTGAATTCTTGTTTTTGGCATTTTATTTAGGTTATGGTTTTTGGGTTTTAGGTTTTGGTAACAAAAAACGCCCTTGTGAGGCGCTTGAGTCTTTGGTTGTATTTACTATAACCTAACAACTACAACCTAAAACCTAGTTTATCGCCTCGGTGTGATTTATGCTTGCGCTACACACGCTCTTTAGCTTTGGTATTTTAATCCATGTGCTACAATTTTGTCAATGACCCAGCCTGTGCGAGTTCAACTGCTTACGATGTCGAATATATTGAAAAAACTGGCAAATTTTTCAGAATCTGAGTTTAAGGACGACTCATTGCTTGTGAACAGATCACTTTTGGAGATTGAAATATACCTGGATGGATTGCGAGTCCAGAAGCTTTCCAGAAAAGTCAGGCTCGGACTAAATAAATTCGAATCACGCTTTAAAGAGTTAAAAATTTACCTTTTTCTGAGTAGGGATTTGGAATTGTTTAAAGAACAGGCTCTAAAATGGGCAGATATACTGCAAATCAGGTCCAGTTTAATTTAAACAGTTTAATCATTATTGACGATCGTTCAAAAACGTTAAACTAATTTAGTGATCAATTGGTTGACTCAGAGCTGCATTATGTCTATTCAATAATGCCCTGAACCAGCATGTTCTCAATAAGCAAGCTAAATTGGCTTGACAATATAGTTAACTCTCTGTATAACTCCTTATATGAGTGCATGGGCAGACATAGAGAGAGCGGCGTTAGCAAGAGAGGCAGAAATTGAAGCCATTCGTAAGGCAGAAGAGGAGAGCAAAGTAGCAGCCTTAAGAGCGCGCGCAGATGAGGTTCTTGCCAGGAAACTGGAGGAGCACAATAGAAAAAAAGCTATTTTAGACTCTTATAATGTAGAAGCTGTACTTACAGATTTAGCTGAAAAATGGGGTGGAGGGGAAGTTGTATCTATAGAACAGCATAGAAGTCATAATGCAGGTCATCAGTTGGTTGAAGGTTGGGCCCTTCATTCAAAGGGATATCAAGTGCCGGTCTTACATGGAGGAGGTAAAGATTTAGAGTTAAGATTAGTTGGACAGCGTTCTGCAATTGAGGTTGTTGTTACTGAAACTTTAGGTGAGACGCCAAGTAAAGTTGAAATTCGTGACAGGAATATCTATAAATTAGATGACGCAAGGGAGCATCCGCTGAGCGATTTAGTCATAGCTCGGGGACTTGAGACGGGTCTGACCGAAGCTATCACGGATCGCCGTCTGGGTGAGCGGCAATTTTTTGCAGAGGTTAAGACTGACAGCTATGCTGATTTTGCCCTGGTTATGCGTAGGAAGGCATTAAATAGAGAAGTGATGAAGAGTTTACCTAATGATATTAGTGAATGGACGCAGTGGATTACAGGTCAGTTGCCTGACCTTAATGAGCAACAGAGGGTGGATAAAAAAGAGTTGCGTGCTTGGGGGCATACTCAAAGAGGGAATCGCGGACTGACAAGATTTGTTGACCGAATAGTGCCTTTTTCATTCAAACTTTAGGTTTATTAGTAGTTAGAAATATTTTTCTCAGAATCCAGGGTTAAAGTCTGGGCGCAGGGGTTGTAGTTGCCGAAGGTAATTACTTTGCTTTGGTTAAAGGGGTTTAGGTTTACAAGAGCCTGGTTGTCAATTATAACGCTTTCATTATTTTCCCTGACCAGAACCGGCTGGGAGAGAGCTTTTTCTTTTAACAGGTAGTCACCTAAGTATGGCAGGTAGCTGAACCAATATAAAAAGAAGTTATCCGGCCGGTACTGCCGGGTAACTGTGATGTTTTGCAAGGTTCCAACCTGGGAAGCAAAATATCCTCCGCAGCCGGTTTGCATCCGGCCCAGGGTGAAAGCGGCAATTAAGACTGCCGGAAGAACGATCAGGGGAATAGTGAACTTTAAGTTAACTGTGGTTGCCTGTTTTTTCTTAATGTCTTCCAGAATCTGGATCAGCTTCTGCCAGGGTTTGCCCATTTTAAGAGTAAACAGGTTAAAAGCGTCATCATCTTCTTCAGTCTTAATCAAATCACTAAGAACCTTCCCCGATCCGGAAAGATCAACCTTCGCTTTTAAGGGGATGAAATGACCGTTTTCGTCGCGAACTTGTTTTACCGCCCTGGCTCTCCGGGCCGCACTATTAAATGGCATAACTTAACTCTACAACCGGTACTGCATAGATGTCAAATGCCGTCGGCATTTTTTGGAGTGCCGCTAAGAGTTTTACGGCATTAAATAAGTGCGGTGATTTGAGGCTAAAGTGCGGCATTAAAAGAGATTAAAAAAGTTTAAGAAGGCGTTTTGGATGCCGTAAAAACAGCTGCGGCTGCCGGGAAGTTGTCAAATAGGATCGTAGTAAGTATTATGTATTATGTATTATGCAAAACACAAAAATTCTCTTTAAATTTATACTATTTTTTGCCCTGTTTTCTACATTCTACATTCTACATTCTACATTGGTCTATGCCCAGCTTGAGATTGCTGAAACTTACGATGTACCCGAAGGGGCTGCTGACGGCGATATCATGTCTTTTGCCGGAGGCAAGCTGGACCTGGCTAAAAAAGAATATGATGATAAGATGTTCGGAGTTATCGTTGATTCACCTTTGGTTGCCTACAGGAGGCAGGATAATACCGGAAGACCGGTTATCAGAAGCGGCACTTCTATTGTAAATGTCACCACAATCAACGGTCCGATAAAAGTCGGTGATTTTATTACTACCTCAGGCATGCCTGGCAAAGGTGAGAAAGGAGCTATATCCGGCTATGTCCTGGGCGTTGCACTACAGGATTTTGGCGATAATGATGGAGAAGCGGCGACCTATACCCCCCCGGGAGATAATCCCCAGTCAAAGCAGGTTAAAGTCGGCAAGATCAATGTAGCCATAAAAATTGAGTATGCCGAACTTGATACTGCCCGCAACGCCAACCGGTTCCTGGATGCTTTAAACGGTGCTTTTTTCCGCAATACCCAAAACCCCGAACAATTTGTTAATATCATCCGCTATATTTTAGCCGGAGTGGCAGTTTTGATAAGCTTTTTGGTAGGATTTTTTACTTTGGCCCGGAGTATCCCAAGAAGCATAGAAGCTCTGGGAAGAAATCCTTTAGCCAGGACGACGATTCAATTCGGAATCATTTTAAATATAATCTTCACAGTTGGAATCGCAATCGTAGGCATCATCGCTGCAATAGTATTATTAAAGTTTTAGTTAGTTAGTTAGTGGATATTAGGCATAAAGTCTTGACAAAATGTATATTTAAATGTACATTCAGGCTATGCAAAACATGACCACTACAGACCTAAGGACGAAATCTTCCGAGCTTGTTAAAACACTTAAAGAAGGAAGATCCGTTGATTTAATCCATCGCTCTGAAGTTATCGGGGAAATTAAACCTAAAATCAAAGATCCGAAGCCATTTGATGCGGAGAAATTTAAGAGGCTTCTCAAGCTGATTAAACCAAAAAAGACAATTCCCAGATCTCAAAGAGAAAAAGTATATAGACGACATTTAATGGAAAAATATGGCAAGGGTCTTTCTTGATGCTAATGTGGTAATTGATATTATAGAAGAGCGAAAAGAGTGGTCGCTTGATGATCTTAATAGGTACAGACTTTTTGTCTCTCCCTTGTCAATTCATATTCTTGTTTATCTATATAAATATAGAATTCCGAATAGTAAGCTTGATAGAATAGAAGAATATTGGTCATTTATAGCTGTTGATAAGGCAGTTTCTCTAAAAGCTTTACAAGGTCCGACTAAAGATTATGAAGACAATATCCAGTTGCATAGTGCTGCAGAGGCGAATTGCGATTTATTTTTGACAAGAGATAAGAAGCTTCTAAAGATGAAGTTTTTTGGCAAAACTAAAATTATTCAAGAGTTTTGAAGGAGTAATTAGTTGGGGTGGTGGATTTAAGAATGGATCGATGCTTTTGTTTGAGATTTTGGCCAGTCCTCTAAAGAAATAAGCGCGCTTCCGATAAAAGGAAGAATTGTTTTTGGTTCCCGGATAAATTCCCCAACCGGGAACGGATCGCCTTCGGTAACCAGGGTTGGATGGGGTTTTCGATCTGAAGTTAAAACTGCGACCGTGCCGGAGACTGCATCCACTACTATCGATAGGCCAAAATGGGCGGATTGGTAATCTCCATAAAACGGCCTGCGGAGGTTGCCTCCCCGTGCATCCCCGGCTATCTGCAAAAGAACAGCTTCCCTGTCCCTGTCCACATGAACTCTTGTAACTAATCTGTGCGGCATAGCCGCAACTGAAGGCAAGTAGTTATCCTTAATGTCGAGCAGAACTTCCCACCCGCGAAGTAGGGCTGCTGTTGTTACTTGTGCAGCCGGTAAACGGCCCGGGGGATATGATTCAGTTGCCCGCAGCTGTTCGGCTGTAAATGGATGCCTAAAACTAACGATACCTCCGGCTCTTTGAGCTCCCATGACATGAGTTAAAGTTTCAGCATATAGTCCCATAAAAGGGAATATAGTTTTTAAGACTTAAAAAGTCAAGATTGTAAGAGCTCCAGCCAAGCTTCGTTTAAAAATATCCTATAGTTGAATAACAAGACTTTTGAGCGTATAATTGGCAAATGTCTAAAACTGAAAGAATTATTTATCAAGCTGCAAGCGAGTCGGCCGGAAGAGTTGAACTGCCTGTCGCCAGGCCGGATTTAGTTGATGAAGTGCCTTTTCGCGACTTGCTTGTAGTTATTTCCTCAGCCGGTGTGGTTTACGATCAAAAAACCAGAACTTTAAGACCAATAACCGGAGGTATGGAGAGAAAACTGCTTGAGAGGGTTGGACCGGTGACCATCAGGCCCGGAAACGTCGACGAGGAGGATTTTATGGCCGCCGGAGAGCCCGTGGGTGACAGAACACTCCTTGATAAAGCTTATTGCCAGGCCTTAGAACAATTCAACCCGGCAGCAATTGCAGATGGGCGATACCCCCAGGCAGCCCGGGTTGAATGCTACCCGGTAAACAGGGAAGCACCGGAAATAGTTATTCGCAACGGGATAATTGAATATCATTTAAGGGAGTTGGATTTTACTTCCGGGTTTGTGATTGAGGATAAAGACGCTGCTTTAAGAAGGTTAACAGATGAAACGGGACTGAGCGTAAGAATTGCTCAAACCCGAGCATTTTTGCAATCAAAAAGCCAACTGCTTCTTCAGCGGGAAACTGATAAATTGAAATTTATTCCCACTTTACCAATGCCCAGTGCTTTGGAGGTGGCGCAGGCAATCCTAAGAGACTCGGATAGAAGTAGTGGTTTTAAGGATCCGCTGATTGAATCGCATGCCCGGGACTTGAGACAAAGTTATCAGGTTCTGTGGCAAATTATGCGGGCAATACCGGATGGGCATTTATTCTCGAACCAGAATACCTCGCAGCTTGCTGCGGGGATGAATGGTTCGCAGAAGAACTTGCCCGAAGGGATACTTCGCAGTTTACTGCGGAGTAGTTCATCCAAAAATCCGCCAGTTGTGCCTCACCGGCAGATTGATCACGTCTACTGGAGCTTGCCCGAGACCGAGAAGGGAGTTATTGAGATGGCCCGGACAGCATCTATCGCCAGAAGTGTTTTGCTTGAGGTATTAAGGGATTTACCTAAGAACTTATTTTTAAACCCGGCAAAAATGGGTTTTCCGGACCCCGCCGTAGCGATTAATGCCTGGATTTACCAGAATATGAGGTTTCCTGAGTTTGAGGTAGCGGCTGATTACGCAGACATATTGTATGCGGCTGTAAAAGGCCATTTTAGGACAAAGGAGCGCTTAAGAGCTAATTATGCACGATATAAAAAAACTGCCCAGGTATATGCTTCAGAGGTCAGACTAGCTTGCGAGGAATTAATTTATGAAGACTTTCGGGCACAAGATTAAACCTGCGATCTGACTAACCAGCTCCTTTTTTCTATAGCCCGTTTTGTTATATATCGCAAAACGAGCAACGATTGGTATACTATCCTTAATGCCCGAAGTTGTCTTTGGAGTTATTGCTATAGCCGCAACAGCTGCCTTTATCCGTGAATTTGCCCTCCGGAAAAAACAGGAAAAGGACTCCCGGGCGTCCGAAGCCGACAAACAAAATTACGCCACCATCGGCCAGTTAACCGAGAAGTCCCGGCAGATTGTTACCCAGGCAGAGAAGCAGGCCCAGGAGCTGGTTCAAAACACCAAATTATTTTCAGCCAAAGCCACCCAGGATTTAGGCACCCAGCTGGGTCAATTCCTCCAATATGAAGAAAAGCAAACCGGCCAGGCCGCCCAAACGGTTGATGAGGCTTTCAAACGCCAGGAAGAAGAATTTAACCGCTTCTTAAGGCATCTGACCGAGGTTTTGGATAACAAAACCGAAAGTTCGATTAACAGTTTTTCCAAATACCTCGAGGACTTAAAACTGGAATCTCAAAAATCGCAGGTGGCAAACTGGGAAGGAGCCAAAAACCGGGTTAATGAGCTGTTTGAGAATTTTGAGACCAAACTGGCCGACTTTCTACTTCAGACCGAGCAAAAAATGATGCTTTCGGTTGATCTTGAGCTCAAATCGGCCCGATCGCTGATCGATACTTATAAAGTCCAGCAGATGAATATAATTGATGAAAATATCGTGGCTATGCTTGAAAAAACCCTCAGTTTGGTTTTGGCCAAGAATCTTAATCTAAGGGATCAAATGGAGTTGGTTTATGAGAGTCTGGAAAGAGCGAAGACAGATAGTTTTTTAGTATAGATTTAGTAATGAAGTAACAAGTAACAAGAAACAAGTAACAAATAAATATCAAATTTAAAATTCTAATGATCAAAAGATCAAGTTTTTTAAATATTTGATAGTTGGCTATTTCTGGAACACTTGTATCTTGTTTCTTGGAATTTACGAGTCATCGAGTAATTATGGAAGAACAATTTATTGACGAGATTTTAAAGGATACTTTTACCCTGGATGCTTTCAGGAAGCGCTTTCAGGCGCTGAGGTTAAGGATTGAAGGTAGTGTTTATAATTCGGGAAATGAGGAGAAAAAAGAAGAGCCTGAAAATCAGACCGCCCCGGCTAAAGATCAGGAAAAGTGGCTGGAATCTTTTGACGGGAAACTTCTTTCCGGTATAACAAATGACCAGTTTAACGCTATTAAACAGCATGTCGATGCCTTTATAAACAGCACGCCTCCTTTGGCCATCTATTTTGTGTTTTCGCTTGAAGAAGCTCAGGTAAAACAGGTAGGAGAGTGGCTCAGAAAAAATCTCAATAATCCCAAACTGGTTTTTGATATTAAAGTTGATCCCGGTCTGATCGGCGGTTGTGCTGTTGTTTATAAGGGAGTTTATAGGGACTATTCGCTTAAGGGAAAGATAAGTCAGAACAGAGAGCAGCTGGTCGGAGAATTCCGGAAATACTTTAAACAGTAAGTATTAATGACTAAGATACAAGTGTCCAAGTAACAAACGAATCACAAATTCTAATTGCCAATAACCAAAAATATTTGGACTTTGAATATTTAATATTGGCATTGTTTGTAACTTGTATCTTGTTTCTTGGAAATCTTAAAAAAAATGCAACCGGTACAACAACAAAATCATCAAGAAGTCGGTTATGCAGTATCCAGCCGGGACTTTCTGGTTTTTTTAGACGGCATGCCAACGGTCAGGATTAATGATCTGGTAGTTTCGGAAGGCGGTAAGAGGGGTTGGGTCAGCGCCTTACACAAAAATCAGGTTGAGGTTTTAATGCTGGACGAGGGGGTTATTAATCCGGGGGAACTCTTCCGCCGGAGCGAGTCAAGGCTGTCAATCAGTATGGGTGAATATTTACTGGGCCGGGCAATTAATCCGATCGGCGTTCCGATTGACGGTAAAAGGATATTAAATACCGGAAAAGATGTGAGAAGTGAGCTTGACAGAAAAGCGCCTAATATTAATATGCGCAAATTTATTGACGAACAATTCGCCACCGGAATTACTTTAATTGACAGCTTAATTCCGATTGGTAAAGGCCAGAGGGAACTGGTATTGGGCGATGCTCACGCCGGCAAGACCGCTTTCACGATTGACTTGATTTTAAACCAGAAAGACCGGAATATGGTCTGCATCTATGCCTCAATAGGTAAGCCGATCAGCCAATTGAAATCTATGCTTGAGGTTTTAACAAACAATAATGCGATGGGTTATTGTGTGGTTATTGCCGCTTCATCGTCGGAAGCTGCTCCGCTTATCTATTTAACTCCCCAAACAGCCTTTACGGTAGCAGAATATTTTCAAAAATTGGGTCGCGATGTTTTACTCATTTTGGATGATATAGGTTCTCATGCCAAGATATACCGTGAGATCAGTTTGCTGTCAGGTAAGACTCCGGGCCGGGAATCATATCCCGGAGATATTTTTTATCAGCATTCTCATTTATTCGAGCGGGCCGGTAATTTTAAAGCTGAAAACGGCGGCGGATCGATCACCGCATTTCCGGTTCTGGAGGTTAATTTATCGGATTTTGCAACGTTTTTGCCGACAAATTTGGTCGGAATGACCGACGGCCATTTGCTTTTTAACTCCAACTTCCGCAACCAGGGGACGACTCCGGCTATTGACGTTTCTCTTTCGGTCACCAGGGTCGGCCGGCAAACCCAAAAGCGCCTGCAGAATTTACTCTCCAGCCGGGTCAGGGAATTAATGGCCAAAGCGGCCGAACTTCAGACAATCAGTAAATTCTCGGCCGAGCTGCCCTTCCAGACCAGGCTGACTTTGAAGCAAAAGGAAATTTTGGACGAGCTTTTGAATCAGGAAAACTCGACCAGAATTGCCGTGCCTTCCCAAATTGTTCTTTTGGGATTAACTTTTACGCCGCTTTTTTTGGAAAAGGAGGCCGATTTTATAAAAAAAGCCAAAGATCTGATACTTCAAGCATTGGTTAAAGACCCTGCGCTGTCGGCTTTTACAGCAAAGGTAGAAAAATTTGAGAGCCTGGAAGACTTTATTAAACAATTAACAGCTCTTCTGCCCGTAATACAAAAATACTTAGGCTTAACCAGTGAAGTGATACAAAATAATTCAAAAGTGACTAAGGCGACTCAGGAAACTTAGGTGACTAATGTCTGACCTTAGATACCTTAGTAGCATTAGTAACTTTAGTTGGTTAATAAAACCATGACTACCAAAGAAATAAACATATTAATCGAAGAGGCCAGGTCTTTAAAGGAGATCACTCAGGCTTTTACTCAAATTTCATCCTCAAAATTAAAACGGATCCGTTCCGGTGCTGAGCGCAACCGGGAATTTTTCAAAGACCTGTCGGGAATCTATGGTCTGATTAACATTATCGCCAAACGCCGGAAAATTCCTGCTCCTTTCAAAAACGGTAAGACTTTAAGCATCCTTCTGTCCTCGAATGAGCGTTTTTACGGTAAGATTACCAGCGAACTAATTGAATTTTTCCTGATCCAGGTCAGCAAAATCAACTGTGACAAACTGGTAATCGGCCGGTCTGGGGTTGAGACAATCAAGTCTTTAAACTATGCTTTAAGCTATACGCCCCTAATTTTAAAAAGCGACTTTCCCGATAGTGCCGAGTTTTTGTCACTTTCGAAGGTAGTTAATAATTATTCTAAAGTTTTAGTCTTTCATCCACAGTTTCAGAGCGTGATGACCCAGGTACCGATCATTGCCGATATCACTCAGTCCGAGCTGGATGTTCATACCCGGACCGGCCAGTCGGAAGAACTGATATCCCAAATAAATAATTTCATTATTGAGCCTGAAGTCAAAATTATGGTTGAGTTTTTTGATAACCAGATAAAAGTTATTTTGCTTGAGGCGACATTCCTGGAGGCCGAGCTGGCCAGAACTGCTTCGAGGCTGATTTCAATGGACAGCGCCCAAAACGAAGCGGAAAAGTACTTATCAACCCAGGAATTACTGCTTTTAAATGCTCAAAGAAGCATTCAAAATGCCAGAATTTTGGAAACGGTTGCTGCGATGCACAAGGGAGGGGGCAACTAAGGCAACTGAGGTATCTAAGGTGACTAAGGTTAAACATTTCTGGCCTTAGTTACATTAGTCACCTTCGTCACCTTAGTCACTAATAAACATGACAGATCTTGCTAAAGAAAAAAAAGCCCTTTTTGAAGGAATTATAGTTTCGGTCCGGGGTCAGATTGCCCAGGTTGAATCAACCGGGGCCGGTTTGCCGGGCCTGAATGAGGCTTTAATCAGTACAGAAGACAAGAGTATTTGCCTGGAAGTATTTTTCCAGGAAAAACAATCGGTTTCCTGCCTGATTTTGTCCGATCCGGACAGGCTTTACCGGGGAATGAAGATTTCCGGCACTAATTCGCAGGTTTCCATACCGGAGGACCCCTCGCTTTTGGGCCGGGCGATTGATTTATTCGGTAACCCTTTAGATAACGGCAAGCCGATTGTCGGAACCAGGCGGCGCTCAATTTATTCCCGGACACCTTCTTTGAATACCATAGCCACCACCAGCAAGGTTTTAGAGACCGGCATTAAAGCGATTGATTTTTTGACCCCGATCCTGGAAGGGGGAAAAACCGGCTTCGTCGGCGGCGCCGGAGTCGGAAAAACAATTCTGATTACCGAATTGCTGCACAATATTACTTTGCGTCATAACGGTGTTTCGGTTTTTGCCGGAGTCGGGGAGCGTATTAGAGAAGGTCAGGAGCTATACCAGAGACTATTTGAAACCAGGGTCCTGCCCTCAACGGCTATAGTTTTGGGGAATATGAATGAAAATGCCGGTGTCAGGTTCAGGGTGGCTTTGGCAGCAGCTTCGATAGCCGAGTATTTCCGGGACGCCATGAAAAAGGATGTCCTGATGTTTATCGACAACATGTTCAGGTTTGTCCAGGCCGGCAATGAACTGGCAACCCTGCTTGGGACTTTGCCTTCCGAACAAGGCTATCAGGCTACTATGTTAACCGAATTGTCCCAACTTGAGGACAGATTAGTCTCAACCGTTAATGCTTCTATCACTTCGGTCCAGACCGTTTATGTACCGGCCGATGAAACAAATGACCCGGCTGTTACTGCCATAACTTCATTTTTTGATACCGCTATTGTTTTGTCGCGTACGGTTGCCCAGCATAACCTATATCCGCCCATCGATCTGGCAGCTTCCTCAACTTCAGCTTTAAAGCGTTCGATTATCGGATCAGACCATTTTGAAGTAGCGATCCAGTTTCAGAAAATGCTTTCGGAATATAATGCCCTGGCTCATATTGTCGCCATCGTCGGTGAAGCGGAACTTTCGGCCCAGGACCGCCTTCTATACCAGCGGACTAAAAAAATCATCAATTACCTGACCCAGCCTTTCTTTATGACCGAAGCCCAGTCGGGTAAGCGGGGGGCTTACGTCAGCCGCGGCAGTGCCGTTGCCGATATCAGGCTGATTATCTCAGGTAAACTGGACGCGGTACCTGATGAAAAGTTTCTCTACATCGGCAATATAAAGGATATCAAATAATTAGCCGATATAGAGCCTGCTCATATATCGGCAACATTAAGGACATTAAGTAATTACTTTGTAAAGACGGTTCCCTTGACAACACAAAGGCATTTATTTATGCTTGGTTTATATGAGCGAGGGTGAAAGAGGTGAGGCTAAGGTTACTGGTTTAAATGCGGCAAAAGAAGCTGCAGAAATAGGTGACCCGGATGGGGTCTTTCTTGCCTGTATTGAGGCGGTTGAGTCCGGTGATAAAGTTCCACTTCCTAATGTATATAAATTAGTTGAAGAGGCATACTCAAATGCAGCAGGGGAGTTTGTGGCACACGCTGATCGCGAGGAGGATTCAGGTAATCGGGCTGGAGCCAGCACTAATTGGGATATGGCAAATGACCGTTATTACCGCGAAAGCTTCGCCCGTGCGGAAATTAATACGCTAACGAACTGGAAAATTGATTCCCCGGTCGGAACCTTAGAAACTTACCAAAAGGAGTGGGATAAAATGTCGTCTAATACTGAGCCTCAGAATCTGCTTGAGATGGCTTTGATGATTGCTTATAAGGGAGGTAAAGTTGGTAAGGACGAGTTATACGGCCGGATGGCTGATTATTATGCCAACGATGCTGTCTCAATCAAGGACACTTTATCTAAGCCGCAAGAACCTATTGATCCTAACTCCGATCATGATTCCCACATAATAACAGACCGGGAATATTTGCGCATGGAGGCTACGAGGGCAGAGCAAAAAGCCGCTCTTTATAGGAGTAGATTGTCCAGACCCGGTTCTAATTCTCCAGCTTCCCGTCCTGCCCCACCTAAATAAGATCTATCCTGAGTTTAGATGTCCATATAGCGATTGCTTAATCACAAAAAATTTATAAGACTTGACTTCAGCTATTTTTTTCTATAGCTTAAAATATATGGGTGGAGATGGTAAAAATTTAGATAACCCTTCCGTCAAACCAGAAAAATTACCGCCGTACTCCAGTCTAAAAGATGTTGGTTATTTTAGACCTACCCGAAGGGATCTTATCGATTATCGATTCATTTTTGGCTTTGGCATTCAATACTTTAAACCTGATTCTAAGGTAGTTGATATAGGAAGTGGGGAAAGGCAAGAATTTGCAAGAGATTTAAGGATCCACCGTCCCGATGTGACGGTATTTTCGGTCGATCCTTCCCTGGCTATTCAACTGGATCCGGCTCAAGATCAACAAAGAGGCATAGTGTATGAACTGAAAAACAGAGGGTACTATGTGCCGGATAGAAATGCCCGGTTAGAAAGAAGGCGAAATGCACAGAAATTTACCGTAGCTGCAATAGCTCCGAATCTGCCGTTTCCGGATAATAGTATGGATTATGCATTCGATAATTACGGTGCCCTTTACTATTTTCCTGTTGATAATGACCTGATTAAAAGTTATTTTAGGGAACTTTACAGAATATTAAAACCCGGCGGGGAGGCTCAAATTTATCCGGTGGATTCGGTAAAAGAATTACCGTTAAGTGAAGATTTAATGTACAAAGTCAGTAAAGAGCGGGTAGTCACGATACTAAGTGAACTGGCAACTGAACTTAAAATGAGCTTTGAACCGTTTGACTTTGAAGATACAAATAACCGGACTGGAGATCTCTATCCAAGATGCGGTGTGAGAATAAAAAAACCGGATTTAAAACAAGTTTCAACTTAAGGATTTTAATAACAGAACAGCTGGGCCGAGCTTACCAGACCAAGTCTAATCAACTATAGAGTAGTTTACAAAGTCCCAAATCGGTATTTCGTACGAATAATGATCTAGTCGAGGCTACGCATTTGTATCTTAAACAACAAAATTCTGATGCCAACGAAATTTATATTAAGTAAGATTTCAAGCAACCTGGCTGCTCTGAATTGGAAAGACAGAGTTTTAAGGCCGGATTATGGCTTTGGCCAGTAAAATGGCTTGTGTTTTTAAGAAGGTCTTCTTCCTCTGGGCATTGGCCCTTTTTGATTAGTTGTCGAGCTTTTAGTATGTCTTTCTGCGCCACGCTCATTTCCTACCGGACCGCCTGTTGTTTGATTTTTAGTGCGGTGTATACCCTTTTCCGCAGCTATGTAAGCTCCCAAATCTCCTTTAGCAGCCGGTGAAGTTGACTGACTCATCTTAGCTGCCATTTCGAGCATCGATCTGGCATTTGCTACGGCCTGTCTATGATTGGCTCCAAATCCCTCCAAAGTACTAACCAGTTTGCCAACAGGGTCTAAGTCCGGTTGATCAGGGTTGGCAGACCGGATCCGCTGGGCAATATTATCTGCCTCAATAGGGCCCAAGCTCCGATAGCGGCCGCCTAAACCTCGATCAAGATCCTGATAGTATCCTGCCAGCTCAAGAATTAAAGCTTCAACCTGTTCCCGACCGGGGCTATGATCCTGGACTGCTTTACTGCGCTCAACTATTGACCTGGCTTTTGGTATAAAAGGATTTTCAGGATTCTCGGGACTCTCTGCTTCAGACGTAGGCATTATTTGACAATAGTATAACATTCAGAATCAATCACTTGTCACTTGTCACTTGTCACTTTATGATTAACCAATGGCTCAGGATACTTTAAATGTAAAAATTCTATCTCCGACGCAGACTATTTTTGAAGGGGAGGCGGTTTCGGTCAGCTCGGTTAATACTGAGGGCAAATTTGATATTTTGCCTTATCACGCTAACTTCATTACCTTGGTTCAAAAGAAGCCGATTTTTTTGAGGATTAAAAAGCAAAACGAAAAGCAGCAGGCGCTGCCCGCCAAAGCTCTGGAACAGTTTTTCGGCTCCAATATCCAGGAGTTAAAGTATGAATTTGATATGGCGATAATTTATAGCAAAGATAATGCGGTCAAGATTTACACCAACATCCAGCCGCAGTTTTAGTTAGTTATTCGTTGATCGTTAGTTCGTTCATAGTTAATTATATTGATAACGTATAACGCGAAATCGCTCAAAATCGTATAACCATCCAACAGGCTACAGTCGGTCCGAAATACCAGATTGTGATCCCAAAAGAAATCAGAAAAAGTTTAAAGGGGTTAAAGTCCTGCTACTTTCAGAAATTAAAGTCTGATATCACCCAAATCCGGCCCCATATAGTTTTTTTGACAAAAATTTCTCCAAAGTCCTGCTTGATCCTTATCACTTCTCTTTGAGTTAACTTGGTTGTACAATCAGCAGCTAGTATGGCTTCAAAGCGAAAAATACCGGCCACTATGGTTTCCCAGCATCCTGATCATGCCAGTACTCCGTACTGGAAGTTACAAGATACAAGAAACAAGATACAAACTGAGGATAACAAGGCGTTTATATCAACTTCTGAGGAGACCCATGAACTCTTTTTATCTTTCTCAGATCTTGGAGTCAGTGAATATAAATGGGACTGGGAGGGGAAGCTGGTTGATGAATCCGTCATGGAACGGTTGTTGCAGGATCACTATCAATTTTTTAAAGATAATCCCTTAGGCCAGGAAAAATTTTTAACTTTCCGGTTACCAAATCCGCAGGTTGAAACGGAATTCAGATTAGGCCGGGCTTTTATGAATTTAATTTCTGCTGCGGCCATGGCCAGGCAGTTTAAATTGCCGGATACCCCCTTGTTTGAAGTAATTTTGCCGATGACGACCTCGCCCGGTGAGATGATGGAGATCCACGAAGCGTTTGTAGAGATGGCTGGTTTGAAGCATAAACTCTACCGGATGGATAAAGTGCCGCTTAAATCAATTAAAGTCATTCCGCTGTTTGAGGATATTGATACGATAGCTAACTCCGGAAAAATCCTTGAGGATTACATCAAAGCCTTCGGTAGTCGCTTTGGCAGATTACCGATTTATATCCGTCCGTATGTTGCCCGTTCCGACCCGGCCTTAAATTCGGGAATGGTGGCGACGGTGCTGGCAATTAAAATAGCCCTCTCGGATTACGCCGATTTTAGCGAAAAATACGGCATCCCTACTTACCCGATAATCGGCTCGGCTTCGCTCCCTTTTAGGGGCGGGTTGTCGCCTGAAACTGTTGACAGCTTTGCGAACGAGTACCGCGGAGTCAGGACGGCTCTGTTGCAGTCCGCTTTCAGGTATGACCATCTCAAAGCCGAGGTTATTTCAGCAATTAAGCGCCTGGAATCATTACTTCCGCGTGGTATGGCGGAGAAAGTTACTTCCAGCGAAAGAGGGGAGCTTTTGGAAATCATGAAAATTTTTGAAGGTTTCTATAAACCAACAATAGAGGGAATTGCCGACATTATTAATCAAATTGCCGGCGATTTGCCTAAAAGAAGGGAACGGGTACAGCATGTTGGACTGTTTGGTTACTCAAGAGGCTTAGGGAAGGTCCGTCTGCCGCGGGCAATCGGTTTTACTGCAGCCCTTTATTCGATCGGCGTCCCGCCGGAATTAGTAGGGACAGGTCGGGGTCTGCGCGAAATTCAAAGTTCAAAATTCAAAGTTCAAAATTGTTTGGAGTTATTGGAAAAATACTACTTAAACATCCGTCAGGATTTAAGACGGGCCGGGGCGTATTTGAATAAGAAAAACCTCCGGGCGCTAGCTTTAAAAAACAAATCGTTTAAGGGTATTGAAGAAGACGTTATTGAAATTGAAAAATATTTAGGAGAAAAACTAGAACCAAAGACTAAAGATGAGCTCGAGCACCAAAAAATCTCGACCAAAGTTTTACAAAATTTGACAGCTGGTAAATCTACCAAGGACCTGGTCGAACAATCCGCTCTTCTTAGAAAAAGCCTGGGGTGATTAAGTTTAAGCTGCAATTTGAAGGAATCTTTCAATGGCTGGGATAATAGGGTTATTCGCAAAAAACCAGGCGCTGTTTGTTTCGGAGCGTAACATTGGCGGGATGTGGAAAGCCCCAAGGTCTGCCTCGCGTTCTCCCAGTCTAGCAGCTAAAGTAGGTAGGTGATTATCAAGTAACCAAAACCAGGGTATGCCAGCAATAACATCGAGTTGTTCCGGATTGTCGATTCCCAGCCTGTCTCGATATTGTTGCTGGAATTGTTCCTGGCTAACCAGCCATCTACCCTTTGGTCCGATGGTATATGCCAAAACAGGCCTGGTTACAGGTTCATACCCAGGAAGAATCTCAGTTGTTTCTAGTCTGGCTTTGGGGTATAGACCATACTCGTCAATTGGGCCCAGGTCAAAGACCAGCGCCGGTCCTTTTAGCGTGGTTGTTGGCTTATGTTTTTCCCGCCACAGTGCGATTTTATCACCTGCTTTTTGGAAGCGTACGGCTTCTTCCCACTGATATCCTGCAGGGAAGAAAACGCCATCCAAGTATTCTTTGTCATTCTTGATGATCGGTTGGTCGTTAATCACGCAAAACCTTTCAGAATTAAAACCCCTCAAATGATCAACGGCTAAAGCAAGAGGCATGTCTCGCATGTGCTGTGATTTCTTTAGTGTTAAAAGTCTCATTATTTCTTGTTTTTTAGTCTCTTGCATTGGTACTGTAGACAATGACTTTGGCAATGAAACTCCGTCATTTTTTATTAGGGTTGGAAAATGGGCGAATGCTATTTTTTGGGTTAATAGGGTTTCTGAAGAAGGCAGTTTTGTCCTGTCACCGGAAAAGTCCTTATACCATCTAGCAGCGCAGAATTTAAGAAAATCACTTATAGCAGACCCGTGTGTTGTATTCTTAAGATGATCATCCAGAAGATCTGGATCAAATCCTGGTTGTGCAATTTCTCTTAAATGACCAGCGGTTTCATAAGCTATATCTTGAAGTTTGCCTGGACTGAAAGCGTAGCTATTATTAACACGGTCAAGAAAACGCACTGTTGGACCTAAAACTCTTAGAGGAGGAAATGGGTCTCCGATTGCTACAACTGTCGTTGAGCCGCTCTCTTTGAATTGGCCCACTAAAAGACTGGCCCCATCTATAGTCATGTAACCGGTTCGTGGGATTTTAAGTTGATCTGTGGTAACTTTTCGAAACTCCTCGTTCATAATGATAGTCAGGATTTTATGATTCTTGAACGATTAATTCAACAAAGTGCGAAGTAGCGTTAGTCGAACAATCCGCTCTGCTCAGAAAAAGTTTAGGCTAATTGATTAAACCACTCTTTTCATATAGTCTTAATTTATGCCTCTGGCAAATAATCAAAAAGGCTTTTTTGCTATTTTAGGATTGGTGGTGCTTTTGATCGCTGTTGCTGCAATATTCTATTTTGGCAAACAAAATGATCCTGTAAATGTTCCGGCCGTGATGTCTTCATCTGCGCCTGTTTTAACTCAAAACCAGAATACAGAAATTGATAGCGCCAATTGGACTGTCTATAAAAACAACAAATACAGTTATTCAATAAAATACCCGGCAGGTTTTGAAGCAGGTTATTATTACGCTGTATCAGGCGAGCTTCGGGAGCCAACGGGCATGGAAAATACGATTGGGTTTTATGAGGAGAATCCAACTTCCGGCAGTTTTCTGGATATCCAGGTTCTGGAGTTTGATAAAACCTTAAAAGAAATTGCAGAAGATAATTATAAGGAAAATACCACCCATTTCCTGACCAAAAAATTCTCGGATTTAGAACAATTAGTGATCCAGGACAGTCCCGCTTATAGCTACACTTTCAAAAGCCGCGCTTTGGATACTTATAAATGGAGCGGGATTGTTTCTGAAAAGAATGAATATGAATTTAAAGTGGTATTTATTGAAAGAAGCGGTATTATCTATTCCATTTACTTTATGAACGAGGACTTGTTTAAAAAAATATTCACCACTTTTGCTTTCACTGATTAGAATCAAGCTATTTAATGATTCAATCATTCATACAAGCAAAGCAGGGGCTATCTTTTTTTCCACTTGTTCATTCTTGCAATCTTTAAATCAGCAGGCTAATCTGGATAAGATGGATATTATTAATAAATCCAAAGACAAGGATATTACATTTTTTTGTTTCACCCCGCTGGTGTCGCTTGCCACCTTTTTTATTGAATTTGCCCTGGCTTTACTTGTATTTTTAAAATACCGGCAAACTTTATTTAACAAAATTTCCATCGCCACTTTAATTTGTCTGGGGTTATTCCAGTTATCGGAATATTTTATCTGCACCACAAACTACGCTGATTTTTGGATTAAGGTTGGTTACGTTGCCATCACCTTTCTGCCGGCTTTTGGAGTCCATTTAATAACTGCCATCACCAGAAAACATGATGTCCTGATGGTTTCAGGATACCTGGCGGCGCTTCTTTTTACAGCCGCTATAATCTTTGTTCCCGGAATTAACCTGCAGACTTCCTGTCAGCCTAATTATGTGGCTGTGGCAATGGAGAACCGGTTCAGTATCGCCCATACCTCCTATTACGCTTTTTATGTCTTTGCCGGTCTTTTCCTGCTTTGGAACGGTTTAAGAAAGGGAATTGGTGATTCAAAAGAGGAGAAATGGCTGCTCATAGCCTATGCCACTTTCCTGATCCCCTCGGAAGGACTGGCTTTGCTGAGGATGATCTCAAACAGCGCCGTGCCTTCGGTGATGTGCGGCTTTGCGGTTCTGGCGGCAATTATCCTGGTGCTGGTGGTTATCCCGCGCCAGGCCCAACTGGAATCAAGGAAAAAGAAAAAATCTAAAAGGAAATAGGTTAGACACGCAAAAATTAAAAAAAGCTTAGGTTGAATAAGCCTTATTTCGAGATAATATTTTTAATATGGCATCTGAACATACTGGAGGGGATTTTCCTCAGGGTAAACCTTCTGGATCAGGCAGCAGAAAAAATTTTTAATGAGGTAGTAGCTCCGAGGTAACTATTTTCTAATTTTGTTGTACTATACATTAATGGAAGCGCAAGAAGGCCCTCCGTCTCCAATAAGGGTATTTGAACTTAACCAAAAATATCCATTAGTTGTGTCTGAAAATGGCTCAAAAACCGAAAGGGTTAGGTTGATACTTCCTGGCCAAGAGTTGGAGGGCAGCCTAATCAACATCAAGCCGGGCGGCTTACAGAGGGGATTGGTTTATGCTCCCTATGATCCTGAAGTGAGCGCTGATTTTGCTAAAATCGACAGAAGAAATGGACTGGCAATTTTTGGTGATTTGCTTTTTAAACACCACCATAATCCTCATTACTATAGAAATCATTCTGCAGATAGCGACAAAGACCATCCTAATGCCCAGATCTGGACTGCAGTGAGGATGCAAAACCCTACGATTAATGCTCTGTTAAAAGACTTACAAGCCAGGGTAAGCTCTGGAGAGTTAAATCCGGAACAAACGGAAAGCGAATTGCAGCTTCTGATTGGTGCAAATCAGGAAGCATGGAGTAAGCATTTAGACATCAGGGAGAGATTAAGGGTAACTTTAGAGCTTCCCCCATTTGGAGATGTAAAAAATCCCATATACGCCCGATCGATGCATGATTTTGATTTGAATGCCCCTACCCGGGGTATTGCATTTGAGTACTTTTATCCTTTAGAAGGAGGGCCTTTAGCCAAATTTGATATGATGGAAAACCCTTACGCGGGTGTAAGGGAGACAAGAGGAGCCTGGGGAAGAGAGTATTATGAGGCTGCAGAGTTTGCAAAAAACGCCTTAGCCCAATCCGGATTTCCTTTAAGGTTATCCGAAGAGGTTTTACAGGATACTAAAATCTCTTTTTCCCTGACTCAGAGTCCAAGAATGCCAAAATTCCCCATAAAACCTCTTCCTCATCTGGAAGCTAGATAACTAAGCTGTGCGCTCCTCATAATTCTCAATTCATCATTCTTAATTCTAAATTCTAATGTGGTACCCACATCCGGTAACCATCTTTAGGATTTTCCGGCCCGCCCTAGTTTAACCCGCCTGAAGTAGAACTAACTGCCGATGCAGTGGCCAAAGGCGTATAAGAATACCAGGCGCCTGATGCGCCGATTTTGCCTAAGTTAGAGAGGACAATATTTAAGTCCCAGGAATTGACGACATTATCCAGATTAAAATCATAAAGCTCATTCCAGGTTGGTGACGACGGAGCAGTGCCGATAGCTTTTTTGACAATATTGTAATCAAGAATATCAATCACATTATCCTCGTTAACATCGCCTGTTAGCAGGTTTAAAGCGCCAAGGTTAGTTGGTGTGGCTTTAACGACGAAGGCTGACGAGGTGGCAATTTGAGCTTTGCCCTTAAGGTAAGCGGTATAAGTTGTGCCTGTGTCAAGCCCGGACAGGGAAATTCCGTCAAATGAGCCTGATGCAGGAATATTGACCATAAACGAAAGCAGATAGGTGGGTCTGGTAGTCGGCTGGCCGGCAGCAATTCCCAGAAACGCCTGAGTAGTCTGGTTGTCCAAAGGCCGCCCCTGTAAAATGACACTAAAGCCCAAAGTCGGGCCGAGGACAAGTTGGGCATCAGAAATATCGGAGTCTGAGGTTCCGGTTTCGGTGGTAGTTTGAGTACCCGAAGTTTCTCCGCTGCTACCGGTGGTATTGCCGCCGTCTGATTGGGACTGACTTAGCCGGTCTAAGGCTTCCTTAAGACGGGAAGAAGTGGTTGCTTCGGATTTTGGTGAAGTAACGGGGAAATTATATTCCTGGGCCTGGGACTGGGTTTTTGCCCTTAAAGACAGGACATAGGCGCCGGTTGGGATTAATAGGGTAATGATTAGAATTGCTGCAATAATGACCTTATCGCGCATCGATAAACTGATTTTGGGCAGGCCTGGCAATTTCGGCAATTTTGATAAGAATGAAGGCATTAAGAATATGTTAGCGTTTTTGGGTTTTTGTCACAACCTTGTACTTTGATTTAAATCCAGGCTGGCTGACTTTAAACTAAAATAAAGCCTCCCTGAGGAATTCCGATAACAAAATTATAGCCGGTATTATCTTGATAATTTGAACTCACCCATCTTTGCCAGGCTTTTTGAAAATAAGCCATTGCCGCCATGTCGGCATCAAATTCACTAGTGTTACTTTGAAGGCTTTGGAGTACATGATGCATACCCTCGTGTATCACCATCCAATCAGTCGAAGGATTTGGGTATGGGTAACCGTTATTTTGCCTGGTTGCTTGGGGATTTCTGGCTCTGCCGATATCGCCGGGGTCTAAGTTTCCTCCTGAATGACGGAACCGGTCAGGCGAATTGGTTCCGCTTAACTGAAGTTCGCCTTTTTCATTAAAACCTATTTCGATATTAAATTGTTGTATTGCCGGATCTCCCTCAGGCCAATCTCCGAGAGGCAGAAACATAAAAGCCCGGTCTTTGTTTGGGGTTAGTTGCCAGGGAGCATACAGACCTTTTTCCTTGGCAGTCATGCGCGCAAAATATTGTTCTAATTGCGGGGGTGTCATCGATTTTAAGTCATACAGCATCCTTTTATTGGTCAACATTGAATCAAAAGACGAGGCCCGTTGTTTAGTATCCAGTCCCCCCTGGCGTAATGTAGCCCGTATATTATCAATTCTTTTTTGATACTCTTGCAGATGCTCCTGCCTTAATTGTTCAGGGGTTTTTTCATTAGTTTGTTCCAATAACCTTCTGTTAAGTAATTTTCCTTCATCCCCATCCCTTTGGGCCGGTTGCAATAAACCGGCAGAGACGTAAAATCCATCCATAATAAATATATCCAGATTTTTAGGATTATTCCGGAAGCCTTCAAAAATCCCCCCCGCTTCGAAAGCTCCTTTGCGGATAAAAAATGGCGTTTTAGCTTTGATAATTCTGGGACCGAGTTTTAAAAGTTCTGAGTCAGGTAGAACATCGTGAGGTGGGGCTTTCAGTATCGGGTGCTCTTTGGTTGAACTTGGGGGAATTAACACCTCTTTCGATTGGTAACGCACTATCTCTGCGATCTCAGGTTCGCCAAGAGTAATAGCTCTTTGTCTGGCCGCCTTCATTACTGCTTGATCTAAGGGAACCTCCTTACCGTCTCTGAGGATGTACTTAATAGGCACTCCATTATCATCCAAAATTACCTCAGCGTTACCGTTTACGAATTTTCTCTCCTTAATGACAGGTTTCCTTATTTCCTGGGGGCTGGGACCTGGACTTGCAACCGGAAGCCTTGCTGCAGGTGAGGCAATAGGCGAGGCCGCCGGAGAGGGTGATTCAACCGGTTTAGGACTGGCGGGCGGGCGGGGGGCCTCTGCTGAAGGTGATGCGGAAGGCGGGGGCACAGGCTTTTCTGCAGGTTTAGCCGGCTGTTCAGGTTTGGGCGCCTCGTCGCCGCAAGCTGCCAGTAAAAAACTTGCTGCCAAACCTCCGGTCAATAACCCCAAGGCTTCTCTTCTGCTGAGCCTCGATTTTGCTTCATTAGTAACATTACTGGCCCTAACGATTACACTATGAATTCCGGGTGTCTCTTTTGATGATTTGCTATGTTCGACAGCCATGTTAATTCTCTTGTTTGTCGTATTCGGTTTTAAAATCTTCAAGCCCCTTTTCTATTTGGGATTCCCAGTTTGGCATAACTGCGGATAACTTATCCAAAATGCTTTTTCCCTCAAGCTCCGATATAATTTCTTTAAATTGTTCCTCAGGCATTTTTTGTGACAGCTTTAACAGAACGTAACTGCCCATCTGATTCATCAGGATATCACGCAAATACTCTGCATCCTCGGACGGATAGTTGCTTTTATCAATATCCAAAAAAATTAATGGATCAAAATTTTTTAAACTGCTAAGCATAAGGATTGGAAAGAATAATTACTAAAGTAATGTTAGCGTTTTTGGATTTTTCTAACAACCTTACGCTTTACGCAATGCACAGTTCATTGCCATGCTTTGCCATTAAAGAGTATGTAAAGTTAGCATCCGGCAATTGAGTTATGTACAAAATATATAAACCGGATTATCCGGTAGAGAAAACCTACTGAACTGGCGGCAAAGCATAAGACGGGCCGCTAAAAGCTTCCAATACCGCATCTTCCGCAAGGAGCCAGTTATTTACCGGTCCATAGTCCCAGTTCCGGCCGGGAAAATAACGGTTACGCAGTGACATCCTCCTGGCAACCATCCGGGTAAGGTCTTCACGTTCGTTGACGGCTATAAAAACAGGATCGGCGTTATACTCTTCAATCAATCTCGTGCTATTGCGGGACCCGGCTGCAAAAAGTTCATAAGAAATAAAGGTAATCGGCAGGGGTAAAGTCAGGCGGTGTTCTGCCTGGCGGCCATCAGGCCCCATGACCCGGTCTCTGGCTTTGTCATGCTTTGGAGCGGTTATATTGACAGTTGGAACATAAATCCGCTCAGGCGCTTGCCCGTTAAATCCAAGCATAACTTCCCTTAACTCTCTGGCTCCAAATCCGGTTAGAGCATCATTAATTAACCAGTGAAGACTTGCCTCGGCCTGGGTAGCAGGTTTATTGTGATAAATTGAATTTTGTGCAGCATTCCAAAGAAGATTGTCTCCCTCAGCATAGCCTAAAGCCAGCAGGTGGCGGGTTTGTCTGAAAGAGGGTGCTTCTGCCGGCATATTAAGGTGATTCTATCCCCGGCTATTTTTTAAGTCAAGAACTCAAACAGTTTAATGAATCATGACGACCGTCGAAAAAGACTAAACTCTATTTGTCACTTGCCGCCTTTGGCGAGCCTCGCCTCTGGCGGGTCTCTTGTCTCTTGCCACCCATTACTTTACACTCAATTAATGCTTAAAACTTTTCTCCGCATCGGTATTAACACCATTATAGGTGCGGTCCTGATTTATTTCTGGTATAAGCTGGTTGATATCCGGGAAGTCTGGCAGGTTCTTGCCGGCTTTAATCTGCTCCTCTTAATACCTGCTACCGCCCTTATGATTTTGGCCAGCGTTTTTAAGGCCTACCGTTTTAAATTATTACTGGCCCGGGTTGTCAGCGTGCCTGCTATGCGTATTATTAATTTAACGTTTTTAAGCCAACTATTATCTTTTACCATTCCGGTCAGGATTGGTGAGGTAGCAAAAGGCGTTTATCTTTCAAGCGAATACGGTTTGCATTTCGGCCGGGCGGTAGTCTGGGTTTTTCTGGACCGTTTTCTTGATTTTTGGGCAGTTTTGGGGCTGTCACTAGTGCTTTTACTTGTTGTTCCAACAAGTCTGCCTCAAAGTTTAACTTCGTCGCTTTTCATCGCTGCTCTTGTAGCTTCGTCGTTGGTTGTTTTTGTAGTTTTAAAGCCGGAATTATTTAAAGGTTTGGTAAACATCTTAAGTCATTTAATGGTACTTAAGTCACTTAAGAAAAGATTTTTGACTTTGGGCTTTTTTATTATTGAGTGTTTCAGCCTTTTAAAAGGAGGGGTTTGGCATAGCCTGGGATTATTAATATTAACTGTGGCAGCGGTTATCTCCGAAGCTCTCTGCTGGTATTTGCTGATGTCGGCATTTATTCCCGGATTATCGGTTTTAAAAGTTTGGCTGGGATCGATGCTGAATGCTTTAACTTTCTTAATTCCGGCGGCGCCCGGTTACGTCGGTTCGGCCGAAGCCGCCGGACTGGCAGTATTTACTTACGGATTGGGACTGGATAAAACATATGTTTCGGCCGCTACTGTTATCTTTCATGCCATTAGCCTGGTGTTTATTCTGGCAACCGGGATTATAGGGCTATATGCGCTGAAGTTTAATTTGGGATTGGTTTGGAAAAAGTTAAAAACTAAAAGTAAAATGTCAAAATCCAAATTACAAATGTCAAATGAATGACGAAGGCCTGAAACCTAAAAAGTATGATCTAGAGGAACGAACTTCTAAGTTTGCTGAGAATGTTGTTGAATTTGCTAAAAGTGTTCCCAAAACTGTTGTAACAATACCAATAATTGGTCAGTTTGTTAGGGCGGGGACGAGTATTGGCGCAAATTATTGTGAAGCTGATGGGGCAGAAAGCAGGAAAGATTTTGTCCATAAAATTAGTATATGCAAAAAAGAATCTAAAGAAACAAAGTATTGGTTAAGGGTTATTGCTAAATCGTGTCCGGACTAGCTGAAAAAGCAAGAGAGCTTTGGAAAGAAGCTCAAGAATTGACATTAATTTTCTCAGCTATAGTTAGAAAATAATTTTTGACTATTAGGATTTGAATTGGAATTTGTAATTTGGGCTTTGAAATTAATAGGTTTATATACTTTGGAGATCAACTTTAACTCCCATACCCATAGAAGGCGAGATAACAGCTTTTTTAACTTTTGTCTTGCCGATAGCGTTAAACAGGATTTTTATGTTGGCAGCTATCTCGTCAGGGTTCTGGGAAACCTTGCCGACGCTCAAATGAATGACTTTGGAGTCTTTTTGAGTTTTATACTCAACTTTGCCCGATTGGATTTCAGTAACAGCTTTTTTTAAGTCAGTAGTAATAGTTCCGCTTTTTGGTGAAGGCATTAAACCGCGCGGACCTAAAACTTTAGCCGCACGGGCTAATTTCGGCATCCACTCAGCGGTTGTGACTATAACATCAAATGCGGTGACTCCCCGTATTATCTCATTTAATTTAGCATCATCGCCGATTATATCGGCTCCGGAATCTTCGGCTCCTTTACCGAAAGCCAAAACTTTAAGCTTTTTACCCGAGGCGTATGGTAAGGAAACCAGCCCGCGGGCATTTTTTACATTGGTATTAATATGAAGTTCCAGGGAACCGTCAAACTTTGAATAAGAAGAATTTTTGGCAGCTTCAATGGCTTCAGTTAAAGGATATTTTTTGCTTTTTTCAACCTTTTCAGCCGCCGCCTTATATTTTACACTTCTATATTTAGCCTTGCCCTTTTTGACTGCGGCTTTTGATGCTTTGGTTTTCTTTGCTGTAGTTTCTGCCTTCTGAGTTTTTGATTCGCTGCTTTCAGGTTTCGAAGTAAGCTCATCTTCTGGATTTGGGTTTACTTCCCTTGATTCTTGACTCTTGATTCTTGATTCTAACTCAGGATTAGGATTGACTTTTTTGCGCGCCTGGCCTGCCTTAGCTGGGGCAGGGTTTTTCTCAGGATTTGAATCATCAATAAAAGCTGTTTTTGTTTTACCCACTTTTTAAATCTTCCTTTCTGCTCAATAAATCATAGATTTAAAAAGCAAGGTTCTGCGAGTGCAGGGTATAATTTATCCTACCAAAGCACGAAGCAGGTTCTTAAAAGCGTAAGCTTGGAAGCTGTGCTTATAGGTGAATTTACCTAGTGAGAAATTTTAACAAAATGAGCGCAGTATTACAACAATGAACTAATCAGTTCCCTTTCACAAACACCGATCCTATTACCGTTCCATTGGAGTATAGATCAAAAGTATATCCTGAAGCAGGAATCCAGGGAGCGTTATAAGTGCCTGTCGGAGATGCACCAACTCCGGTAAATGGAGCATTTCCTGCCTCTCTAACCTTAATCTGTAAATTAGAGTATCCACCGGCATTTAACTTAATCGCACTGGTACATGTTGTATTGCCTGAAGTAATGGTACAGGGGTTAGGTGAAGCGGTAATTAAAGTGCTGACCGGTGTGGGGGTGGGAGTTGGGGTTGGTGTAGCGGTTCCGGCGATACCTTTTACAAACACGGATCCTATAACTGTTCCATTGGAGTACAAGTCAAAAGTAAAACCAGTAGAATTTATCCATGTAGCATCCCAACTGCCTGTCGGACTTGCTCCTACACCGGTAAACGGAGCATTGTTAGCCTCTCTTACCTTAATCTGAAGATTAGTATAACTTCCAGCATTCAGCTTAATATTAGCCGTACAGGTTGTGCTTCCTGAAGCAATAGTGCATGGATTAGGCGAAGCAGTAATTAAGGTGCTAGCCGGTGTGGGGGTAGGTGTAGGAGTGGATCCCAGTGTAAAGCTTTTAGGCGAACCATTAGTTAAGGTATTTATTCCGGGACTGACATTATCTATGACATAAACTTTAGCCAAGTGAGCTACACCG
>DATDWU010000073.1:0-2163 GCA_035289525.1 Patescibacteria group bacterium | reverse complement strand
CAAATAGTTTTCTAACAGAACAACAGATCCATCAAATTTAAGCAGCCTTCAACAACTACCCTGGCTTTTAAAAAGATGCGGGCCGGGACAGGTGCCCCTTGAATAGCAGGGAACTCCGTCCGGAGGATTGAGAATCAGTTTAAATAAGTTAATCCAGGAGCCGGCTGGTCCTACAGCTGTTAGTCTGGGCAGCGAATCTAAAATTCTTCCAGGATGATATTTTTGAGCAGACTCGGTGTCTGCCGGAGTCGCGTTCTCTACGATGATATCTTTATTTTCTATTGAATTAACCGACATTGGGCAGGATTCCTTTCTGGAAGACTTTAACATAACTACTTCAAAATGTGAAGTACCTATAGATATTGAACTTAGAGGCTAGTTTTTGTGATAGTAACTTTAATTTTTGTAGTAATAATAGTATAATCAGTCCAATGCAAAAAATTCATACTCAGTCCGGCAAATGTTATGTGGCCGAAACGCTAAAAGTCATCGGAAGTAAGTGGACAATGATGATTCTGCATAATCTTTTCGAGGGACGGAACCGTTTTGGACAGCTGCAGCGGGAATTAAAAACAATTTCCCCGAAAACTTTATCCCAAAGACTGGACGAACTTGAAAAGACCGGAATCTTGAGGAAAAAGATTTTTTCAGAGGTTCCCTTGCATGTTGAATATTATCTGACAGCCAAAGGCCTTTCCTTAAAAAAAGTCTTCCTTGATCTGGAATCCTGGGGCCGGGCTCACTGAAGTAACCTTATTACAGCAGTTGAAGCAAGTAAACCTTTTCCGGCTCCGAAAGCAGCTAAGACCGCTAAATCATCTATCCCTAGCTCTCCTTGGTCTATTGCTTTTAGAAATGCTTTTAGTACGGAACCGGAAGACCAGTTACCTTCCTCCAAATCTTTTATCATTTTAAAACCATAAGGCTTCAATTCATTAGCCAACACACGCCAAATAATTTCACTTCCTTGATGAGAAACAACTCTTGCTATGTCTTTATAGCCTAACCCGGCTGTATCTACTACTTCTGTGATGATTTTAGTAATATGGTTTCTTACAGCATTAACAACGGCACTACCATCCTGATCAAAATACCCACTTGGAGAAGGGGCTACTTCCTCTTCAACATATGGCTGCCGCACCAAGTCTCTTTTTGTGGGCATTTTAATTATTCCCTTATACGCATTATCATTTAACCGATTATTTTGAGCATATAAAACTTCAAGATCTTTACCATACTCAAAAGCTATTGCTACGGAACCATCGCAAAATAGTGTGTGGTCTATGTCCCGAAGGTAAGGTGAATATTTTTCTGAAGTAATAAACAAAATCTTTCCACCCTCAAATTGTTCTCTGTACCTCCAAATATCATAAAGCCCTCTTACAAATCCCGAACAGGCTGCTCCCACCTCCAGACATATTTCGGCTCTTAAACCCATTTCTTGATTAACTGCTTGCGCTAAGTTCTTCTCAGGATCTGCTGGATAAACCTCAGGAAATGAGGAGGAAACAACCACAGCTATAAATTCGTCTCTATTTCTAGCTATTGGATCTGCAACTTTTAGAGCCATTGCAAGAGCTGTTTCTCCTTCTGAAGCTCTATATCTTCTTTCTATACCGGTTCTTTTTTTTATTCCTTCTGCAGTAAGTAGTTTTCCACTATCAGTAGTTAATCCCCAACTCGCAATTTTTTCATTTGTAAGAGGGGTCTCTTCATTAGGTCTATAAATATTATGAGAAATGCCCTGTGGTCTCTTCTTAACTTCTACAGCCATATTAGGAGGGATTATAATATCTCAGCCAAAATATTACACCTATAAGTCATCTCACTAAAAATACTCCGATTAAACTTATTACCCCGCCTAATATTTTTAAGAACAAATGATTTCTTTCTTTAAGGAAAATTATTCCCAGAAAAACAATCAGAAGAGTCGATGTTTGATTTAAGATGGCAATTTGAGCCGCATTGTGCCCCCTCTCGTAGGCTGCAAAAGTGCTGGTTGCGCTGACAGAAAACATTAGTGCCAGCAATCCCAATTTTAAGGTGTCTTTAATGTCCAGAACTTTTTTGATTTTGGCCATTTTTTTATAATTAATCAGGCCTATAAAGACCGCCGGCAGTAAGAATATTAACGGCATATAAAAAAACAAATCTATACGGCTT
>DATDWU010000072.1:0-3292 GCA_035289525.1 Patescibacteria group bacterium | reverse complement strand
AAGCCGTATAGATTTGTTTTTTTATATGCCGTTAATATTCTTACTGCCGGCGGTCTTTATAGGCCTGATTAATTATAAAAAAATGGCCAAAATCAAAAAAGTTCTGGACATTAAAGACACCTTAAAATTGGGATTGCTGGCGCTAATGTTTTCTGTCAGCGCAACCAGCACTTTTGCAGCTTACGAGAGGGGCCACAATGCGGCTCAAATTGCCATCTTAAATCAAACATCGACCCTTCTGATTGTTTTTCTGGGAATAATTTTTTTGAAAGAAAGAAATCATTTGTTCTTAAAAATATTAGGCGGGGTAATAAGTTTAATCGGAGTATTTTTAGTGAGATGACTTATAGGTGTAATATTTTGGCTGAGATATTATAATCCCTCCTAATATGGCTGTAGCTGAAAGACCGAGACTTTTATTTGGAAAATATTTTGGGAGTAATAGGGTAACTAATCCACAATTAGCAAAGCTTGGGATTGTTACAAAACATGATGATTTCAGTGTTGCTGAAAATATAGAGAGAAAGTTCGGTATGGTCTGGCGGCCTGAAGCGAGAGAATTTGAGGACGAGTCTTTTATGGGAATTCAGTCAGGACGAGGGGTAGTAGAGCTAATTCATGATGAAATTAAATACGTGCTTTACAGCATGAGTTATCCCAGGAAGAATGACCCTTTAAAAGATTTTGAGATAACTTATGACTTAACCCCCCAATTTGACAGATATTACCATGCCGCATGTTCCGGGAGCGTGCTGGCATTGACAGAGATGAAGGATATGGAGCAGGAGGCTAGAGGTAGGAGATTTGTATTAGTAGCGTCTGAAAGGTACAGGAATGTAATGGAAGATCCTCGAAAAGATCCAAGCAGGTCGATGTTTATGTTTGGAGATGGTGCTTCAATGATGAGCGGTGTCTATGGGGAAGATTTTCGGGTTTTACATTACAGAAACTTTGATGCTTTTACCGAAGAGGAAAGAAATACTTTAAGGATGCCGATTGATTATTCTAATGTTAAAGAAGGATCAAGGGTTGTGCCGATTCCGGTATCTGAAAGCGGAAAGTTCGAAATGGATGGTGGTGGAGTCCTTAGGGCAATGCAGCCTGTCTTAACAGGCTTGATTCCCCAAACAGTTGAAGAAGCGGGTTTTAAACCGGGAGATATCGATTGGGTAGTCACGCATCAGGCAAGTCTTCAAATGCTTGAAAGAACTGCGAAGAGGATGCCTGACTACAAAGATAAATTCATCTATAATCTGGAAGGAGGGAATTTGTCTTCTGCAACGGTCACCTTGGCGATGGAGACGGGTATAAATATAGGTTTGATTACAAGAGGGATGAGGTTGGTTTTAGTGGGATTTGGCGCAGGACTTTTTGTATCGGTTGCTGTAATAGAACTTGGTTAGTGAGCCCGACCCCAGGATTCCAGGTCAAGAAAGACTTTTTTTAAGGAAAGGCCTTTGGCTGTCAGGTAATATTCAACATGCAAGGGAACCTCTGAAAAAATCTTTTTCCTCAAAATTCCGGTCTTTTCAAGCTCATCCAGTCTTTGGGATAAAGTTTTCGGGGAAATTGTTTTTAATTCCCGCTGCAGCTGTCCGAAACGGTTCCGCCCTTCGAAAAGATTATGCAGGATCATCATTGTCCACTTACTTCCGATGACTTTTAGCGTTTCGGCCACATAACATTTGCCGGACTTAGTATGAATTTTTTGCATTGGACTGATTATACTATTATTACTACAAAAATTAAAGTTACTATCATAAAACTAGCCTCTAAGTTCAATATTTATAGGTACTTCACATTTTGAAGTGGTTATGTTAAAGTCTTTTAGAAAAGAAATCCTGCCCAATGTCAGTTAATTCAATAGAAAATAGAGATATTATCGTAGAGAACGCGACTCCGGCAGATACCGAGTCTGCTCAAAAATATCATCCTGGAAGAATTTTAGATTCGCTGCCCAGATTAGCAACTGTAGGACCAGCCGGCTCCAGGATTAACTTATTTAAACTAATTCTCAACCCTTCGGACGGAGTTCCCTGCTATTCAAGGGGCACCTGTCCCGGCCCGCATCTTTTTAAAAGCCAGGGTAGTTTGTTGAAGGCTGCTTAAATTTGATGGATCTGTTGTTCTGTTAGAAAACTACTTGAAGATTGTTGTTCTTGTAGTTTAGGGGTTGAGTTTTCCGGACTGGAGGCAGGTTTTATGGATACATGGTCTAATAGATTATCAATAGGTGTAAGGGCTTCCTTAAAACGTTTTTCTTCTTCAGCCCGTCTTCTCTCTTCGATCTGACGGTCCGCCACAATTTTAAACTTGGAATATTGGGCATCAGCCAGATAAACATAACCTAAAATCACTTTCTCGCCGTTTCCCTGGGCCAGGTTCTTTAAATTATTAAATATCATTACGTAAGAATTTTTACCCCCGGCCGGGGTATTATCGTTGGAGCCGGGTTGCTTGCTGTGGCTGATCTCAATCTGATAATCGGTCAGGCTGATGGTATAGTGATCCTGTAATGAGGTGGGATCGAATTTCTTAAGATCGGTGCGGAAAACATGCAGTTTATTTTGGTTAATTATATCAACAAGCTGGTTTATATACTTTTCGGCTTTCTCGAAGTCACCTCTGGGAGGGGGTTTTTGGCCAGTATCAGACATGGGCCTATTATAGCCAGCACCCCTTTGGCAAGCAACTGAGGTAAAGGGTATAATAATGCATCATGAGGACAATTGGCCAATTACTTAAAGAAACGCGTGAGGCAAAATTATATACGCTGGATGAGGTAGAAAAGCACACTAAAATCAGAAAAGAGATGCTCAAGGCCTTAGAGGAAGATGATTATTCAAAACTCCCTCCTTTAACCTTTATACAGGGATTTGTCAAAAATTACGGTAAATTTTTAGGGCTTGATTCGGGTAAATTAATGGCAATAATTCGCCGTGATTATGAGGCTAGCAAACATCCGCCGGTAGTTATGGAAAGTTTTGCTAAGCCTTTAACCAAAAAAAGAATTTTTGTCACCCCCTCAAGGCTGATAGGAGCTGTGATTGCCGTAATTGTATTGGGATTTTTTACTTATCTTTGGTTCGAGTACCGTCAGTTTGTCGGCAGTCCTAAACTGGATGTTACCAGTCCGGTCCAGGGCCAGACAGTTGAAATGACTTCGATTTCGGTCGAAGGCTCGACAGACCCGGAAGTGCACGTCACGGTTAATGAGCAGGAAGTCGGGACGGATAATAACGGCAATTTTAAGGAAGAAATTAAGCTGTCATCTTCGGTCAATACGGTAACG
>DATDWU010000071.1:0-5053 GCA_035289525.1 Patescibacteria group bacterium | reverse complement strand
TTACTACCAGTACACCTAATTTAATGAAGATAAGTAAGGCTATAGGGATAGATATTTCTGAACTAATCAAATAAATTTATTGAGCTTCAAAAAGTTAAACATTTCCATTGTTACCCCTTCATTTTCTATTCGTCTCATAATTTCCCGACTGTATGTTTGAGATAAAATATTTAAACTACCTTCCCAAAGTACTTTTCTGTCCAAAATAGCCAATTTACGATGATGATTACCCAAACATAGTAAAACTTGGATTCCTATCTTCTCACAATAAGAAATAACCTCCTCTGACTGTATTTCCATGCTTTCATCATGCTCTTTAGGATCACGGGTAATAAAGTAGATTTTTACTCCTTTTTCAATTAATTTTTCAAAAAACCGATCAAACGTTTTCATCCGTTGGTAGGTAATGTAGGGGCTTTCGATTACTATTTCTTCCTGACAATGCTCAAGATCTCGCAAAAACGTTTGATAAAATGTCTTTTCATCATAGAGTTTGGAAGAAATCAGGCTCATTCTTGTTCCTCCTTTGATTGATAGAGCTCCATCAATTTGTTAAAATGAGCTAGGAATTGGATGAGCATTAGTTCGGAATAATTTGCGTCTCCCGCTCTTAAAGAAAAAATCGACCCTTGTGGTCGATTTTTTTGTTTAAAGGCAGCGTGACGGGGGGGCAAAACAAATCTTTGATTTGGTTCGACCTTTTGCGTAGCAAAAGGCAAGATTAGCGAAGCGACTTATCCCCCTCACCCGCTCTTTTCCGGATCTTTTACTATTTGACTTTTAACCGCTAAAAACTTAACTCGTGCTTTACAAATGAGTCTACCATTGGCTCACACCACATGGTATCCTCTTACTATCGTAATGAACGATTTACGAAAAGCAAAGCTGGAGATGTGGAAAAAGAAGCTAGGTGAGGCAAACGCTTTTTTAAGCGAAGCTTTAAAGAGAAAAAGTGAAGCCATGAAGGTAGGTTATTTGTCTGAGAATGCATACAAAATGGCGAGTGAGGAAATTGAGATGGGTCACGCCAGGATAAATGAGATTAACCGGATTATTAAAAATTTAGAAACCGGCGGCGGAGATAAGCAGAGCTTGCCTCCTTCGGAGATAAAGCAGAGCTTTTCTGCGAATAAAAATTCTACAAATTCCGACCATTCTTCCTAGATCGGTACTGCGTTGTAATATCGTTAAAATAAACCGGATACGGGAAGAGAATTGGATCAAAATAAGCAAAGATTGCGGCTTCGTCTAGATTCGCTCTCCCGCTCTTCAAACAAGGACTGAATCATATCCTCATTCTGTCAGTTCAAAAATGCTTATTCTGCGGTTTAGAAAATCCCTAATTTTAGATGAATCAAGATCATCCGGATAGGCTGGCTCACCTTCTACCCTCTGGAGTGACATCCACTCAATCAGTCCTTTTAAGTGTTGAGGTAAAGATTCTCCTCTGCGCTGCATTCCCCGACCTCTGACAATTGCTTCACTAATTCTTTGGGTTGCGTAGTACAATTCCCGTTCCTTTTCACTAATTAACGAAAATTTCCTGTGGGGACTAGCCTGGTCAAATTCCGCTCCGTGAGCAACTAATAAGTAAGATTGAATATCCCTAAAAGCCGGCAGGCCGTTACTGCTCAACATTAACAGATTAAATGCCACCATCTCATCCTCTGAAGGAATATCCGCCCGATCTCTGGAACCATTTCTTTCCGGACGGTAAAGAAGGACCTTTTCGGATGTGACAGGCTCCCGGATTGGCTCAGGTGATTCAAGTTTCGGTTTGTGTGCATGTCTGGTTGCCGGTTTCCTCCGGATCACTGAGTTGCCTTGCGATGGCCCTGGTCTTTTTTTTCTTATCATCGCCGGGTATTCGTTCCTGACTGTGGTGGTCATTCTTCTTTCAGTTTCCATCCCGGAACGCCTAAAAGCACCACTGACCAGGTCTACTATTTGTTCATCAGAAAGCATTGCTCTTGATGGATGTCCCTTTACCCTCTCAAAGAAGGCTTTTAGCTTCTCGCTCCTTAAATCAGGAGTTGCCAGTGCAGCCTTCAACTTCCTTAGCAAAAACACTTTGGCTACAGAAACTCTGGTCGTAGCGCGCTTTATAAAATCGTTTCTTTCTTCTTCGGTAGCGAGTTTTCCTAATTCTTCGGCGTAAAGCAAGCAGGCTGTTTCCGCTGAGGTTTTGTATATTCTTGCACCTGTGGTGGAATTAAATTCAGTTAGTAAATTTAAAAGTAGCAGTTCATTTTTGCTCAGATCGATTAGTTTAGGTGTTTTTTCTTTTGCGATTTTAGGCTGCCTTTCCGGCCTACTCCTTAAACTTTCTTCTCTTTTTGCTCTTTTTACTCTTGGCTGTTTTTCTTTAACTTCTCTAGGTCTTTTAAAAGCGTCCTTAACTAATTCCACAATTTGAGGTCCGTGCCACTCTCTGCGGGAGGGGTGACTTTTTACCTCATCGAAAAAACTTTGCAGCTCCCGACCCATTTTATCCGGGGAAGCAACCGCTGCTCCTAATTTCTTTACCAGTATAGACTTTGTAACATATATTATTTGGGTTTTTCTTCTGATAAAATCCTGCCTGTCTTGCGCACTGGACAATAGAGCCAGGTCTGCCTCATATAATTGTTCAATTATCCGGGCCGGGGATTTATAGATTCTTTCTCCTGTTTGGGGATTGAATTCTGCCAAAGCAACTAATAACTCAAGCTGAAAATCTCCAAGTTTTATTTTTCCTGAATCCGGATTTTTTTCTTTTTTGGGTGTTATTATAGTTTCGGGAACTGTCAGTCTTTTTCCAACAGAGATTAAATCCTGGGCACTTAATCTACCCCATAAGTTATGCTGTCTTATATCCCGGATAAGTCTGGCTTCTGCCGGATGGAGAGATCTTAAGTCTATTTCAGTGCTTCGGACTAAAATCGCTGTTCTCTCAATTGCAGCCTCAACTATTTCTTGACTGATTCTGGGGACCCGGACAGAACCGGGTATTGGAAGGCTGGAAATACAATCCTGAGCAGATTTCCTAACCGCCCCTGGATTGGTTTGAATCAATTTTCCTTCCTTATCAAGAGCGTAGACTGCCCTCGATATAGTTGCCGTGACTACGCCTGGTGGTACTTTTTTAGCCTCAGCTAACCCTTTAACTACATCGTCTTCAAGTCTGGGGTCCTTTGCAGGAAAGGGAAGAGGTCTGAACCGGTCATTTACCCGTTCTAAAGAAATCGCCTGCCTGATTCCGCTGGTAGCGGTTGCATCGAGCGCCCTTTGTACCGGCTGGTGAAGACCGTCAACTACCGTATCCGGAGTATCTTCAATCTGATACTTTACCAAAACCTCAACCACTTGCGTCCTAAGCTGATCAACAATCCTGGCTTGTTTAATAGCTGTTGATTCCGCCCGTCTGGCAACCGTAAGTTCACCAGTATCACCAACCCTCTGTATCGTAGCTGCACGCTCTTGTAACAAATGTACTTTGCTTTGTTGTTGCCTATGGAGTCGTGCCAGTTCTTCTTTTACCGACATAATTAGGAGGGAGGTATCTGAGTGGCTATAATTCTAAGCTGATCAACCGATACCGAACCATTCAAAATCATTAATTTTGTGATGCCATCAAACTGGGCAAAGAAAGGATCAGCGTTCATGGCATTAAGACATTCCGATAATTTAACAGACGCAATAGCAGGGTCTTGTAAGCCTTTAGCCAGCGGCTCTTCTAATTTTTTATCTGCTTCGTGAAGTTTTCTGGCCAGAACAGTAACTTTTTGATTTCCGAATTCATCCGGATCCACCCCGTCTATCTCTCCGGATTTTAAGGCTACCGCCCGTTCAAGATCCGTTTTGTATTTATAGTCTTCCCGCAATTCATCAAGTACGAACCGGGTTTTTACAGCTAGAACTGCCATAGCATCAACATCAGGTAATCTTTCTTTGTACATTACCTCAGGAGCCCAGCCTGCGCTCCTGTCAAAATTATTGATTGCAAGAGGGTTTCTTATCTGATAAGGCTCTACTCTTTGCAGGACTCTTATTAACTGGCCGGAATTAAAGTCAGGATAAACTCCCTTTAACCAAGTATCAAATTGACCTAAATGACTGAGACTTCCATCCCCTGACTCAATAAAACTTCTGTACTTATCAACAACCGTTTGTTGCAGTTCTCGCATCTTAGCATTTCTAGCTCTAAGAGAATCACTTACTTCAAAAGCGTTTTTAATTGTTAGTCGTCGGGTACCTTGTACGTATTCGGATAAAGACGGATAATGCTTCTGCGTATCCTGGGATAAGGGACCTTGTTTAACGGATTCATTAACCCATATGGGTTGCACCGCTTGCCCCAGGACTTTTACAGCAACAGATAATAAGGAGGAGTGTGCAAACCAATTGTTATCTTTAGGCCGGGGCATAGCCAGGGAATATGCGGCAACTTCCTCTTGTATCGAGAATTCACTCTGCGGGCGGACTATATTATCACCGCTTATTCTGCCTCCCCAGTAGTCTCCAGTTTCACAGCAGCCGTCCGGCAATCTTTTAACTATAGCTAAGCGGGGCGAACTTTCATGATGAGGAGTAGCATGGTGAGCAATACTGATTATTTTTCCCCTATCCGAAGGGTCGGACAAATCCTCTCCATCAAGGTGAATTTGTAATGAAACATCTATGCGCGAGATCCGTCTCCCCCCGACATACGGATCTAGCTGTCCAATTACAGCTTCACCCACCTGAGCCGCTATACTTAAATTGGCGCGATTGGTGATAGATATTAAAGGTTCCTCACCTGTTGGAGGTGAACTTCTTTCTTTGCCGGTTTCCCCAGTAGTCATAATAGTGAGAACTATAAAGCATTTGAGCCTAAATTAAAAGTTGTTCACTTTTACTTAACTAAATAACCCCCGATTAATCAGATCTACTGCGCCAGGTACTGAACTTCCTCAGAACCATCACTACACAAATCCTGAAGACCGTCTCAAATACTCTCTCCCGCTCCTAATGATAACTATAGTATAGAATGTTACAGTTTGGAACTTTAGTAAATTTGACAATGCGTGCCTAT
>DATDWU010000070.1:0-2720 GCA_035289525.1 Patescibacteria group bacterium | reverse complement strand
TACTCAAAGTAAGGAGACCTTGCTATTGCTTCGCAAAAGTAAGGTAAAATATACTAATGATCAAAGTCGGTTTTGATATTTCCCAAATTATACATCCGGGAGGAGTTGCCGGTTACACTAAGAATCTAGCCTCAGAACTTCAGAAGAATCCCGAATTGGAGATGATTTTTTTCTTTTCAGCTCTAAGGAAAAGTTACAGGGGCGGACTAAAAAATGTTAAAAAATTCCGTTTGCCGCCGTCACTTTTTGAAGTTTTATTTAACCGGATCCGCAATGTCGGTATTGAAAAATTCATCGGGCCCCTTGACATATATCATTCTTCGGATTGGGTCCAACCGCCCAGCAAAGCAAAAAAAGTTACAACTTACCATGATGTGATTCCTCTAAAATATCCCCAATGGTCTAATCCGAAGATAGTTGCAGTTCATAAACGGCGTTTAAAAATTGTTCAGAGGGAGATTGATAAAGTTATAGCAGTATCCAATTCGACAAAAAATGACTTAATGGAGATGACCGGATTAAAGAACGACCAAATTAAAGTCATTTATGAAGGAGTTTCGGGGATATTCAAACCGGCTTCCGGAAAAGAAATAGCTGAATTTAAGAAAAAATACAGCTTGCCGGGAGAATTCATATTAGCAATAGGGGGCACTGGCGAAAGAAAAAATTTAAAAAGAATTAAACAAGCGGCAAAGGATTATAATTTAGTCACAACCTTTGAGGATATTACGGTTAGCGATGAGGAACTGCCGGTGCTTTATTCATCGGCCCGGTGTTTAGTCTACACAACTTTGTACGAGGGCTTTGGATTGCCGATACTTGAGTCAATGGCTTGCGGGACTCCTGTGATTACTTCCGATGTTTCTTCAATGCCGGAAATTGCCGGCCAGGCCGCACTGCTCGTTAACCCGGCCGATGAGGAGGAAATAAAAAAAAGCATACGCCGGATCCTAAATGATAAGGACTTGAACAGTGAATTAACAGAGAAAGGTTTTAGGAGGGCTAAAGAATTCACCTGGCAAAAAACCGCCGCAGAAACTTTTCAAGTTTACAAAAACTTAATGAAATGACAAAAAATATTTGGATTGACGGAAAAGAAGCTAATGTTTCTCAAAGAGTCGGGAGTGGACAGGTAGCTTTTGAGTTGTTAAAAAATATTGAGAATCTTGATCATCAAAACAATTACACCATTCTACTGACTGATAAACCTCTGCCGGATTTACCAAAGGAGAGGAGCGGCTGGAAATATAAAATCCTGCGGCCCGGCAGGCTTTGGACCCGGATAGCTGTTCCCCTTTATTACCATTTAGTAAAAATAAAACCTGATGTAATTTTATCTCCGACGCATTATATACCGGCTTTTATTAAAGCTAAGAGAGTGCCGATCATATTTGATTTGGCTTTTATCCATTTTCCGTCAATGTTTAAGAAAGATGATTTGTATAAATTAACCAACTGGACAAAATCCTCTGTTATAGAAAGCAGTCATATCATCACAATTTCCGAATCTTCCAAAGCCGACATCATCAAATCCTATAAAGTGCCCGAAGAAAAAATTACCGTTGCCTATCCCGGTTATGACGAGCAAATTTTTGGGGTTATCAAAGATGAAGAGAAAACTAATAAGGTTTTAGAAAAATACCGGATTTCGGGCAACTACATTATATATATAGGTACAATCCAGCCGAGAAAAAATCTTCTCAGACTGATCCGGGCTTTTAAGACCATAGAAAATTGCAAATTGGTTATAGCCGGAAAAATTAAAGGCAAAGGTAAGCAGGCGTGGATGAATGAGGCAATATTGAGTGAACCGAAAAATTTGGCTATCGAAGAAAAAATAATATTTACCGATTTTATTCCATCTTCTGACCTGCCGTATCTGTTGGCAAAGGCCAAAGCATTTATCCTGCCGTCGCTCTGGGAGGGATTTGGAATACCGGTGGTAGAGGCGATGGCTTGCGGTACACCGGTGATTGTATCGAAGGTTTCTTCTTTGCCCGAGGTGGCAGGGGAAGCCGGTATTATGGTTGATCCCGAATCTGAAGACCAGATTGAGCAGGCTATCAGGCTGCTGATTACCGATGAAAAGCTACGGGCGAGGCTTTCAAAAAAGGGGCTCTCTCAAGTCAAAAAATTCTCCTGGGAAAAAATGGCAAAAGAAGTAATAGAAGTGCTTGGTTCAGTGTAATATATATCCAATACCCATTGAGTATTTCTTTTAGGCGGTTTGATTAATTGTTTCATTGTTGTCGCTCACAAGCTCGCTCATTGTTAAATTGTTGATATCTTAACAATGAAGCAATGTAGCAATGAAACAATCCGACCTTGTATAATGACTTTATGCTTTATTTGGAGCACGTCTATTTTGATTCCAGCGGCTTTGGCTTTAAGGATAAACAGGGAAGAAAATTATCTGTATCCCAGGCCCTTGGAAAAATTCTCGGAAGGTTTGCAAGCTATATTATTGACCTGGATCTGTTTTTTTTGCGCTTAGCCGGCTGGATTCCTTTTCATACTTTCAGGATTTTGATTTATAAGCTTGACGGTGTAAAGATCGGAAGAAAGGTGCATATACATATGGGTACCCAGTTCTTTAATCCGGGCAATGTTAAGATTGGAGAAGGCACTATAATCGGCCAGAATGCTTTTCTTGACGGTCGGGATAAATTAACAATCGGCCGGCATGTTGATATCGCTTCGGATGTACTGATTTACAATTC
>DATDWU010000069.1:0-14327 GCA_035289525.1 Patescibacteria group bacterium | reverse complement strand
TGGCTCTCTAAATTTGCAGCGAGCAAGCCCAGAATAGCACACGAGATTGCGTATAACAAGGAGATTTGGCTGTGGGAGAACCCGCGTTCCAAAAGCAGATGGTGCAGGTGTTTCTGGTCACCTTTAAGCGGTGATTTTTTCTCCAGGATTCTCCGGAAGAAAGTATAGAAAAAATCTACGGCCGGGACCAAAAGCACAAGCAGGGCTATGGCCAGTTTGGCACTTGAGAAAATTGACAAAACGGCAATCATAAAGCCCAGAATAGTTGATCCTGAGAATCCGGGAAATATTTTAGCCGGGTACCAGTTAAAGATTAAAAAACCCAAAGAGGCGCCGGCACAGATAAACGACAAAAGAGTGGGTAAAAGCTGATTTTGATCGCCCTGGTTAAGAAAATTTAAAGATACAAATCCGATGGTTAAAAATGCCACAAGAGTAATTGAAGGCATCTGACCGTCAACGCCCTTGCTCCAGTTAACCATATTCATCATCCAGACAATCCAGAAAATAGCAAAAGCGTCCGCTAAAACATTAAATTCAAATATGCCGAGGTTGAACCGGATTGCGTTAAGCTGCAGGATGCCGCCTACCGGATTGGTAATATAATCAATCCCGATTCCGGAAATGACGGCAATTATTGCCGGCAGAAATTGTAATAAGAGCCTAACAACCGGATTAAACTCAATCAACGCATCGTCCAACAGGCCAACAACCAGCAATATTCCCAGAGCCAGAATTATCCCCAGATTAACCGGAGAAATTCCCGTAAAAAATAACATGGACAAAGTAATTCCTAAAAAAACCGGCAGGCCTCCGGCCCGGGGAATGATTTTGGTGTGAACATGGGCCGGATGAGGCCGTTTTTTTGGGTCATCAAGAAGCTTATATTTTTTAGCCAGGCTTATAGTCAAAGGGGTGGCGCAAAGAGTTATGGCAAAAGCTGTAAGAAAACCGGCCAGTAATTCTGTCATCTTAAATTAGCTCTTTCATACAAAGGTCAAAATAATCCTAAAAGCAGCCTCGCTTAAGAGTAAGCTGACTATTAAAGTGGCAATTGCGAGTATTCTTTTGATTAAAACCTGGGAAAAATGCAGATGCCAGCTGAGGATCAAATTAATAAGAATGGTCAGGCTGATAAGGGAAGGAAAGATAAGAAACTGGTTGACATGACCAAACTGCGAGTCTCCCCATGGCAACGAATAAAAAATAGGCAATTCCTTAGGCAGGTTGAAATAAAAAATTGCCCAGGCCGCAATCACACTTAACGATAATAATATAGAAGCACTTATCGGCCAAAAAACAAAAGTGTCCTGTTCCTGATAAAAACTGGAAAAGCCTTTTAAATATTTCATAAGTTTCTAATTGGCCTATTGGAATTCCAATGCCCTAATTTGTGATTTGTTTAGAAATTAGGTAATTCGAATTTCACTTACTTCGTGCTTTGTTAGTTACGCGGAACTCCAAATATCGGCCGAACATCAGCGAAGTTTGAGCATCAATGGCAGGGATGGTCGTGATGGTAATTAATACAACCGGGACCAGAAGATACTGCAAAAATGTCCAGCCCCGTTTGACTTTACCCCATTTTTTGGGCTTGGGGGGAGCGGTTTTTTCCTGGACATAGACGGTAACGAACAGCCCAATAAAAGCTGCAGTCAGGATATAGGAAGAAACGATAGGTAAGTTAACTGCTACGACAGATTCCGAGTAAGTTGGATTGATATAGGGGATAATCAGTCCGGCAAAAGTAACCAGCAGCGCCAGCGAACCCCACTTTAAATTGGCCCAAAGGACGAAGAGTAATTTATCGGTCTTATCCCAGAAATCGATATCGCTTCTTTTAAAATACTGCTTAAAAACAAAAGGGATATGTTCAACCCCGTAGGCCCAGCGTTTTAGCTGTTGGTATTGGTTCTGGAAGGTTTTAAAAAGCGAGATGTCTAAATTAGCATCGGCAGAGATTGGCAGATAATGGGGCAGGACTTTATAATCGCCGTTGAAGTGGAAATAAGCCTTCCAGTAAAATCCGGAATCGTCGTTAACCTTATCCGGCATCCAGCCGCCGATTTCCAGAAGCGGTTTTAAATTAATGGAAAGGGAAGAGAAATTCTGATATTTATCACTACCGACCATTTCGGCTAACTGCCAGAACGCAGTTCCGGCCGCAATCAGTCGCATCGGTGCCGGAGCCTGCCAGAAATTGTTGTAATAAAGAAATGAGCCGGTGTAAGTCCGTTTGTCCCTGACTGCCTCAGGCGTGGATAAATACTTATGCAAAGCTCCCGACAAAAACTCTTCATGGATGACAAAATCGGCATCAAGCGTAGTGACAAATACCTGCTCCGGCTTGATCTGCCTTTTTTCAAACTGGACAAGGGCATTTTTAATCATCCAGTTGCGGTTGGTGCCCGGACCTCTGACTTCTCCCGGCTGGATCTCGTGGGTAGTTGTAAAAACTCCGCCGATTTTTTTCTCAAACTTTTCCAGATATTTTTTGGTCAGCCTGATTTTTTCAGGATCATCCCAGGCCTCAAAGCCGACAGCAATAAAAATTTTGTCCTTCGGGTAGTTGGAGGCGGCGATAGCATCAAAAGCCGGAGCCAGGATTTCGACCGATTCTTTGTATGTAGGAAGAACGAGTAAGTGGTTATAATTCTCCCAATTCTCCGGGAAATCTTTTTTCAGGTTGGAGAGCCAGGGTTGGGACCTGGCCCATATCAGTTTGCGGTATCCGATGAAAATTAAAATAGCTACCCGCAATGCGCTGTAAAGCCAGTAGACATCCGCGGCTATAATCAAATAGGCAACCGCAAAAGGCAAAGTCAGGGAAAGCCAAAACGGAGAAGTTAACGCTGTCCAGGTCAGCGCCCCGGGGATAATTTCCAAAAGCCGGTCAATTAAAGTTTCATGCCTTCTATAAAGCTTCAGCTCAAATTCCTCCGAGATGATATAGCGCATAGATAAAAGATGGTGCAATGTCATGCCGACTCCGGCACCGATTAAGAATAACGCAGTTAAAAGGTCAATTGGTGGAAAAATAAATTTTTTGCCGAAAAAACCGACGACAAAGCCGAAAATAATGGTAAAAATCCCGATCAAGCTGGGAATCGGCCGGCCAAAAATTCTTTTAAAGGCCTCGCTCAAAAAGAAGAAGGAAAAAAATCCAAATAAAAAGCTTAAGATTATCCTCATAAGATTATAGTAACTATCATAGTATGAAATTAAGCAGTCTCAATCAATTGACAGTTTGCAAATTAAACAGCTTTTGGAAATTTTCAGTTGTTTGTTCTGCAACTTTTTCAAAAGGCTCATTTTTAATTTCTGCTATAGTTTGGGCAATCTCCATGACAGATGAGGGCTCGTTCCTTTGTCCCCGGATAGACTGAGGCGGGAGAAACGGGCAATCTGTTTCGAGGACTATTCTTTCAAGCGGAAGGATTCTAACCGCTTCTTTCAGGTAATCATTTTTAGGATAAGTTAAGTTGCCGGCAAATGAAATCAGAAAGTTGGAATTTTGGATTATGGAGTTGGTAGTGGGGAGTAAGCCGGAATAACAATGGTAGATTCCCTTCCAACCCTGTGTCATTTTAACCACCTTGTCCCAGCACTCGGTATTATTAAAATCCTTATTCCTGTCATCCCGGCAATGCACCAGTACGGGTAAGCTTAATTTTTTAGCCAGATCAATTTGAGCTTGGAAGAGTTTACGCTGCAATTGTTTTAATTGTTCTATTGTTAAATTGCTAGGATTATAATCTGGGTGCACTAAATAGTCTAAACCACATTCTCCAACGGCAATTACTTTATCGGGATTTTTCGAATAGATCTGTTCTAATACACTAATGTCTTTTTCAAGTTTATCGCTTATCACGTTTCCCTTGTCACTGTATTTACCGGCTTCATGGGGATGAATGCCGATACTGGAATAAAACTTCATCTGCGAATTATCGGTTTTGAGATCCGCGGCCATCCGGGATTTCTCAACATTAACACCAACGTTAACCGCTGTAGTAACTCCGGATTCAACTGCGCGTTTTATAACAGCTTCAAAATCCTCCCTATAAGAATCCCAGAATAAGTGAGAATGTGTATCAATTAAGCTTAAGCCGTTTGACGACTCAAGCGATGAAGATAAGCTTATAGCAATTGATTTAGACATAGATTTAAAGTATTATAAGGACCTGCTCCGAGCATCGCAATAAAAGATTGTAGCTCGCTCTCGCAGAACTTGTTAATTCTCTGCGAGAATTATACCGCAATGCAAAATTCATTATCGTTAAAGGACGCAATATTTTTCTTAGTAAGCCTGGCCATTGCTTGTGCGGTGGTTGTTTTTATTCTTAACGATTACACCAAAACAAGGGCAGCTGAAATTCAGGAACAAACTTTGTCGGCAAAACAGATGAATCCTGCAAAGAATTTTAGGTCCCTTGATAGTTACATTATATATAGTCCTCCTGAGGGATGGAGCAAACAGGACCAGGTTGACCATGAATCGGGAAATAATACCTGGCTTGCCTTGACTTCGCCTGATTTTGACTCGCCCGACTCATTGATAATCAATAGCGGTATAAAGATTTTTATTACCAGAAGTTATGACCTTAAAGCTCAGGATAGTCTGACTGACCGCTTGAACGCTCAGTACCCAACTTATGACTATAACATCAGGCCGATAAAAATTGGTGGAGAAAATGCGATGACTATGCATGAGGATTATCAAGGACACAACAGGTTCATTTATATTGCAAACGGTTCGCATCTTTGGCAAATAAGCATCGCTTCAAAAAATTTGGACAGTGAACAAGAATATGATCTGGAAATTAATAGCTTTTTAGATTCAATCCGGTTTAAAGATTAACTGCCGCTATTAAGTCTGGGGAAAAGGGAAGGCCTGCTTTTAACGCTACCTGAAAATTGTTTTAGAATCTTTTCTGAAGTCTCTGGCATAAATGGCTGTAAATTAAACGCTATATCTAAAATTAAACTGACCAGTTCGTCTAAAACTTCTTGAAGTTCGATTCCTTCCAATTTCCATGGCGCTGTTTCATTAACTCTTTGATCAGCTCTTTGAACGATCTTCCAGATCCAATTTAAAGCTTCGTTGAACTTAAATTCGCCTAGAAGTTTTTCAACTTCGGGGTCAAAATGATTAACTTTTTCTTTGGCCTCGAAACCGGAATTTTCGCAAAGTTTAGCAACGCGAGCGGTTAAATTTCCTAAACCGTTGGCAAGATGTGAATTATAAATCTGGTCCAAATTTTCAAACGAAAAATCTCCGTCTTCCCCAAAGGGAAATGCTGCCAATAAAACCACCCTCGTTCCGTCAACACCGTACTTACTAATCAAATCAGCCGGTTTAATGACATTGCCTAAAGTCTTGGACATCTTTTGTCCATTAATAGAGAAAAACCCGTGGGCAAAAACTTCTTTGGGAAGTTCTTCATTTATAGCCAAGAGCATTGCCGGCCAGATGACTGAATGGAACCAAAGAATATCTTTGCCCACTAAATGCAAATCAGCAGGCCAGATGCCATTTGGTTTTCCGTAAGTGTAATAATTGATTAACGCCTCAATCCAAACGTAAGAAGTATGCTTAGGGTCAAAAGGCAGGGGAATGCCCCATTCTAAATTTGCCCTGGAAATAGAGATATCTTCCAGTCCTTGTTTTAGTTTGCCTAAGATTTCATTTTTTCGGGTATGAGGGCCGACTTTAATTTTATTCTCTGAGATTAATTCTGTAAGCTGATCCCGATATTTGCTTAAATTAAAATAATAGTTTTCTTCTGAATGTTTAATAGGAGGCTTTAAATGGTCAGGACAAAGGCCCTCTTTTAAATCTTCTTCCTTCCAGAATTTTTCACAAGAAACACAATAAAGCCCTTCGTATAGACGTGGCTTAGCATCAATTGCCCCATTGTCATAAAGTTTCTGCAAAAAATCTTGGGCTGTTTTTAGATGATCCTCATCAGTTGTCCTAATGAATCTGGCGTAGTCTATATTCAATAAATCCCAGGATTTTTTATATTCCGCAGCAATTTTGTCAGCGTACTCCTTGGGCTCCTCATCGTGGGCTTTTGCAGCTTCTGCAATTTTCGCTCCGTGTTCATCAGTTCCTGTTAACAATCTAGCATCATATCCTTTTTGCTTCCAGAAGCGGGTAATCACATCTGCTGCCACAGTTGTATAAGTATGTCCAATATGAGGAACATCATTGACGTAATATATTGGTGTTGTAGCGAAATACTTGCTCATTTGATTCTCCTTAGCCGGTGCCGCCTTGGGGGCTCCTGTTTTTGTATGTGAAGTTTAGGGATTTTCGGTTCCCGTGTCAACCTAAAACGGGGCAATTTCATCTTGGGGAATATCCTCCAGGAGAAAACTGTCACCAAAATTGCCAGGGCTCCGGTCAGGTAATTAAGCTGCCTGACTGCGTAAAACGCCAAAAGCAGGACCAGTCCCAGGGCAAAAATAAAGCTGTGGGGAAAATATTTAACAAAGATATCTATTAATAATGTAGCTGCAAACAAAAGCGGCAGAAAAAAAACCAGAATTTGGAAAGTTGAAGCTTCGTTCCAGGATTTGGGCGGTTCGACATAAATGACCACTAGAGCCAGCAGTCCTAAGAATGCTAATGGAATAAGCAGCTTTTTAAAAATATTCACAAGGTATAATGTATTATATGGAAGAATCGGGTGAAAGCGAAGGAGCCAGGGCAGATCAGCTAAAAGAGAAAGGAAACGCTATCCCCGAAGGGCTGCAAAATTTGATTAATAATCTTTCTGAATATGGTTCCAGTGATGAATCAAAGAAACTCCTGGCTGAGGTTGCGGGCTATATCAAAGACAATTATTTAAGACTAATCGATATAGCATATACCTCAAATAAAGGAGACCGGGAAGTGTCGAGGTTAATTACAGGATTGACAGAGGGAGACCCGGGTGTAATTGCCCGGCTTTGTGATCTTAAGTATGCCTCAATTATGGCTAAAAATCAGGTTAAAAAAAATCCACCGGAAGAGGCACTTCAGGCATTGAATGCCCGGGCAGCTCTTGCCCATATCAATGCCAAATTGAGCCTGGTACCAAAAACTTTTATAAGAGCTTTTACAGAACCTAAGGTTTTACCGGCGAAACAATCTCCATCTAAAGCTTGAATTTTATTTCCAGCAAGTCTACTATAGAAAACTACCGAAAAAAACATGAATCCAACTTCAATTATCGTATGTCCTAAGTGTCAAAATAAAATCTCGATTGATGAAGCGTTATCCCATCAGCTGGCTGACTCTATAAAGAAAGAGTTTGAGTCAAAGCGGGAAATCGAGCGCGATGAGGAGCGCAAAAAGATGCAGGAATGGAGGGAGAAACTGGAAAAAGCCCAGGCAGAAAAAGAGGAGAACGTGATCAAAGATTTAAGATTAAAGATTAGGGAAGAAAACGAAGGTGAATTTAAAGAACTGCAGGGAGAATTAAAAAGGCAAAAAGAAGAGGCGCAAAAAGCCAAAGAAAATGAGCTATTCCTGAGGAAAAAAGCGAACGAGCTCGAAGAAAGATCAAAGAATATTGATTTGGAAATTGCCAGGAAGCTTGACGCTGAAAAAGAAAAAATCCGCGAACAGACTTCGGAACAATTTTTAAAAGAACACCAGCTTAAAGAAGCGGAATATAAAAAACAGTCGGAAGATATGAAGAAAAAAATTGAAGAGCTCCAGCAAAAAGCTAATTTAACCTCTCAACAACTTCAGGGAGAAGTTTTGGAACTCGAGCTGGAAGAATTTTTAAGGAAAGAATTCCCAATAGATGAAATCAGGGAAGTTGGAAAGGGAGTTAGGGGGGCTGATGTGATGCAAGTTGTCTTGGATCAAACCGGCCGGGAAGCGGGAATTATTATCTGGGAAAGCAAGCGGACCAAAAACTGGGAAGAAGAATGGATCGGTAAATTAAAAGAAGATATGCGGACCACTAAATCAGATGTTGCCATCTTAGTCACCTCGGTTTTGCCCAAAGGAATCAAATACTTTGGTTTTAGGGACGGCATTATCGTAACCAGTTTTGAATGCATACTCGGAGTTGCCTCCCAAGCCAGATTTGCATTAACCAAAGAGAACCAGCTTAAAAATTCGTTAGTGGGTAAGCAGGAGAAAAAAGAGATCGTCTGGCAGTATTTACAAAGTAATCAGTTCAGACAAAGAGTGGAGGCGATTATCGAGGCATTCGATGCTTTAAAGTCTGATTTGGATAAGGAAAAAAGAATGTATATGAATTTATGGGCGAAAAGGGAGAAACAAATTGAACAGGTCATTAATAATACTGTAGGCATGTATGGGGATATGCAAGGATTAATGGGTGCTTCTTTGCCACAAATCGCCTCGCTTGAAATCACAACAACTGAGACTCTAGAACAGTTTGATTCAAAACAGATTTATACTAAAGAAACGACTGTCGTCGCTGATAACCTCTCACATGGCGGGCTTGACAAAATTACTGACACCCAATCATAAGCTCCTCACTGCTTGTAGATTTTCTCCACGCTTGCTACTATGAATTAATACTGCCGGGTAGTTATTTTTTATATGATCTTGAAATCTTTTCTTCTTTCAATATCGTTCTTAATTGTTCCTCTTCTTGTGCATCTAAATATCACACAGGTTGACGCTCAGGATTCAACCTCACGGTCTCAAATATTAAATACTAGCGTCACTATCTCAAATACTAATAACTCTAAAATTGAGGGATCGATCAGCTTGGACAACGCTTCAAATAAAGGTTTTGACAACTACTCTCTGGTTGTGAAATTGCTCTCTCCCGGCAGAGCGGCGGCTTCCAGCAACACTGGTTTAACCAGAACCGGCCAAGGCCTAATTATTGACTTTGTAAAATTGGGACCGTTTTCTATTAAACCCGGACAAAAACAAGATCAAAATTTTGAGCTAAAATATCCGTCATCCGTCATCTCCGGTAATTATGTTTTAACTGCCGAGGTTATTGATCAAGACTCAAGTTCGCAATCGATTACTTCAGCCAATATTCCGCTTTCAGGCTCCGGAACATTTCTGAATATTGATCCTTCAAGCTGCAGAATCAATGCTGGCAGCGAGGTTTATGATTATTACGAAGGACCCAATATTAACCCCCAACAACCAGCTACCGCTTCGTGTATCATTAATAACCCAACCGATGAAAGGATAAGTGCAAAAGGGCAACTTGTTTACGCTGTTAATTCAGTTACTAAAAACCTTAATACTGCCAAAGAAACGGAGACTCAACAAGAGACTTTTGAACCAAATCAGAATAAAACTGTCAGTTTTCAGATCCCCGTTTCATTGGCACCTCAGGTCTACGAAGGGCTATTCTTTTTAACTGATGCCGCAGGAGAGAAGATATCGGTCAATATTCCATTCAGGTGGATCATTACAGGTCCCTCGGTAACGATTTATAACCTGGATTTGGATAAAACTTATTATCATAAAAATGAGACTGCCAAGCTATCGGTTGGAATTACCCCATCAGCAGATCTAAGCTGGAGAGGAGACTGGGCTCCTTTTACGCTGGGTCAGGGAACTGACTTAGTTGATATACGATTGGATTTGAAAATAACTGATAATGGGGGCCAAGTTTGTAGTCAAAAAAGTGAAAAATTACCTCCGACTACTGAAAATAACTCCTGGAGTAATCTTGTTTTTGAAATGCAGATGACCCGGGATTGTCCGGATCCGGTGGTTGAGGTGAATATAATTAGTGAGGGAACAAATCAGCCTTTAGGTCAGATGAAAATCGGAATCGCTTCTACTATGGAGGATATCGAATCGTCAAATCCGTTCCTTGCCAAATTCAGATTCCTTTGGGTTTGGTTCTTCATCGGCGCGTTGGCCATTATCGGCGTGATCGTTTATTTTGTAAAATTCAGAAAGAAACAAAATCCACCTGATAATCCACCCTTGGCACCTCCTAATGCTTCTTCAGTGCCGGTAGCGGTTTTAGTATTTCTATCTTTTTCACTGCTAGGCGGAACAGGTTATTTAATGGGAAGTACTGACATTGGGCTTTTGAAGAATTTGGGACTCGAGGTAGTTCGTGCACAGGAGGTTGTTAAACAACCGATTAATTCTTCTGACGCCAATACTAAAAATATTGCGATGCGGACTATATGGGGTGGGGTTTCGTCGTCGATTAATATTTGGGGTAATGCCCGAGACTTTAGTCAGAATAATACAGGAGGAGACAGCAGCATTTCAGTAGAACCGGGTTGTTCAAAGATTAACATTACTATCAAGGGGAGTGCCGGAAGTGATTATACCTGCTATAACTGGGCCCCGGGACTAACGGTTTTCCCTTTTATTGACGGCCAGCCTGTGAAACCTGAAAATCCGATCAGTGCGATTTTAAATGAAATTTGGAATCCTTCTCCGTATAACTTCACCAATAGTAATAACTTTAGTATTATGCAATTTGACGATAATGGTCAGAGGCAAGCCTCCTTTTCTATAACTCCAAACTTAAGCCAGAGCACAGGAAACCATACCCTGACGCTTCAGGTTGGTGTATCACATATTGTTAAACATGACCGGGTTGAGCTTTTCCAATCCTCTTTTTTCAATAATAATGATTGCGGAGGAGTACCCTGCTATATATTATTGTCCAGCACCTTTGCCTGTGGTGTTCCGGCATGTAATGTTGCCTGTCCATCAAACGAGTTCTGTTCTCAGGCTACAGACGGCTGCACATCCTGCATTGGGGGTACATGTCAAAAATGCGAAGAAAAACCTGCCGAAACCAGAACAGTTGCCTGCCCTCCTGGTCATACTGGCAGTATTACCGAAACCAGAACCTATGCCTGCCCCGCAGCAACCTGGAGTAGCTGGACTGTAACCAGTAATTCCTGCACACCTCCTCCGGCTTGCGGGGATTCGTGCATAAGTGATTCCTATTGCTTTGGTGCACCTGACGGTTGCACCTCATGTGTACCTAATGATGCCGGAACAGGTAGTGTTTGTGCCCGACCTCCGGTCTGTGGCTCCAGCTGTGTTAGAGATAGTCAGTGTATTGGTGATGCTGTTCGAGATGGCTGTACCGCTTGTGTGGGTGGCGTCTGTAAGATTCCACCTGCTTGTGGTACGGCTTGTACCACCAAGGCCCAGTGTTCGGGTGTTAAAGACGGTTGTTCAGAATGTCTGGAGGGGACTTGCACTAACTTTAGTGACAACATGTGTAAATGTGACGGTATGGTTGCCGATATAGTTTACCCAAGCACCAGTTTTAATTTCGAAGCTTTTGGCAAAGTTGCCGGCACTGATGCAAAAAAAGCCGAGATTGCCGATATTACATTCAGATTAACCCGGGATAACCAGGTGGTTGCCAAATCTAACCCGATTACACCGACGATAGTTGAAAACAATTCCGATAAAGTCAGGTTTAAAGCAGCCTGGAGTACAGCCCCGCCGGCAGTTGTCAGGGGCGCAACATATCGGGTTTTTGCTGATGTTCGGTGTAAACCGAAGAAAATTACGGCTTCAGCTGCCGAATTAGCTGATTCATCTCCGGTGTTTAACACACAAGCGAACCCAGAAGAAATTATAAAACCTTTTACCCCAAAGGGATTGGAATGGGTTGTTAAGACCGTAAGTAAATTGTTTAATGACGGAAAAGTTAGTCCGCTTGTCGGTGAAGTGCTTGCTCAGCTCGGAAGTCCTTCACCCTCTCCTTTGACCCAGTCCCAAAGTAATCTTCAGCTATCAAAACTCAACTTCGTCAAACTTTTAGATACCGATAATTGCCGGTTTGTTATGTTCAAATTTGACGAGACACTGTTTTAATTTGGTAATTGATTAGTGTATTCTTAGTTATAGCTAGAAATATCATGCCCAGACAACTTCCCCTATGAACAAAAAAATCATTATTACAGTTGTGGTAGTAATTTTTCTCTTGGCGGCAATAGGTGCAGGCGTTTACCTAGCCCTTAATCCGCAAACCTTTTTCTCCAGTGCCCAGCAAGCTGCCGATTCGGGAACCGGATCCCAGGGAGCAAGCTGTCCGGCACCGGCCACTCCGGCAACGGTTACTCTAAGCTATCCTTTATGCGAAGTAGGCCAGTCGGGGGAAACCTGCCAGTTTGATAAAGCCGGTTGCGTTTGGGATTCTGTTTCAGGCGCTTCGACATACAATGTTAAAGTAACTGAAGTTGAAACGGGAGCAGTTATTAAAACCGATTCAGTGGCAGGTACACAGACCTCATTTCCGGTTGTGCAGGGCAGAACTTATAATTGCCAGGTTTCGGCGGTAAGTAATTGCGGTACTGTTGGTGCCACAAATGAAGATAGCTTGCTTTGTCAAACCGATGCTTTTGTTTCTCCAACCCCGGTGCCAACATCCGTGCCTCCGGTAGCAACACCTCCCCCGGCCACTCCTGCTCCGACACCAACCCCGGTTGCCTGCGGTTTTATCGGTTGCAGCAGCAGCATTCCCTGTCAGACAGGATACATTTGTATTGAAGCTGCAGGAGGAAACTACTGTACCAAGACCGAGTATCAAAGTTATTGCGCCAGGAATCCCTCAGAGGCAACCTGCTGCCAGCCCCCGGCTCAGCCCCAACCAACTTTGCCTCCGGCCGGTGCGTTAGATCAGACAATGATTATTGGCGGAGCCGGGATAGGTTTGGTGATACTCGGAGCAGCGGCTCTACTCCTTCTTTAAATCCTTTTATCGGGCTATCCTTTGGTATAATCTTGTCCTCATGCAAACACTGTTTGATAAAGCTTACAGGGAGTTAAATGAATCTCAAAAAGATGCGGTCGATTCAATAGAAGGTCCCGTGCTGGTTGTTGCCGGACCGGGAACAGGCAAGACTCAGGTCCTGACTTTAAGAATTGCCAATATCCTGCTTAAGACTCAAGTTAATCCGGAAAATATCCTGGCTCTAACTTTTTCAGAGTCTGCTTCGTTTCAGATGCGCCAGAGGCTTCTGGAAATAATAGGCACTCCCGGGTACCGAGTTGAGATTTCAACATTTCATTCTTTTGCCAATTCAATCATTCAAAACTATCCTGAGGAGTTCGGTAATTTAATCTCGTCGCAGAGCATAAGTGAAGACGAGCAAATTGAATATCTTGAGAAAATAATTGAAAGTACCGATTTAAAAATTCTCAGGCCCTGGGGAGATACGTTTTTTTATGTTAAGGACATTTTGGCAGCCATAGGAGACCTGAAAAAAGAGGGAATCAGTCCGGAAAAGTTGTCGGAAGTATTAACAATTCAGCGGGAGGATTTTAAAAATATTCCCGATCTTTACCACGAAAAAGGGAGATATAAAGGGGAAATGAAAGGAAAATATGCGGATGAAATCAAAAATATGGATAAACTGGAAGAGTTTATAAAGGTGTATAAGGCATATTCGGGGACGCTTATTAAAAACAAAAAATATGATTTTAACGATATGCTTATTGAAACAATAAAAGTCTTAGAGCAGAAAAAAGAACTCCTGATTTTATTTCAGGAAAAGTACCAATATATTTTAGTGGACGAGCATCAGGATACCAACGCTTCGCAGAACAGGCTGGTTGAACTTTTAGCCTCATTTTACGAAACCCCGAATTTATTCGTGGTCGGCGACGAAAAGCAGGCCATTTACCGTTTCCAGGGAGCATCACTTGAGAACTTTCTGTATTTCCAGAAAAAGTATCCGGAGGCAAAGCTCATCAATTTGAACCTTAATTACAGGTCTCACCAGACAATTTTAGATGCCTCAGTTTCTTTTATCTCTAAAAATGTCAGTGCCAATATTCTGATCGAGGAAATTAAACTGGTTTCGGGGAAAAGCTTAAAGGGTGGAAAGATTAAAATAGCGGCTATAAATGATTATTTCGGCGAGTTCGAATTTATAGCTTCAAAAATTGAAGAATTGATGAAAAATGGAGCGGATCCGTCGGAGATAGCCGTTTTAGCCAGGCGCAATTTCGAACTTTCAGAACTGGCCGATTTTTTGAAACGCAAAAAAATTCCCTTCGTTATAGACGCCGACTTGGACATTTTATCCGATCTTTGGGTGAGAAGATTATTAATGCTGTTTGAAGCGGTTGGTGATTTCGGCAACGATGCCAAGCTGGTTAAGGCGCTGGGGATTGATGTTTTGGGTATTGATCCGTTTGAAGTTTTTAAATTAAACCGGCAGGCAAGGGATGAAAAGATTACTGTTTTTGAACTTTTAGAAAAAGCCGGAAAAGGCGAGCTTGATCCGAAAATAGTTAAATTTTATGAACTGTTTAAAGGCTGGGTAAGCCTTGGTAAAAATATCCAGTTTGACGATTTATTCATTAAAATTTTAAACGAGTCCGGGAT
>DATDWU010000068.1:0-16232 GCA_035289525.1 Patescibacteria group bacterium | reverse complement strand
AGAAAAGAGTGTTTAGGCTGGGGTAAGTTTAAACCAAATGATATTCCGAGCCTGGAGAAAGAACTGACAGAATATTTAGTGTATTATCACAACAAGAGACCACATATGAGCTTAGAAATGAAAACTCCCGACCAGTTTGTTTAAGTGTTAGTGCCGGATATTTAACTTTACATACCGGGAGTGAGACTACTTCTTTACTTTAAACTGAAATACTCTATCTGTTTGCATATCGGTTTTAATTTTTACTTCCTGAACACCGCTTGACCCCTCTCCCGGTTTTTCTTCCAGTTTAAAGTTAATCGGGTAAGTCAAAGCATAGTCAAGAGGGTCGGACATAGTTCCCGGCTGTTTGAATATCTCCATTCTGTAAACACTTAGATTATCTCTAAACATTAGCGGCTCGGCCAATTCGTATTCCAAAATTAGCGTCTTAGCTTCTTTTGGCGCTATTTGAATCAGACTGGAAAATGCACTCCGGCCGTAATCGGAAAAACCGATAAACTGCTTGGTGATGTCGGTTTCGCCAAGAAGTGCCCTGGTCAACTTACTGCCTAGCGGAGTGTAAACCTTAATCCGGTTTTTATAAATTCCGGCCGGAAATACTTCAGACGGCGAGGTATTCTTATAAGCAATTTTTAATTTATGCATGATCTTGCCTTCTTTGGTAAATGCCGAGTCCAGAGTATATTTCCGCTGAAGGAAATAATTTGCCTTGTTGGCGCCCATATTGGATTCGATAACTGCCAGAAAATCCCTGCTTTCGCCCTCCCTGTTTTCAGCCTGTCTGGGAAATACCCCTGACCAGTTACTGGAGGATAAGTACGAAAAAAGCGATGGGTCTTCCAGGTAAATCAGGATATGCTTTTCTTTTAGAGACTTGCTTAAGGCCTGAACAATAGCCGGCCAATTTTGCTTTGATAAATAGAATATTTTATTAAACAGCTGGGTTTGTAATGATGTTAAATAATTCTTTTTGGCTTGAGAGCCGGGGAAAAAATTTGTTTCGGCATGGGATACCGATTTCTCGAATAAATTATCGCCTGTTACCGATTCACCGTATTCGGGTAACTCCAGCCCTCCTACCGCATCTAATAAATAACCAGATGCCTTAAGGTCCATAGCAATCACACCGTGTACCGACTCCCCCGCCTCTTTACGGTAAAAGAATTCGGCCTGCCTGGCTGAAGTCGGAAAATCAGGATCGAAATTTGAATCTCTAAGATAAAGTCTTTCCAGGTTTAAATCGGCTTTTAGGTCCGGCGGCGGTGTTATTACTTCCTTTAATGCCCCGTCCAGGCTGTAAATATCGTCTACCTTAATATTGGCCAACCGGCCGTTATCGAAATCGAGTCTGGCATAAGATCCGATAAATCCACCGGTAGGTCTTAACTCAAGATTGTTTTCCAGAAGAACCAGATAAGATTTTTTTCCTTCCAGTCCGGTGATTTTAGGCATTAATTTACTGGCTGCCCGGGTTTGCTCAACCAGAGACTGATAAAAGCCGACTTTTGTTTTCAAATCATCAATCCGGTTTGAAATAAAGTCCGGCATTCCTTGTTTTAAGGCCGGATCGCCTAAGTTGGCGTAGACCTTAGATAATTTTACGGCGGCAAACCCTAAATCTCTTTCGGCTTTCTCGTAATATTTGCCCGGATCTTCCCTTGACTCGCCTGAAATTATCTTGGTTGTTTCAAAAAGCGACCGGCTTCCCTGAGTTGCATAAAGAGCGCCGTCCACTCCCTCGGAAGTGATATCCAGAATTTCCTCCCCCTTCCGCATTCCGTCACTGACTTTGGGTATCTTTTTCAGGATGCCGGCACCGTCAAAAATTTCCTTATACTTAGCTAAACCGGCCTGGGCAGTTTTTATCTCACCCTCGGCCCGGTCAAAATTCCCTTCTTCTAAATAAGCCCTTGAGACTACCAGGTGATTTCTGATACTCAAAACCTGATAGCCTAAGTAGATAAATGGCCATATTAAACCGTAACCGATAATCCCGGCCAAAACCAGAAAGACTAAAGTTTTTTTTGACCGTCCGGCCAGGGATTTGTCCTTTTCCTTTTTGAGTTCGCTATCAAAACTGCTTCTGTCTTTATTTTCCTTTTCTTCACCTTTGCTTTCTTCACCTGTTTCCCTCTTTTTATCTTTATCTTTATCCTCATCCTTATTTAAAAATCCGCTGCCGCTGAAGGACCAGCTTTTTTCGGGTTTAAAATTGAGTTTGGCCGGCTCGGATTTTGGTATCAAATCCGGCCTTTCCTTAAAATAAGCTGTAGTCTTTTTTAAAGCTTCTACCAAGGGAGTCTTCGGAGACCATGATAGTTCCTTCATGGTCTTAACCAGGTTTGGTGTCGGCCAGGAAGGTAGTTTTGTTAAAGCGGGCGGGTTCTCTCCTGACCAGACCGGACTTGACAAAATTTGTTTAATTTCAGATAAGCGGATCGGATTAAGCAGTGCTCCGTCGTAAATCTTATTGGCTGTAGCTCCGGAAAGGACCGACTTTTCAACCAGCAGGGCTGCATCTTCTATGAACAAGCCTCTTTCGGAAAAATCCAAGCTGATTTTTTCATCTTCCAGCTTATCGTTTAGAAAAGCTAATATTAGTCTTGAAAGAGGGCTTGCACTATCCAGCTCCATACCGGGCCCGAATAATTCGGCCAGCCTGACAACGCGCCCGTTTAGCTTAAAATGCTTAACCCCCTTGGCAAACTTTTCCTCAGATTCCCTGATGACCCGGTCCTTAGTGCTTAAAGACCGGCCGTACAAATTTATCGAACTGACAAAAGCAAGCTTGGGACGGTCCAGTAGTTTACGGCCCTCGCTTCCCGAGGCCTCCTGCTTCAACAGGCTGGCAACGTTGATAAAATTGATAACTCCCTGACCTAAAATTGCATCAGGAATTTCCTGTGAGGATATAAAAAAGGCATAATCCAGTCTGGCCAGGTTTAAATCCTGAATCCTTCCAACAGAAGTGTCATGGTCAATTGCCAAATTTACCAAATGAAGATCTTTGTCCTTACTAACCGACTCAACTCTTGATTTATCGGCAATTGAGAAGTCATCAAGAGCAACCACCTGAATACTTTTTTCCAGTAGCCGTTTGGCTAAAAAACTGCCCAACAACGTGCAAGCATTGACTATCAGTGCCACGGGTCGGTTTCGTGAAACGAGATTACTAGTTTTATCGATTCGTGAATCGGCAGATTCTTCCACAAATAAATCGTAGCCCCTTACGTGGAGAAGTTCAAGTGCGGATTAGGCCTCAACCGCCTACGGAGCGGTCTTAGTAATTTTTCAGATACTCTTTGATCAGAGCAGAAACCAATCCAATCAAAAAACCCACCGACATTCCTGTCAGTAAGTATTTAACTGCGCTTGGCTCAACCCGGGTTACCACAGGCTGGGTTATTTGGGTAACCGAAAAGTTTTGAGTTAAATAACCGGTCTCTTTAAGCAAAAGTCCGTAGGCCGTCTGATTATCAGCCGAAACTGCCTCAATACTAATAAGCAAGGGGCCCGATTTATAGATTGTAGTGCTTGCAGACGGATAAAGAGAGGCAAACTTCTGACTTCTAAGCTCGGCTACAGCCTGATCGGTTAAGGCCAGCGACTGGTTTAGATCAGCCGGGTTGTAAATCATTTTAAAAGACTGGGCGATTTTAGTCTGGATTGTTACCTGACTTAAAAGAAAACTGCTTGCCAGGATACCGGTAAGAAGAGGGATTATCAGAATTAGCAAGTTCCGTTTAATAAAATCCAGGTAGAGAGCCGATTCTTTCATTTTGGTTTTATCATTTCTCAAAAGCCCTGTTAGCCAGGCGGTCGGCCAGAAAATTTTCTTCCCTTGGGACACTGCGGTAAAAAACTCTGCCCAGCTCAAACTCCATCGTTTTAATTTTGTCAAACAGAGGCATTAAATTGGGACTTTTAATTTTAAAGCGTCCGGAAAGCTGTTCAACCACCAGTCTTGAATCCGAAACCACTTCAATTTTATGCGGGGCTTTTCTGAAAAACTTTTTGATTATATAATCAAAAGCTTTAATCACTGCAGTATATTCGGCAACATTATTGGTTGTTATTCCGATTTGTTCGCCTTCTTCATGAAGTATCGGGCCGTCTTTTGATTTCAAAACGAACCCGTAGGAAGCCGGGCCGGGATTGCCTCTTGAAGCGCCGTCGGTATTTATTATTAAATCCATGATTTTAAACAATAGTGCCCCGGGCAACTAAAATCAAGTTTCATCTTTTTTTGCCGGACAAAGTCAGCGGATTGAAACTTAATCCCAGGATTATAAAGAGCAGTCTTTGGCCCTGGGGTAAGGTCAAAAAATAGTGATCAAAAAAGCCTAGAAGTACTATCATTAATAAGTCGGCTGTTAGCACTTTGGCCAGGGCGGCCCGCTTTTTTAGGTTCTCAAAAACTGCCGAGACAATGACCGCCGAAAAGGCCAGAAAGCCCAGTATTCCTGTTTCGGATAAAACCAGCAGGAAAATATTGTGGGCAGGCTGGAGAAACCGGCTGGTCCCAACCAGAACTTTGTCGATTGCCAGGTGATTGATAAAATTGCCGAGACCAACTCCCAGCAACGGGTTTTCCAGAAAAAGTTTCACCGCGTAATCTGACAACTCCTGTCGCCTTAAAACTGCCAGGGTGTCATAAGTAAAAACAGAAACAAACCTGACCACCAGAAGAGGAGCGACTATCGCAGCCAATACTAAAATTAATTTCCAAAGCCGCCTGTAAATAAATATCAGTTGTATCCCACTCAAAAGTAGAGCCGGCCGGGAGAAAGTAGTTAATACCGTTGTGGCAGCAAGCAGGCTAAAGATAAGTTTTAATCCGCTTAATTTGCCTCTTATTCCGGTCAAAAGAAGCGGCAGGGTAACGATCAAAAACCCGGCCAGCAAATTGGGGTGGGAAAATGTAGCATAAGGCCGCAAAAAAACCCGATCATAAAAATTAAACTTAGCTACAAGCGGGGTGCTTACGCTAAAATTGCGTTCTCCTAAAATCCAAAAACCTATTGAATGGCCTGTTAGAAACTGAATTATTCCCAGCAAGCACGAGAACAAAACCGCCAGAAGTAAGCCTGAAAATAAATAACCCTTCATTCTTGGAAAATTTATACCTGTCAGGTAGAGTCCGAAAGCGGCTGCCAGAAGATACTCCTTCAGTCTGATTAAAGTTGCCAGCGGATTAACCGAGTAGAAACCGGACAAGATTTGGGCCAGAAAGAATATGCCGAATAAGATAGCTGCCTTGTTATTTAAGTTTAACCTGGTGAAACCCAGGTAAACTGCCAGAGAATAAACCGCCAGTAGCAAAACCGCCAGAATGTCCCAGAAATAGATTGTGGGGGAGAGATAATCGATTCTGAGCGAGTAGATAAAGCTGGCTTCAGGCCAGAAGTGTTTTCCGAGTTGAGTGGGTAAAAATAAAATGGTCAGGAAAAATAAGAATCTCTCTAGATTTAAAAGCGCGCGTTTGAATTTTAACAATTTCAGGCTTAGGCAGCTTGTTTTTTATCGGGGGATGACTCGTCTGTGTCAGGACTAATTACCAGTCGCCGTTCCGGCTCCTCGCCGATACTCTCCGATCTTACACCCGGAGTTTGCTCGATGGCCAAGTGGACTATCCTTCTTTGCCAAGCCGGCATCGGCATAAGCTCCATTGGTTCGCCGGTTTCAATTACTGTTTCCGCCCATCCGGCCGCTTTTGATGAGAGCTCGTCTTCTTTTGATTTTCTCCATGAAGAAACATCAACAATAACCCGTTTTTGTTTATCCTCTAGCATTTGTCTGGAAACGATCAAGTTCATTATCAGCTGTAAGGAAGCCAAAGTTTCACCGCCACGACCGATCAAAACACCCGGATCTACCGCATCGATTGAAACGAAAACTGCGTCTTCCTTTTCTTCAACCTCAAATGAACCCTCAAGCCCTAAAAGGCCCAAAATATTTTCTAAAATTTCCGAAACTTTTTCTTCCATATTAAAAATCGATTGCCGCGGATTAATTACAGATTTGCGCGGATACAAATATCAGCGGTAATCCGCTATAGATCTGTGACAATCATCAGCTACGGGATTTTCCCATACTCTCAGGATTTTTTCAAGGCTGAGTATCCTTTGGCCTTATTAATGAGGCCGGCCAGTCCGCCCCAGCCGGAGATGCGGTATTGCTGCCAGATTCCGATCAAAGTCAGTGTATTCCAGTAGAGAACCAGACCTAAAGGAAAAGTAAAAGCAATATAACCGATCATGACCGGCATTAAATATGTCATCTGAGATTGGACGGCTACCATCGTGTCCTCTGAGCTTTCCTTTTCTTTTTTCTCTTTCGGAGAGTCCGACGGATATTCCTTAACCGGCTTTGGAGCCATCATTTTGGACTGAACAAACTGCAACAGCCCGGTGATAACCGGTACCGACAAAACCAAAAAGCCGGCCGTTTGAAAATCAGACGGTTTTACTGCCAGATTAAGGCCGAAGAAATGCAAATCAGGGCTTGATGTCAGCTTCCAGGCCGGGTTGTATAAAACATTATTAATTTTCGAGAGTCCCGGATCTCCTTCGAAAAAAGCAAAGATGACCTGATAGATCGCGATCATCGGAGGAATTTGAATCAAAACAGGCAGGCAGCCGGCGGCCGGATTAATACCGTGTTCTTTATAAAGAGCCATCTGGGCTGCGGCCAGAGCCTGTTTATCGCTGCCATGCTTTTTCTTAAGGCTTTCTAGGTGGGGCTTTAGGTCCGCCATCTTTTTAGCCGATTTCATCTGGGTCGCCATCAGCGGCCAGATCAGAGCCCGGATGCCGATTGTTAAAAGAATGATGGCAAAACCCAGAGCCCCCGGGATTCCGGAAGCTTCCAAAATCCTGATCACAAAAACAACCAGATTTACAATAGGCGCAAATAATAATGTGTTAAAAATATCACCTACTACCGGCATGAGATAATCCTCCTTATTCCTTCCCTGATTCCCCCGATTACCCCTATCTCTCTAATCTTAAGCTTGGTGAATTCGGAACAACTAACCTGGTACTTGCAAGCTCCGCCGGGCGCTAAAAACATCAATAAACCTCTATCGAAGGAAAAAAATATCTGGTAAATATCAATTAGTTTACAAGTTAAAAATTGCATTTGTAAGCTCCTTACTTAGTAACCGGCTGTCCGTGTCAAGTATTTGAGCTTTAGGCATGATAACTAAATTTAGGTTTTTTGGCAACTGACTATATAATCCTGCCGCTATTCTAAAGCAGATTCTCTTTGCCTGACTTCTTTGGGTAGATTGTTTAAATTGGGCTGAAACCAGAGAAACGCCTATTCTCGGATCCGGGTTATCGCCGAATCTGTAAAAGAGCTTGAAAAGAGGGTGCGATAATGATTTTCCCGATGCTACCCAGCGAAAATGGGTCTTAAGATTAAGCCGCTTGTTTTTTGGAAGCATTTAGATAGAGAGCCTGGCTCGGCCGGTTTCCCTGCGTCTTTTAATAACATTTCTACCGGAAGCTGTTTGCATCCGGGACAAAAAGCCGTGCTTTCTGGCTCTTTTAAGTTTCTTAGGCTGATAGGTCCGCTTGGTTGACATAGAAGGGAAGTATAACAAATTTAAAGGTCAAAAATCAAAAGTAGAAATTGTGGAAGTTTCGCGAAGCAATTTTATAATATTTGCACAGCAGGTCGCATTCATTTTGAATTTTAAATTTTGCATTATTTACATTGATCCAGTAGTTGGTATTTGAGCCCTCTTTACTGGGGATAACTTGTCCACTATATTGATTCTCCAATGGACGGTGAAGCTTTTTGGAGTCAAATTTTAACTGAGATCAAACCGCAAGTTTCTTTTCAGAATTTTAAGGCCTGGTTTTCTCAAACCAGGATTGACTCGGTTGCCGAAGGGTTGATTGTTTTAAAGGTTCCTTCATCATTCCATAAAGGTGAGATTCTCCGGCGGTATGAAAAAGTTATTCTGGAAACTGCCTCAAAAATCTTAAGCCGGCCGGTCCGCATAGATTTTAAAATCGACTCCAGTCTGGCATTAAAAAAAGCCCGGCCCGAATCCGAACCGGAAGACTATTTCCAGGTCCAGACAAAACCCCAACATCAGGCTTTTACTTTAAACCCTAAGTACACTTTGGAAAATTTTGTCGTCGGGCTGACTAATAATCTGGCTTTTGCCGCAGCCCAGGCCGTCACTGAAAATCCCGGTATTTCCTATAACCCGCTTTATATTTACGGTCCTTCCGGTGTCGGAAAAACCCATTTGATGCACGCCATCGGAAATGCCTTAATCGCAAGAAACCCTCAAACTAAAGCCGTCTTCGCGCCTTCTGAAAAATTCATGAATGATTTTATCGACTCTATAAAAACCAAGTCAACGGATGCTTTCCGCCATAAATACCGCTCCTGCGATATTATATTAATTGACGATATCCAATTCATCTCAGGCAAGGACTCGACCCAGGAAGAGTTTTTCCATACCTTTAATGATCTTCATTCTAAAAACTCCCAGCTGGTATTTACATCGGACCGGCCGCCTAACGAAATAGAAAAACTGGAGAGCCGGCTGGCCTCCCGCTTCCAGGGCGGATTGATGGTTGATGTCCAGTTGCCCGATTTTGACACCAGGATGGCAATTTTAAAAGCCAAACTGTCGGAGAAAGGAGAGGACCTGCCTGAAGAATTTTTAAATCTGATTGCCCAGGGAATTACTTCAAACACCCGCGAACTGGAAGGAAAACTGACCCAGATTTTACAAAGAAGGCGGCTGTCTTCAAGTTTACTGACAATTGAAGAAGTCAGACGGGTTTTAGGGAAAGGCGAAACCGAAAAACCGGCTAACTTAAGCCCTTCTCAAGTCCTGGAAAGTGTGACTAAGTATTTTAAAGTCAGTATGGATCAGATCACCGGCCCCCGCCGCCAGAAGGAGCTGGTCCTTCCCCGCCAGATTGCCATGTTTTTAATTTATGAGGAATGTAAAACCCCTTTCGAAAAAATAGGGGAAATACTGGGCGGAAGAGACCACACCACCATTATGCACGGTGTAGAAAAAATCAGGGAACTGGCCGGCCGGGATAGGGAAATACAAAGGGTGATGATAGAAATTAAGAATCAACTAAATATTAAAGATTAAAGTGTAAATATTAAAATCAGTTTATCCAATATAAAACTTCCTTAATTTTTGCATTGTAAATTTTAAATTTTACATTTGTTTTTTACTTATCCCCAATTTATCCACAAGTCCATAGCAGTTATCCCCAAACTTGTCCACCGGAATTTACGTTTTTCAACACGAAAGTCTTACCGAAAGTAGTCTCGAAACGGAGGGATCTCAACATACCCCCAGTTACTACTGATAGCTATTACTATTTTTTTATATTAAGTAATAAGGAGAGTTGTACACACTGTTTTTGGGGAAAACTTGTACAAAAACTGTTCAAATTGTAGAATTGTAAAACCTTTAATGGATAATTATTTAATCTATGCAGGATTAATACTTTTAGCTTTGTTAGTTGCTTATTTAGTAGGAAGGGTTCATTCCAGAAAACCGCAGGATATTCCACAGGATATTATTGACCTTTATAAGAAGGTGGATAACCTGCCACTGCGGATTCTGCAGACAATCCAGGGCTCAATCAATCCCCAGAAAGGTAAAGTCGCCGAGCTTTTAACTTACGCTGAGCTTAGGTATGATTATGACCGGATTATTCCGCTAGGCTGGCCGATCGATTTTATCGGTATAAAGAATAATGACCGGATTGATTTTATTGAAGTTAAATCCGGTGAATCATTTGTCTTGACAGACGAGGAGAAACATATTAAAAAGCTGATAATGGAAGGAAGGATTAATTTCCGCCTGATTAAGATTACAGAATCGGAAATAAATCAGTTCATGTCTGCCCGGACAAGATAATAGTAAAGAGTCAGGAGTGAAGAGTAAGAAGGTTATAGTAGTTTCAAGATGTTTTTTCTCTTTCCTCTTTTCTCTTCACTCCAAACTAAATTATGCACTTAAAAATTTTACAACAGGATTTAATAGGACCTTTACAGTCAATTTCCCGTTCTGTTGGTGTCCGGGCGACGTTGCCGGTACTGGGAAATATCTTAATGGAAACCGGTTCGGGGAAATTAAAACTTTCGGCAACTAATCTGGAAGTCGGTGTTATAAAGATGGTCAACGCCAATATTCTCGAGGACGGGGCCATTACGGTTCCCTCAAAAACTTTAAATGAAGTAATTTCCTCTTTGCAGGGATTGGAGATTGAACTCCAAACAGAAGGAGAGGTTCTAAAAATTAAAGCCGGTAAATTCAAAGCTGATTTGGTCGGGCTTTCTTCACAGGAGTTTCCGGCAATTCCCGGCTCCGATGAAACCGGTACGCAGATTCCCAAGGAAGTTTTTAAAGAAACTATTCCCCAAATCAGTTTTGCCTCGGCAGTTGATGAAGGCAGGCCGGTCCTGACCGGAATCCTGACGGAAATAAAGGATTCCAAATTTGAAGTTGTGGCAACTGACGGCTTCCGCCTGGCCCACAAAACTTACGCCAATGAAAAACTTAAAGGCATTAATTTTAAAGCCTTAATCCCAAGAAGAACTCTGGATGAACTGGTCAGGTTAATAGCCGAAGAAGATGAGTCTTTTGAATCGGTCGGATTCTCAACAACCGACAATCAAAATCAGGTGGTTTTTACCCTCGGTTCAACAGTTTTATCTTCAAGGCTAATCGAGGGAAACTTTCCTTCCTGGGAAAAAATCATTCCCGCCAATCATGTTGCAGTGGCTGTTACCGATAAAGAAGAACTGGTTAAAGGGCTAAAACTGGCTTCGGTTTTTGCCAAAGGTGAAGCTAATGTAATTAAACTTAAAGTTTCACCGGCCGGTATCAAACTGGCTTCCGAAACCAAGGAGTTAGGCAATCAGGATGATGAAATTGAAGCCAAAGTAAGCGGTCAGGAACTGGAAGTTGCTTTTAATTCAAAATACCTGCTTGATGCGGTCTCTTCTTGTCCGGGTGAGCAGTTGAATATTGAATTTTCAGGCAGTTTATCGGCCGCCCGGCTAAGTCCTCTTCCCGGCCAGGGTCTGGAATATATAGTGATGCCGGTACGCATTAATTAAGTTTTCCAAGATACAAGAAACAAGTTATAAACAAATCTCAAATTCAAAATATCAAACTATTTTGAAATTTGTATCTTTAAGTATTGTTTGGACGACTTGTATCTTGTTGCTTGGTTATTACGCGAAGCGGTTAAATGCCGGAGTAATTAACTATATTAAAATGCAAATCATAGCCTTTTCCCAGTGTTTTACCGCCTTTTAATTTGGCATCGGGCTTGATGAATAAAGTATAGCCCTGACCCAATTTATAAGGCTTTTTGGGGGTAATTATGGCAGTTTTAGAGTCGGCCGAAAGTTTTACTTCAACATCGGCCGGCGGGTCAAAAACCAGTTTGGTTTCCGGTCCGTTTTCCAGCTCGGCATTAAAATGAAGCTCAATAACTTTATCCGGCGCAAAAACCAGAGGCTGTTTTTTAAACAGTTCGGGCGGGGTGCTCGATATCAGCCTCGGTTCTCCGCCGGTATCTTCTGCAGTCTCTTGGGCTTTGTTTTGGGAATTATCAACTACCGGTACTGCCTGCCCCCCAAAGCCGAAGTTAAAAATAGCGATTAGAACCAGACCGATAGCGACAATAATAGCAATAATAATATTTCGTGATAATTTCATAACTCGATAATCTTTAAATTATATAACCATTTGACATCCTCTATCTGGTTTTGTTTTAGTAGGTTTACAAATTCGGCTAAAGCCTTTTTTTTGTCAATTCTATTATACTCAAGATAGACTTGGTTATTATAAATGTTGTACGTAACTTTAATATACTGGCCTTGGACAGGTAGTTTGTCAACAAAGTGTGATACAAGCAGGGATTGGGTGGCTATTTGTTGCTCCTGTTTGGTTGCCTCCTCTTGCTGTCTTAGATAGTCCTCGCTGTAAGTATTAAAACTGGTGTCAATTGAAGCTGTGGGCGAAATTGAAGGGGGCGCTAAATTAGGGAATGACGTTGGTTGGACAGTCTTAGGGAGGGGAGCAGGAGATTGGGTGGGTGAGGGGGTTGAAGTAAGGCTTGTCCCGATTACAATGACAGTCAAAAAAATTATTGAAAGTCCTAAGAGGATAGCTATCACTTTAAAATGAGTCATTAATTGCATAGATTTATTATCTCACCTTCTTCTTTACAGCATAAGCATACATCAAGGCTTGTCCAGCCCAGGGAGCGCTGGCAGGCCTGACAACTCCGTCCTTATTTTCACACCTCCCCGGATCTCTTAATCTTAAGGTATTGTTTGCCTGATTGACTCCGTCAATTACAAATATGTGGCCGAAAGTTGAGCCGATAATTAAATAACCTGCGTTAAGATACTCCTGAGCCCGTGACAAATTAAGCGGGACTCCGAGCTGATGATATTCGTAGCCGTTTTCGGGCAACAACGCTTGTATGGCTGTTTGCATATAACTGACATTATCCCCGCAAGCCCGCCATTTTCTTTGCTGGAAAGTTTTATCCATATCAGGGGGGGTAATCGTATCTCCATAAGCGCTAAAAATCATTGCCATAGTTGTGGGTCCGCAGCCCGCGCTAATCATGCTGCAGGTATTAGCCCACCGAGAGTCCCCCTGGCAATAAAAGACATAGGCGGGTTTATAACACATTAACGGGTTGCCCATTGGGTCATCACCGCAGTATTCTATTGTCGGAGTAAAACCTCCAATTGGTCCGATAAAGCCACCTTCTTCAGCCTGGCCTTGTTGGCTACAAATCGCCGGCTTAGTTGACTCATCAGCAGCGCCAACTCTAACGCAAGACATATTGCTAGTGTTTGTTCGCTGGGTTGTCGGGACACCCGTCAGAGATCGAGAAGGAGCTTGAGCTTGGTTTGCATCAGCTGCAGGTACTGTTTCAGAGCCGGGTTCTGTTATAGGAGGATCAAGGGTTTCAGTAAGTCCCGGCTCAAGTCCTTCAGTTTGAGCAAAAACTGACCTGCCTAAGGTCAGACTGAGAACAGAAATTAAAATAATCAATATTCCTTTTTTCATTCACTTAACCATTTATCGGCACTTTCTCTTACATAAGATTTATCTCCCCAGCTAATAATTACTTTTTCAGGATCGATGCCACTAGCTTTCATCCATACAAAGACATTTGAGGCAGCAGCAAGAAATAACTCTCTTTGAAGAGTATAATCTGTATCTGTTTCGTTAACCTGGTAATTAACCCCGAATATCTGGACATCCAGCACCCAAGGAGTGTTTTGGTATTGGGCGCTTGGGATAAGAATAGATATTGTTTTGCCGGAGGCAGTAGTAAGGTTATTTTCATAAGGCAGGAAAGGCAATATTCTTGCTATTTCTTTTTGAGACTGCCCAACAAGCGGGGACTGCAAATCAACTCCGCCCCCTTCGGATCCGGGCTTAAAAGGGACGTCTTTGGTTAAAATAGGTTTAACCTCCGAAGGCTTCAGGTTATTCAAACCAGGGACTGAAGAGGGGCTAAGGGTTGGCAAGGGAGAGGTTGGCACTTGGTTTGTATTGCTTCCTCCCCGGAAAGCAGCAACTAAAGCGAAGACCACGATCAAAGCTCCGAGACCAAACATTAAATAGAGTTGTGGTTTCTTAAATATCATAATCCTTCCTCAATCAAAGCCCTGACAACGCCCATTGCCCCGGGTCTTCCAAAGACCTCTGCAGGACTACACTTGGTCCTATCAAAGCAGTATATTTTATACATTTTATCGTGTGAGTGTGCCTCATCAAAGTCGGCCATTGCATAGGGGTCGTCCTCGCCTTTGAATTGAGGAGGACAAAAGCCATAAGGGAGTCCCTCTCCACAGTTTGCATTTCCTCCACCATTATACATAGACATTGCCTGCACGGCCTCAGGAAATGTAGACGGAACCTTATTGATTTTCTCAGCTAAATGGTTGGCAGCATAAATTGCACTATCTAGCTGATTGGAAAATCCACAACCTCCCCCGAGAGGAATGGGGGTTCCGGGGCCCGTGATACCGTTTGCGCATTTCTTAGGATCGATATCGGGCTCTACCTGGCCTATTTTTCTGCCGCTTACAAGGGATGAGTCAGGCCCCGGTCCGCTGCCGGCTTCTACAAAGTGCAAACCTGCCAAAATTTGCCAGGGAATCCCTGTTTGTGACGCAGCCTGTTTATAAATATCAAGAAGCTCAGGATGTTTATTATAAGCTGCGATGATTTGGGATTTGGTGTTTGTCCAATCCGCCGGAGGAGGAGTTAAGGGGTTCGGCAATAAACCTGTTATATCTGAAAAAGATCCTCCAAGTGCTCCTCGAGAAACTATGGTATAGCCTACGGTTGCCTGGTTAGCTACCCAGGTGTCGGTTTGGTTTACAATTGCTGAGAAAGTCATCGTAATCGGATAGTTGGAGTTTACTTTTCCAAGTTGCCAGATAATAGTATTTCCGTCAAGAGTGATGTTATCAGCTGCCGGGAAGCTGGTATCGATGATTGGTGGTGTTTCTACCGAACCGGGTTCACTGATTGACGTGGCATCCTGAATCTGAGCGGGATCGATAATTTCCATGGTTTTTGTTGACTTTGCAGAACCAGTTTGGTAGCTAATACTTGAAGGAGGGGTATCTTTGACGGTAACTTTATCAAGATAAGCAGAGGTGCATTTAATATTGTAATTAAGCACAATCGTATATTTAATTTCTTCGCCCAACCCAAAGCTCTCTTTACTCGCAGTTTTATTAAGTATTACTCTGCCGGGTTGCCCGCATTCACTATTAGCATCAATAATTGAGTATAGCCAGGCAATGATTCCGATGATGGCAATGATTATCCCGATAACAACCCAGGTCCATGGGAAGAACAGTAATCGAACTCCAGCAAGCAAGCCCTGTTTAAGGGCAGCTCTTATTAAGGCTTGCCTTAAAGCTTCTCTTGCCGCCAGTCCACTTAGTCCCCCTCCTCCGCCTATCCCCATGTATTGCTTTGCTGCATTAACCAGATTGCCGATTCCAGATCTTGCCAAATCAAGGCCTGACCGAAGCGCATTCATTGTTTGGGTGTTGGCCCATTTACTGAGAGGATCGAGGATATTTTTATTCAGCCATCTTTCCGGTCCGCCCATCCAATGGCTTACTGCCCTAAACGGTGAGGCAATTTTGTTAGCAAGGTCAACAAGAGGTTGAATCCTGGGGGCAATGGCCTGCCAGGCTCGGGAGTTTTGAACCATCTGTTTAAGAGGGTCGATAAAATTCCGGGCAACAGCTTTAGCTAACCGGCTTTGGGCTATTTTTTTTGTTAACCAATCCCACAAAGGATTCCACCCTGCTTTGCTGGCTCCGGGCCTAGCTAGGCCGGCTTTACGTCTTTCCCATAACCTCTTAGCTCTCTCGTCTCTCGATTCTTTATTTTCTCCTTTGTATCTGGCCCACTCATCACTTGACATGCGACTTTTTCGGCGCTGATCCCAATGCTTGGCTGCCTGTTCATCCCGCGATTCTTTATTTGCCGCTTTATATTCTCCATACGCCTCTTTAGTCCCGAATCTTTCCTTATTAGTTAAATTCCTTGCCACTATTACTCTAGGAGGAGGCTGACGCCCGGGTAATTGTCCGGAGGTTCCTGATTGTTCTTCGCCTCCTTCGGGTGCACCGGCGGTTTGCGGCTCTTCTGGTTGTTGCTCGCCTGTAGAAATAGATCTTGCCCCTTGCTCCTCGGCAAACGAATCAGGCTTGGCTGCTTCACCCCTATCTTTTAAGAACTGGACAAGTTCCTGGTTAGCTAATCTTTCATTTATGGTTTCAGAGGATGGCTTACCCGAAGCAGAATAATACTCATTAACCATTTGCATGTTGAGCTCGTGTTGTTTTTGGGCGGGGAGCTGCGAGATGTGGGTTTCCGTTACTATATGGTGGACTCCCTGTTCTTTAGTAGCCGTATCAAAGTCTGTATTGCCGTGGAATTCAGTAGGAAAATTTCTCCTGAATAGAGCGAAGATGCCATCATTGCCTTCATAAGGGAGTTGAGTGGGTTGACCGCCCACTTCAATTAGATGAGAGTCCTCCAGAGGGCGGTAATATTTATCAATCATCGCCTGGTGTAGCGAGTTAATGTTAACGTCTTTTTTGGCCATAATTTTTTAGTTACTGGTTAGCTAGTTCCTTGCCCCAGCACTTCTGCCGGATTG
>DATDWU010000067.1:0-2864 GCA_035289525.1 Patescibacteria group bacterium | reverse complement strand
GGATAAGTAGCTTTCATCCACCCAAAATGTTTCCCCCTTCGGTAACTTTCCCTCAAGAATCATTCTGGATAATCTTGCCTCAAGCGTGTCCTGAATCACCCGCCTTAACGGTCTTGCACCCAACATGGCATCAAAGCCTATCTCAGCCAGCTTACCGGTAACCCCATCTTTAAATTCGACCAGATATCCCTGTTTTTTTAAGATTTCCTTTAGCCAGGTCAATTTTATTTTAACGATTTTTTGTAAATCTTCATGGCTTAACGGTTTAAAAGAAACTATCTCGTCAAACCGGTTGACCAGTTCCGGCTTAAAAATTTTAAGCAGCTCTTCCCGGATGTCTTTATCTAATTGGTCGATATTTTTTCCGGATTTTAGGCTTTCGGCAATCATTAATGAGGCCGCGTTGGAGGTGGCAATAATTATTGTTTCAGTAAAATCGGTTGTCACGCCGTCCGAGTCGGTCAGCCTGCCATCATCTAAAACCTGTAGGAATAAATTCAGGATTTTCGGCTCGGCCTTCTCGAATTCATCCAACAGTATTAAACAGTAAGGGCGGTTTTTGACCGCCTGGGTTAATTCCCCAGGTTCATCGCCCTGACCGATTAGACGGTTGATTGATTCGGTGGTCTGATATTCGGACATATCAAAACGGACAAAGGCGTCCTGATTTTTAAAATATATCTCGGCCAGGGTCTTAGCCAGCTCGGTTTTACCGACACCGGTCGGTCCGACAAACAAAAATGACCCGATCGGCCGGCTCTTTTCCCGGAGCTCTGCCGATGCCCGCCTTAAGGTATCGGAAACTTTTTTAACCGCTTCTTCCTGGTCAATCATTCTTTTATGGATTTCATCTTCCAAATTCAGAAGCAAAGCTTTGGTTGAACTGTCCATATCGGCAATTGGAACGCGGGAAACTTCCGATAAGACTGATTTAACAACAGCCAGATTAATAAAAGGGGTCTTTGACTGTTTATTTTGATTTATAGCTTCGGGTATGCAGTGCTCAAAAATTTGTAGAGCGCTGTCAGGCAGGACCCGGTAATGAATCAATTCATTGCATTTTTCTACCAGGTACTTAATTGCTATAAAGGATGAATATACTTTTTTATATCGGGCCACTTCTATAGCTTTATAAGAGAGGATCTTCAGGGCGTCATCTAATGTGGCAGGCGGTAATTCGACTTTATTGAAAACTCTGGCAAAGCTGGCGCTTTTTTCAATTACTTTACCGTAATTGGCCGAATCGGTAGTGGCAATAAACTGGAACCTGTCAGATTCAAGATACGGCAGAAGCAATGAATAGAGATTAAAACTTTTTCCGGCGTCACCTAAGCCTAACTCATGAATTTCATCAATAAAAATAATGACCTCTTCAATAAACTCGACTTCCTCAAAAGCTTTTTTGACTTTTTCCGCCAGTTCCCCTTCGGTTCTGACGCTTGACAGCAGATCGGTAATTTCCAGTTTTACCAGCCTTTTGGTCGCCAGGGCTTCGGGCGCATCCCCCCTGACAATCATTTTGGCCAGGTAGCTGACTAATGTCGATTTTCCGCTGCCGGATGAACCGACCAGCATGACATTCCGGTCTTTTTCCTGGGACAATATGGTAATTATCTGGCTGACTATAGCCTGGCGGCCGATAAATTCGGTCAACCTGGTTCTTGCCGCCTCCAGGGTCAGGTCTCTTGATATTGAATCCAGTGCCGGTGTCGGAGCCCCCAACCAGCCGCGGTTAACCCCGCTTAGATGATAAACGCCGAATTCTTCATCCCAGATATAAATTTTTCTGAAGCGGTTTCTCGAAGTCTCAAGATAATCCAATGCCTGACTGAAGTCCTCAAGCGTTAAATTGATTTTCAGCAGCTCATTTTCTACACTGTGCACTCTTTCCAGCATTGCCACCCAAAAATAACTTTCGGTGATAAATTTAGCTCCGGCTTTTTTAGCCAGCTCGACCACCCGGGCTAACAAAGAAGCATCTACAGGTATATCTTCATCGGAAAAATTGTGTGGCTCAAGCTCCAGGCTGTTTAAAAACATTTTCAATTCAAAAGTTGAAAGTAAATTTTTCCAGGTAATTTCTTTCTGGCTCAATTTGGTGGTTTTCCAAATATCGTCTACCGTATTAATTTTCCAGACCGGCTTTAAATCTTTGTGCATCTCGTGATAAATAAAAATAGCAATCCCCAGCAAAAGCAAGGTAATATTACCGATCAAAAATAGATCGGCGTAAGGAAACGCCGGCAACAAGTTTAGTGCCAGAATTAAAATGGTAAAGGGGGCACTAAACCAGATTAAAGAAAAAACAAAAACAACCGTGATTGCACAGAGAAAACCGAATATGCCGATAAAGATCCGGCCCAACCGGAAAATAAAACTTAAAACCCGGCCGACAATGCTTGAGTCATGAAAGAGCGGCACCAAAAGAAGCCTGACCATCAGTCCCACAGCCAGATCTTCCTCTAAAACAAGCAGGATATTTTTTAAACACCGCACAAAAATAACCGCGGCTTTGGGATACCAGAAAAGTAATAAGTTTATAGGAAGCAACATTGTTAAAGCTTTTCCAAGAAACAAGATACAAGTAAACAAACAAATCTTAAATTCAAAATACTAATGATCAAAATATTTGGAATTTGAACATTAAATATTGGTCCTTATTTGGAATACTTGTATCTTGGATACTTGATTATTAAACATCATTTTACTTTAATAACTTCTCCCTGGACATCCAGTTCGACGAAATGTTTAGCCCTCCCCTCCAGAAAAGCCGGGCATTGGTTTTCGGCTAAATTGTCGCTTCTTTCCCGCGGATTATGGGCGATATCCGCCACCCAATCCTGGGCCAGGTCGTTGGTTAAACA
>DATDWU010000066.1:0-7671 GCA_035289525.1 Patescibacteria group bacterium | reverse complement strand
ATTAAAAACTTCTGCGCCCAGGGCGTTAGGTCTTGCCGATAAAAGAATATTGAGTTGAAATTATACTCTTTAGATTTAGCTTCCCAAATTTGCTGATCTTCCTGCATCGGTATATAGGTTTTAGTAAAAAAGTCAGCAGGATAAACTTCCGGACGGTTATCGACAAATACTTTTTCTTTCGGATACAGAAAATAAATCAGATAACCGCCGATATCATAATTATTAAAAATTGGTCCTTTAAGGCTATTCTCTTTAAAAAATTCCCCTGCCCTTTCAACTCCGGGCATCAATCCAATTCCACTGGGCCGGTTTTCCCAATAGCCAGGACTCAGAACAAGCAAAAATATAAACAATACCGCTGCGGCAGGGATGATTAAATATTTTGAGAACTCACTTTTGGTGTATTCGCCCGGCCTTAAATCTTTTAAATTTGAAGCGATAATGGGCAGGAAAAATAAGGCCGAGATTGTAAAATTCCTGAGCATTATCCAGCCCAAATAAGCAAAAACTGCACTTAAACTTAAGTCAGTTATCTTCCTGTTCTCTAGAATATTTTTGAGAATCCCCCGCGCGCTGAACTTCTCTTTAAAATACCTGCGTCCCAATAAATAAATCCAAACTACCCAGCTTAAAATTAATAATCCCAGAGCCAGTTTGAAATAAATTAAAACCGGGAGCTGGATTACTTTATCCAGAAAAGGAATTGACTGTTCTTCCAGTACCCGATAGCCGTAGTTTCCATATATCCGCAGTGGGTGTAAAACCCCCTCTACCCCCGCAGGATTTAAAAAACTTAAGACCAGACTAACTATTCCTAAGAATCCAAGTGATTTAATTTTTTTCAGAGCTTCAGGTGTTTTATTAACTAACCAATCAGCTAAACTTTCGACAAAGAAAACTCCAATTAAAAATAACCCGAAAAAGAAGAAGATATGCAAATTTATCCAGATAAGGCTTGTAAAACTCAGTAAAAACAGCTTTGTTGATGATATTTTGTCTTCAATATATTTATTTAAGGCCCACAGGAAGATCCCCATAAATAAATAACTGAACATTTCCGGCCGAATTTCATTTCTATAAACCAGCAGGGGCAAAAGGATTATTGAAACAAGCAAACTAATATAAAAGTTAGACTTTGATAAAGCAGTGCTAAAAAACAGCAAAAAAGTCACAAGAGAGATAGAGCTGAATATTAAACTCAAGCCGGTAAATCCGAGTCCTTGGTAAAACAGGTAAAACAGCGCTCCTGTCCCCCAGTGATGGTTAACAAACGGAAAATCAGGATAAGTATACGAGTAAAAATTTTTAGTTAGTATTTCAAAGTTTCCGCTAAAAATTAGTTCTCCATTTTTTATAAAACGGCCTAAATCAGCCGTTGCCAGGTTTATCGGAGTTGCCAGCAAATATAAATAAAGAAGAGACAGGGATATAAGAATGAGTGCCCTAAGCCAATCCTTCGTAACCATTCTTTTCATTTTATCTTAAAATCCTGCCCGGCTGAACACTCCAAACCATCTTCCATCTTGACAGCCTGACTATAAGCGGTGGTATAGTCGGGAAACATTTAAATATTGCAGGTTTTGGTGAGAAGTTGTGAGAATCAACGCAGTGACGCTACCGTAAAGCCGGACCAACACCCAAAACCCGTTAATCAGTTCCTTCGATCAAAGGAGACGCCTTTAAGTTCGGCCTCTCAAAGAGGCTTTTTTAGACTCTTGGACTCCTTTTATCGACCCAACACTAGAGAATAGGCAGAGCTTGTCTACAGATGAAAAAAATTAAGATACCAAAACCAACTTTATATCTTTCCGGGCTTTTAGTAGCTATTTTGCTCGGATCCGGATTGTTTTTCAAATCAATTCTTTTACCGGTAGCTTCGGAAACCGCGGAGAAACAACCTGAAGTATTGGGTCAAGCCATAACTATACCGCCTTCCCCGTCACCCTCGCCAATTCCTTCCTTGAAGCCTTCTCTTAAGCCCGCAGTCAAAGCTTCAGTTAAGCCTTCAATAAAACCGTCTCCTCCGCCAACCCCTCCTGGATCTACAGCTCCTGCCCCCTCAACCGCTTCCTCTCCCGCTGTTCTGGGCGCAACTTCAGCTTCGCCCTCTCCTGGTACCTCTCCAAGTCATAGCCCTCCGCCGGCTGGCGGATCCGGCCCCAGTCCCTCTCCTTCAGCTTCTATTTCACCGCAGACGGTTAATTTGGAAATCCAAGGATCAGGTTTTACCATAGAAATCTCCGGCAATTTAAATGTCTGCCAGGTCTTAGAGAAAGCGAAAGACCAGGGAAAAATTTCTTCTTTAACCTTAGATGACTCTTATATGTCGAGCATGAACAGCCAATACGTCAGGGAGATAAACGGTATGTCGAATAACTGGACTTTTAAAGTTAACGGCAATTCCCCTCTGGGGTGCTCTTTATATACAGTCAAACCGGGAGATCAAATTGTTTTTAAGTTCGGGTAAATTTTGCGAAGGGTGACAGCGAGCAGGTCTCCTGCTGCCGCGCCCGTAGTGAGCGAAGCGTAACGAGGACGGACAGTAGGATGCGAGCTGGCAGGACCCTGAGCAAAATAGGACTGGAGATGAAAATATGAAACATTTAAGAAGACTAACTATACTCGGATTGATCGTGGTTTTATTCTTAAACCAACCGGTCTTTGCCCAATCTGACCAGGCTACAGATAAGGGGATTGATTATCTTAAATCCCAGCAACAGACAAACGGCCAGATTGCCGGATTTAACGGCGTCTCAAGCTGGGCGGCTATGGCTTTTGCCGGTGCCGGAATCGATATTGCAACTGTTAAGAGCACAGAAAGCAGTTTGCTGGACTATCTTCAATCCAATCCACCGGCATCCGGCGCTTCGGCAACGGAGTGGGAAAGGGAAATCTTAGCAATAACCGCAGCAGGACAAAGCCCATTTGATTTCGGAGGTAAAAATTATGTCCTGGCGTTAGAAGCTTTGGCAAATAATTCCCAAATTGGCGATGCCAATTTAATTAACGACGATATGTTTGGGCTTTTAGCCTTAATTTCGGCAGGAGACGGCTCTAACAGCCGGGTTAAACAGGATGCCTTGAATTTTATTCTGGCAAATCAAAGTGCAAACGGAGGTTTCGGCTGGTCAAAAACTTCAGGACCGGATATTGACACCACGGCTGCAGCTATCCAGGCCCTGGAAGCCGGGAAAGATGCGGGTCTATTAAATGGAGGGTTAACATCAGCTATTAATAGCGCCAAAAGTTATCTTTTGTCAGGCCAAAACCCTGATGGCGGATTTGGATATCTCCCGGGAGAGACGTCAAACGGCTCAACAACAGCCTGGGCGTTTATGGCTTTGTCATCGTTAGGAGAATCAGGAGAACCGCTCCAAAAAGCTAAGAGCTTTCTGGTTTCCACCCAGGAAGAGAACGGTTCATTCAAATGGCAAAGCGGATTTGCCGGCGACACTTTTACCAGCTCCTATGCGGTTTTAGCCTTGGAAGGAGAATATTGGCCGGTAAAGATTTTTGAAGAATCAGTACCTTCAGCTTCACCCAGTCCATCTGTAAGTCCAACTCCATCACAGAGCCCTAGTGCCTCACCTCCGCCGGCTGGCGGACCCGATCCTTCACCTTCAGTAGCCCCAAGTGCTTCACCTAGCCCATCGGCGACACCGGTGGCTTCACCTCCGCCGGCCGGCGGGCCCAGCGTAAGCCCTTCTGCAACTCCCGCAGCCAGCTCAACTCCGAAACCCAAACCGGAAATCGAATTCGGTTTTGACTTTAAAGAAATGTATGCAAAACAGCAAATACTGCTAAACAGATTGCGGGAAAAGCAAAAAGAAAGATTTGAAAAGATTCAGAAAAAGCTCGAAGAGACCCTAAAAAACCCCTGCAAAACCTGGGGTTGTTTCATTCGTGTATAATGCTTTCATATGTTAAGGGGCAGACCATCGCGGCTTACGCTTTCTTTATCCGCCTTTCTACTGGTTATACTCTTAGGCTCCGGATTTTGGTTTAAATCGGTTTTCTTTCCGTCTAAACCTGAAGTTTTAGGTGAAACCAGCTCTCCCTCTCCTAGTCCCACACCCGAACCAAGCCCCTCACCTTCACCATCGCCCAGCCCATCCGCAAAACCTTCAGTCAAGCCTGCAATTAAAGCCACCCCAAAACCATCCGTTAAACCAAGCCCATCTCCCTCTGCCTCTGCTACTCCCAGCCCAAGCCCCTCACCCAGCCCGAGTCCATCAGCTTCAGCAACTGCCAGCCCTTCGCCTTCGCCATCTGCTATTTTATCTCCAAGTCCCACTGCAACCTCATCTGCAACCCCTCAACCTTCTTGAAATTAAGGGCTGGAATATTAATGGAGAATTAAGTTAGTTTGGGTGGGCGCGCTTAGTATCGATACCCACGGCCTAGTCTTTATCTTTTGCGGAGCAAACAGGCAAGATTATTTAGAAATGTGATAAATGGTGGGCGCGCTTGGTATCGAACCAAGGGCCTCGTCTTTATCAGAGACGCGCTCTACCACTGAGCTACGCGCCCATAAATCACATTTCTAAATATTACTTCTCAGAAACGCGCTCTACCCGGGTCAACTTCAATATTATATTCCTGCGAAAGCTTGAATGCAGTTGACCCGCTTGAAGATCGTTTAGATCTTCAAACCCACTGAGCTACGCGCCCAAACCTAGGTATTTTACCTTTTGCGGAGCAAACAGGCAAGATTGTTATCTTTTGCGGAGCAAACTCAAAGATCTGTTTAAGCTGCAAATTTTTCAACGGCAACCTCAAAATCCGCATATGTATCTGTTGTGTTAATTGAGGCGTCAGGTTTAATTTCCAGAATCATTCCTTTTGGGATCTTTGACGGCCCGATGATAACATAATACTCTACTCCTAATCGATCTGCTGTAATGACATTTCCCTGCCAATCTACCCCTGTTATAACATGTCTGCGGTAGTTAGCTCTTAGTTGTTTAGCTTTTCTCATAAGCCGACCAGATATATCACTTATCATAGGGAATTTGATATCGGTAAATGGAGGTAAAACCTGGTTTAATTCTCTCTGTAACATCTTTAACCAGAGAGTATGCGAAGCTGGAACATCAAAGTAAGGGATTATTTTAGCTTTAAGCTTTTCAGCCTCTGCTAACAATACACTCCAGTATTCTGCTGGCTCTCCCGGACCTATCAAAACAGATCTACGGTCAGTATTTCGAACTGACTCATGGAAAAAAGGATCACCTTCTCTTAGATTAAGCACTTTACGTGCTGAGCTGAGCAGTAATTGCACCCTGTCGCTATCCAGTCCAAAAGCCAAAGCAATTCTCGGGTTTAACCTCTCATGATGTTCCCTCATCATACGACCTCGATTGCGTACATATGGAAGCAGCTCTTCAAATTGAACTCCCTCTCCTCTTAATATTCCTGAATATTGCCCCGCGCTATGACCAAGCACAATACCTGGAGAACCCACACCCCTTTCTATTAATGCGCTATCAATTGCAGCATGAGTTACTAATAGAGCTACTTGAACGTACTCAGGATCGGACATTTTACCGGTCTCGGCATTTCCTCTGAGTACATTTTTAGGATCGGTAAAACATAAATCCTCTACGGAAAAACCGAGAGTGACAGAAGCCCTCCGATAGATTGCTTTAGCTGCCTCACTATGCTCAAATATTTCTCTCCCCATCCCAACTTGCTGAGTTCCCTGCCCACCATAAACATGAGCACGAGTATTAGTTAAGACCATCCCCCGTCTCCTGAAACTTTCCATGATCAAAAATTATAATCAATAAACGAGCAAAGTAAAGTTATTTAACTTACTAAAGCTAACTTAATTTGGTAATATATGCACACTTGGTGCAGTGGCGAAGTGGAAACGCTGGGGTCTGCAAAACCTCGATTGCGCGGGTTCGATTCCCGCCTGCACCTCAAAATTTTCAACTGTGCTTTAGTGCAGATGAAAATTTTTATGTAGGATCGGAAATCTAAACAAATCTCCGATTTGGTTCGGCTCCGACAGAGTCGGAGGGTGTATTATCCCGCTTGCACTCAAATTTTTATTGCAGCCACTCGCGCTCAATTTTAATCAAAAATACTTTCAACTTTAACACTTCCCTAAAAGGATGCCCGTCCGGAAAAGTCCGGTTAACTATTTTCTCGCTTAAAGAGTGGGAGGTCATAAAGATTGCGGTGATTGTGATCAGGCATAGCATTACCGTCACCAGACTTGAAAATAGTATAAATGCCACAGGAAAAGCATCGACGGAAGTCATAAATGGCCGGCAAAAAACAAAGATTGCCAGACTGGCTACAGCCGAGCCTAAAATGGAATAATTAATGTGCGAAGAGAATGTTGCCCCGGCACTTCTTAAAATTGCCATCGTTTCAATTAATCCGATAATAACTCCCAGAGTGATTGTTGACCCGGCATTTAAAAACATCGAATCGCGAGAGGACGGATGGTTAATCTCTAAAACCGACAGGAAAAATGAAGCAAGAAGAGTTCCGATAAATAGCAGATTATGGCTTAAATTCAGATGAAATATTTCATTAATCTTAAAACTTTGTAAATGGGTTTGTTTTTCCTTAATTAACATCTGATAAACCGAGGTGGCAGTTGAGTGGATTCCCGCACCAATTGCTGCTATCACTAAAGAAGTCGTATATAGCCCCAAAAGCAAATTTGAGGAGACCGGTAAATTTCTGATTTCCATCCGGTGATAAATATCCAGGCCTGCATAAAATAAAACCAGAGGCCCAACTATCGCCAAAAGTAGATAGTAGAGCTGGACATAATACATGCCCGCAATCCTTTTTTCGGACGTGAAACGCTTTTTATATACAAGCAGTGCTGAAATACCAAGAAAAGCAACAATGACCCAGGGAATCATGTATTAAGTATAAGTGCCTTTAGTCTTGCAGTCAAAATTAATTATACTATCCGCTCCAAAGAACCTTGCCTTTTACTTCGCAAAAGATAGAAAAATTATCGTCCTTCTTTTAGACAAAATCCCCCATTTCTGGGGGATTTAATTTGACCTTTTCCAAAAGAGTGGTGGGAATTTTTCCGGTTTCACCCGGAAGTTTTTTTTAGAGAGGAACTTTAGAACCTCTGTCACCTGTTCTCGAAGCGGTTAAACTTCAAGCGCGTGAAGGTGATCATTGTATGTGCGCTTGGCTATCTTTGCTTCGACTCAGAGCTTACGCTCTTTGCTCAGCATTTAAGAAATCCTCAACCACATAACGTCTCCAGAAAGGAGGTGATCCATCCCCAGCTTCGGCTAGGGATACCTTGTTACGACTTAAGCTTCATCGCTGGTTTCGCCTTCTCACAATAAATTGCGATTCGGGCGCCCCCAACTTTGCTGCCTTGACGGGCGGTGTGTACAAGAGGCGAGAACGTATTCACCGCGACCTGCTGATTCGCGATTACTAGCAATTCCGGCTTCATGAGGGCAAATTGCAGCCCTCAATCTGAACTGAGGCGAAATTTTAGAGATTAGCTTGCCGTTACCGGCTTGCAGCTCGTTGTTATTCGCCATTGTAGGATGTGTGTAGCCCAGGGTGTAAGAGGCGTGCTGACTTGACGTCATCCGCTCCTTCCTCTCCGAAAAATCGGAGCTGTTTCATATGAATTATTTAACATATGATGCGGGTTTCGTTCGTTTGCCCACT
>DATDWU010000065.1:0-14343 GCA_035289525.1 Patescibacteria group bacterium | reverse complement strand
ATTTCATACCCCAACTTCTTAATTTCTTTTCTTAACTCATCCGACTTTTTAAAGTCTTTCGCTTTCCGGGCGTTTTCCCGGGCTTCAATTAATTTTTTTACCTCCTCCGGCACTTCAACTTTTTTCCCGATAAGTTCTGTTAACCCAAGACTCAAAATTTTATCCATCTCTATTAGCGCCGCAGATTTTTCTGAAGTTGGAATATCTGATTTAACCATTTCCCAAACTACGGCTAAAGCTTTAGGGATATTTAGGTCATCATTAGCAGCCTCAAGGAATTTCTGCCAATATTGTGCGACTACGCCTTCGGGTCTATCTGAAGACCTAAAGTCTTTGCCCGCCGAAGCTTCAGCGAAGGAGGGCCAAGACCTAATCTCCTCTCTTAATTTGTTCAAAGCAGCTTGTGCCCCGGTCAAAGATTCAAAAGAAAACGCCATCTCAGATCTGTAGTGTCCGGTTAAATATAAGTACCTTAAGGCAATCGGATCAAACCCTTTTTCAATAATCTCATCAACTTTCAGAAAATTTTTCTTGGACTTACTCATTTTCTCTTTATCAATTTTGACAAAATCATGGTGCACCCAATATTTAACAAACTGCTTTCCGGTTGCCCCCTCTGCTTGGGCGATTTCATTTTCGTGATGGACTGGGATGTGATCGATCCCGCCGGTATGAATATCAAAAGACTCGCCTAAATACTCCATACTCATCGCCGAACACTCAATATGCCAGCCGGGGAAACCTTCCCCCCAGGGAGAACTCCATTTCATAGAGTGGTCTTTAAAATGACCGACTGTAAAAAACCATAATGCAAAATCGGCCGGGTGCTTTTTGGATTTATCAACGAAGACATCAGAACGGGCGCCTGCCTCTTTGTCTTCCAACTTCTGTCCGGAAAGTTTTCCGTAATTAGGAAACTTTGTGACATCAAAATATATGGCATGAAGAGTTTGATAAGTTAAACCGTTTTTCTCAAGAGCCTTAATTAGTTTTATCTGGGCACCGATATGCTCGGTTGCCCGGCAGACGATATCGGCCCGCTCAATATTGACGGTATTAACAGACTTAAAAAAATAATCTTCAAAAAATTTGGCAACTTCCCAAACAGTCCTCCCCGATTCCTTAGCCCCTTTTTCCATTTTATCGTCGCCCGAATCGGCATCCGAAGTCAGATGCCCGACATCGGTAATATTCATTACATGATGGACTTCAAACCCATTTGCCCGTAAAACCTTTTTTAAAATATCGTCGTTGATGTATTTTCGCAGATGGCCGATGTGGGTATAGTCGTAAACAGTCGGCCCACAAGTATACATACCTACTTTACCGGGTATTAAAGGTTTAAAATTTTCGATCTTACGCGACAGGGTATTATAGAGTTTTAGCATGGGATGATTTTATAAACTCAAAAATCAAAATGCAAAGGTTAAAAAATACAAGCCAAAAATCAAAACTCAGCCAATTTTGAATTTTTAATTGTAATTTTGCATTTTGAATTTTAAATTTTGAATTTGTCTTTATCCGCCTACTCCTAACTTTCTCTCCGCTTTGGTTTGCTCCGCTTTAATGTGCTCCTCCTGAAAACTCTGCTCCTTCTTCTGCTTTTTCATCTCTTTTTCCTGTTTTTCCTCATGTTCTACCTGTTGTTCCTGTTGCTTCTTTTGCGCCTCCTCCTGGCGCTGCTGTCTTAGTCTTTGCTCATCCTGGGCCATTTGATACAGAAAGTTTTTTATATTGGTAATTTTCTTTTGCTCGTCCTGTTTTTTCTTAGACTGCTCAAGCTGCTGTTGCTGGACCTGAGCCGGGTCGGTCGGCCCGAAGATTGATTGGGTAGCGGTTTCAATAGCTTTACCTACTTCATCCTTAACATTAAGAGTTTCCTGTGGCTTAGGTTGGGGCTGTCGGGGTTGCTGTTTGGGCTGCCCCTGAGAAGCTTGAGCATTTTCAAAATCCTCGAATTCCTGGGAACCCTCCTGGGGAGCTTGAGGCTTAAAACCATCAGTCATATTAGTATTCCTTCCTCCCTTCAAGGGCTCGGGTCAGCGTCGTCTCATCAGCATACTCCAAATCCCCACCTACAGGCAATCCGCGGGCAATCCGGGTTATTTTAATCCCCAAAGGCTTGACCAACCTCTCAATATACATTGCTGTAGCATCCCCTTCCATTGTCGGGTTGGTGGCTAAAATTATCTCGACCACCGAACCATCCCTGAGACGCGGCAATAACTCTTTTATGTGCAATTCTTCAGGTCCGATGTTTTCAAGAGGAGAAATGCAACCGTGAAGAACATGGTAAAGCCCTTTAAAATTAGCCCTTTCTAAGGCTAAAACATCCAAAGGATCTTCAACAACTCCAATTAAACTCCGGTCCCGCGAAGAATCAGTACAAATTTCACAAGGATCTGATTCGGAAATATTAAAGCAAGTTTGGCAAAGAACTGTTTTTTCTTTGAGCGCAATAGCGGCCGAAGCTAACATTTCCGCCTGTTCTTTTGGGGCATGTAAAAGATAATATGTCAACCGTTGTGCGGACTTAGGCCCTATACCAGGAAGCCTTTCAAAAGCCTCGATTAAATCTCTAACAACTTTAGGAACAATAGCCATAATCTTAAAGATTCTAACATACTAACTTGATGATTAACGTTGAGTGCTGAACTAGTTTCTTTGCTCGTCATAAATCCTGGCTGAGACTATACCTCTCCTGAGAGCTTCTTCGGTCACAGCTCGTGGATTAATGGCAGCCGGGCTGTAACGTATATCGAATTTCTCTCCAACGGGCCATATTTCGGCAATCGGTTCTTGGTGAATTATTAAGTCGTCAATCTGGAGACCAGGTATTGTGCTTTCTGGCACCAAATATAAAGAAGGGACTCTTACCATGGCTCCTAACTTTCTGTCCAAAATATTACGAGTGGTATATAAAACAACTTTTCCTTCCGGCGGTTCTACTAATATACTTACAGCCCGAGTTAACCACTCAACCTCACTAGGATTTGTTTGAAACTGGAATCTTTCGGTAAGAGCCATTGAACTATTACATTCCGGGCAATCCCATGCCCCCCATTAAACCTTTCATCTCTTCCGCCGCAACTTTTTGGGATTGTTTTAATGCCTCGTTAACCGCTTCAGTAATTTTGTCAAAATCCTGTTCACCGGAGATAGAAACAACTTTTTGGTCTGCAGTTAATATAACAGTCACTCCTTTATGCTCAACCGTGATTTTAATCCCGGCCAACTTCTTTTGCACTTCCATAGCCTGGTCGCGCATCTTCTTTAAATCCCCAAGTTGTTTAATATTATCCATGAAACCCATAAGTCGCTTCGCTCCAATTTCCAATTCTCAAGTACCAATTTTCAACCAAATCACAAAGTTTTATTTTGAAAATTACAAACTTGAAAATTCATAGTAGATTGTACATTGAAAATTGTAAATTCTCAACCGGTAATTGCCTCAGCCTTTACCTTTTCCAGGATACTTTCTTCTCCGGGCAAAATAACTCTTTCCTCTCTTTTGATAACTTCAATCTTCCCTGTCGTCCCAACCATCTGCCAAAAATCTTTCATTAGTTGTTTTTCCACTTCTTTTAATCTTGCCTGCAAAATTTCCGGAGAGTCCTCGGGATTGATCTTCACTTCCCGTATAGCAACCAGTTCCCCTTTATCAAACTCCTCAGTTACAAGATGAATATCAATTTCCGTTTTAAAAGGCCTGTTTATAGCTCTAGCGAAGTTTAAAACCGCCTGATGGACTGCAAGACCTTTCATTCCTTTCCCTCCGAAATCAGGATACCCGGGATCAAGCGGCGCCGGGTGATTATTTGTTATTTTACCTTCATAGGATTTTATTACATTGGCCGGGGTTAATAATTCCCAACCGTTTTGAGAAATGAACTCAATCTGATGTTTTCTTAAAACTGTGAGCAGCTCTTCACCGAATTGTTCCGGGCTTTTACCTTCACGGGTTACGATCTCCACCGGAACTCCGGCTTTTTTGGCGCGTTCAATTATTCCGGCGTTGGGATTGTTTGTAACTACCAGCGAAGCCATGTCCATTATCGCTTCTGCAGTTGAACCTATTCCTGATGCAAATATAGCGAGTTTCATTGTTTCATTGTTCCGTTCGCTCCGCTCACTGCATTGTTTCATTGTTGCGTTTCAGCAATGTAACAATGTAGCAATGAAGCAATCATTCACATGCCTCAAGTATATTTTCCATTAACGAAATAATCGTCAGCGGTCCGACCCCGCCGAATTTGGGAGTATACATCTTAGCTTTTTTATAAACATCCTCATCAAAATCCCCCAGCCCGACATCAATTGCTATAACTCCTTTTTTCACCATTTCCGCATCAACCAGGCCTTTTACCCCCGTACAGGAAATCACTACATCGGCTCTTTTAAGCCGGGACATATCACACTCAGGGTTTCTTTTATCAAGTCTTATTACTTCTTTAACTCCCATCGCTGACAGCTCATGGACTAAAGGCTTACCCACCTCTCCCTCCGAGCCAACCACTCCAAATCTTAAATCGTTAGTCTTAAGTCTTAAATCTTCTATAATTTTTATAACACCCTTAACTGTTGCGGATACAAAATGGCTATTCGGTATCATCCCGTCAATATCTTTTTTAGGATCAATTAATCCGATTAAATCCCATTTGCTGTTTTTACCCAAAAACTCCTTCGGAATAGGCAGCTGGATCATAATCCCCTTAACCTCATCGGTCTCGTTTAGGCTATGGATTTTTTTGGCTACATTTTCAAAAGACGATTTAACAGAAAATTTCATCGGTAAAAAGTCGATGTTAAATTCCTCCGCCTTCTTTTGCTTCATTTGGGTATACAAAAGAGAATTAGGGTCACTGCCAATTAAAATACTTACCACCAAAGGCCGTTCTTTAAGCTGACTAAGCTTTTCCTTAAGGCTTTCACCCAACTTATCAGCTAAAACTTTACCGTCAATTATTTTACTCATGCATGAGTAGTATACAAAATTTTGAATCTGTTGACATTAATATTGGATATCTTATAATTTCTTTTATGTCGAGAGATCGGATTGCTGAAAATATTACCACAGCTGGCTTAGCGGTTCTAATATTGGGTGTTGTCGCGTTCTGCGGAGATGGGATCGTTGGTGTCATTGCAGCGGGCGAGGAAGCAAGCAAACCAGCATCTGAACAAACTCATCCTATTATTACAGGACATCAGGAACGAAGAGGCCCAGTAGAACTCGGGGTAGTCTTAGCTGGAATTCTAACCACTCATTTAGGTGTAGGATCAATGGTTTTCAGGGGAACGCCTCAGGCATCAGCCAGAAGAAGTATTGTTAATAGTTAATCGATACCAGGAACTGGGAATTTTTTAGTGAAAGCTGCAATTTCTTTTTTTATTCTTAACAGATTTTTATTGCCGGCAATTTTTTTCTTAAATTCTTTAATATATTCAGCTCTTTTCTCTTTTTCCATTGGAGTATTGTGTCCACGGATCTCCTCAAGAGCCAGCTTAATCCAGGCAGCTATTCTTTTCATTTCCTTTTCTTTCATCCCGCGGGTGGTTAATGCCGGGGTTCCTAAGCGGATTCCCGACGGATAAAAAGGCGAGACCGGCTCACCGGGGATAGTGTTCTTATTTACTGTGATACCAGCGGTCTCCAGCGCATATTGGGCCTGATAGCCCATACCGTATCCATAGTCGGTTAATGGCAAAAGAACCAGATGAGTTTCCGAAACTGTTCCCAATTCTTCCGCCAACACCTTGGCGTTTTTGGCGATTTGTTTGCCGTAAGTTTTAAAAGAAGGCTTTAGTGCCTCTTCCAGTGATACCGCAATCGCCGCTGTCTGATGGTTGTGCGGACCGCCCTGGGTTCCGGGAATTAACGCCCTTTCGAGCTTAGTTTTAAGCTCCGGGTCTTTTTTTAAGCCTCTTTCAGTCACCAAAATCATTGCGCCTCTCGGGCCCCTTAATGTCTTATGGGTTGTCGTCATAACGATATCTACGTAAGGCACCGGCGATTCGTGCTCTCCGGCAATGATCAGTCCGGTAATGTGCGAACAATCGGCAACCAGATACGCTCCGACTTTATCGGCAATTTTGCGGAATTTTTTGTAGTCCAGTTTAAAGGGATAAGCTGTGGTTCCGGTCCAGATTAATTTCGGCTTGTGTTTAAGTGCCAAAGCCTCAAGCTCATCAAAATCTATTTTCCAGTCATCACCGACCGAATAATTAACAGCTTTATAAAAAATGCTTGAAAAACTCAGGTTTGCGCCATGGGTTAAATGGCCTCCGGAAACCAGGGATAATCCCATTACTACGTCGCCGGGTTGGCAAACTCCCATTGTGACTATTAAATTGGCCGGAGAACCGGAATAAGGCTGAACCAGGGCTGCCGGCACTTTGAATAATTTTTTAGCCAGATCTATGGCATAATTTTCAATTTCATCGATTACTTCGTTACCACCATAATACCGTCGTCCGGGAAATCCTTCGGAATATTTGTTGGTTAAAATTGAGCCTAAAGCCTCAAGAACCGGAACCGATACATAGTTCTCGGAAGGAATCATTTCCAGTCCTTCTTTTTGGCGTAAGGCTTCTTTTTGGATAAGTTTATAGATCTTGGGGGAATTTTTCTTTAAGGCCGTATAAGTTATAGGATTCTTAGCCATTGGGCATAGTGTAATTTACACGGGAATTTGCCATCTGTCAAGAAGTATGTTAAATTTCCGGGATTATGGCTACGGAAAATGAAGGTACACCATTTGCTGGCAGAGTAGTGGTAAGAGTCAACGGGAAAATTGTAGAATTTTCTCTGGCACCTGGGTCCATTGTATATAGGGGTCTCCCGGTTCTAAAACGAGCTATTATAGAATCAGCACCGCCATTGTCTGCAGATGAAGTATCGCCGCAATTACCCCCTCCCGACCAAAGACTGGCTGATCACTTAGAAGGATATTCACAAAAGGCAATGCCAGAAAATTTTGAAGCCAGAAGAGCTGAGGGAATCAGAAGAGATGCGTTGTTAGGTATTCCACATACGGAATCTCTCTTTGATTTACTTCCTTCCACCTCTACTGCTGATTTTGCTCCTTGCACTAGTGCTGTCAGAAAACTGGGAGAGATCGGCGCAAGGACTGTAACGGAATTGTCCGTTACTAAAAATGAGCAAATAATGGTAATGTGGTCAATATCCAGACATCAAAGGACTGTTCCTTTTAGCTATACTTTAGCGCTACTGATGAGGGACGTGGCAGTATTCCGCTTATCAGAACGAGACCCTACTAAGAGTTAAATATCTCTGAAGCTAAACGGACTATTTCATCATCCTGCGCCACTTCGACGTTAGCCAACTCTGAAGCCTTAACCTCTCTTTTCCCTAAAACCGTAGTTACTTTAATAGATTTTCCTAAAACGTCAGCCAGAATCGATTCTAACAGCGTCCGGGATTTTGGAGCCTCCAAAATCCGCTGGTGGAATGAATAAGGCACTTCTAAAACCACATTAACACCGTCACAATTTTTGATCTTGGCCTGCTTCAGTAATGCCTCAAGTGAATAATTGTATGGCCTGATTGTTTCGAGAATATAAGTCCATTTGTCAGTGATGATTACGACATCATCCGTTGATGTCATTGTTTCTACAGAAGGGATTGGATCAGGTTGGGGTTTGGTTAAAGAGTCAGATGAGTCAAGGACTTTGGCCTGAGTCAGAGGAGTCAAAGGTTTCTTTACATCTGACTCTTTTGACTCGTATGACCCCTTTGACTCTCTTGCCACACTTTTTATAGCTGCTACCTCCAGCGGCAAAGAAGAAATTGTCGTGTATTTTAATTGCTCAAGACTCTTCTGAAAATTTTCCAGATACAAGATCAGCTTATTTTGGTCAATTTTTCCGCTGAAAGATTTTAAAATCTCAAACCTCCCACTCCCCGCTTCTGCTTTCACCAGCTCCCCGGCTCCATTATCAATAAGCAAAAGTTGCCTTAGAGCTTTTAAAATTGAATTGGTAAATTCCTTAATATTTGTGCCTTTTTCATTCAGTTGTTGGATCATCATTAAAGCGCCTTTTGAATCTTGAGAAATAATCTTTTCAATAAACCCTGTAGTTTCCGAAAAGTCGTTAGCCTTCAACAAGCCCTGGACTTGCTCCAGGCTAACTTCACCTGCCGACGCCACATGGTCAAGCAATTTAACCGCATCCCTGAAACTGCCTTCCGAGCTTTGGGCTATTAGAGTCAGTATTTCCTCGGATAATTTAAGATTTTCTTTATCACAGATATTTTTAAGCGCCAATCTTATTTGCTCTAAAGTTGCCAGCTTAAAATCAAACCTTTGGACTCTTGAGAGTATCGTCGCTGGTAATTTCCCAACTTCAGTCGTAGCTAAAATGAATAAAACATGGGCCGGTGGCTCTTCCAGGGTTTTTAGCAGGGCATTAAACGCTTCGGTCGTTAACATATGTACTTCGTCAATAATATAGACTTTCTTTTTAAGAGAGCTCGGCGAAAGCTTAATTTTTTCCCGCAGGTCACGGATATCATCAATCCCGCGGTTTGAAGCGGCGTCTATTTCGATTAAATCCATGTTCGATCCGTCGGTTATTGAGAGACAGGCAGAACATTTGTTGCAAGGAAAATCAGAGTTTTTAGCTATTGAGCTACTGAGCGATTGAGCTTTTTCCTGATTGCTTGATAGCTTAATAGCTTGATCGCTTTCACAATTTACAAGCTTCGCGAGTATTCTGGCTGTTGAAGTTTTCCCTGATCCTCTTGGTCCGCAAAAAAGGTAAGCATGGGCTAATTTTCCAGTCTCAAACGCACTGAGTAAAGTTTTTTTAACGTGGTCCTGACCTATTAATTCTTCAAAGTTTTGAGGGCGGTATTTTCGATAAAAAACCATAAATTGGATGTCAGTAGTTAGGTTATAGGTGTTAGTAAGAAAAAACAAGAGTTAAAAAACTAAAACCTAACACCAAAAACCCAAAACCTAATCATGGTGTATTCCCAGCAGGTGTCTTGTTCCATGCTCAACCAAAAAACGCAATTCTTCTTCGACAGTTACTCCTTCAATCGCCGCATCTTTAATTATCTGCGGATAAGAAATCATGATATCTCCCAACCGCAAAACCCTGTCCGGAGCTTTAACAAATCCAACCTTTGGAATGTGTTGCAAGCTTGAAGAAGTGGCCGGATCTTCAAGAGCAAACGAGAGTATATTGGTGGTGGCGTCCTGGCCGCGGAACTTCTTGTTGATCTCATGCATTTTCCGGTCGCCCATGACGGACACGCCAATCTCAATATTGCCATGAACCCGGTGCTGCTTGAGAATTTCCAGAACCGTTGCCTGGATGCCCAATTTATTAACCGGATATTTCGGATCTGAATTAACGATTATTTGAATCATTTTGTGAGTTTTTCCCTGACTAGTGCACTGACTCTCGCCCCCTCCGCCCGTTGCCCGACTCTCCCCATAACCATACCTATTACCTTCCCCATATCCGTCATTGAAGAAGCACCTGTATTAGTTATAGCCTCATCAATAACTTTAGTCAACTCCTCATCTGAGATCTGTTCAGGCAAGTATGCCTGTAGAACAGCCAGTTCGGCTTTTTCTTTCTCAGCCAAATCTACCCGTCCGCCTTTTTCAAAACTTTCAATTGACTCTTTACGTTGTTTAACAGCTTTTTGAATAACGGAAATTACATCTTCATTAGAAAGTGACTCTGTTTGCTTGGATACTTTGGCGTAAGTGATTTCAGACAACAAAAGCCTCAGGGTTGCCACTTTAAGTTCATCCCTGCTAAGTTGTGCTTGTTTTAAATCTTGTCTTAATCGATCTTCCATGAATTTAAGTTTTCCAAGAAACAAGATACAAGTTTTCCAAACAATGACCAATACTAAGATATTTAAATTCCAAATCTTTTGATCATAGAAATTTAGAATTTGGAGTGTGTTTGTTCCTTGTATCTTGGATACTTAGTCATTAAGTTTAGCTTGCAGCTAAACGCTTTGCTCTTCTGATCTTTCTATCCCGTTCGGCTAAGCGCTCTTTGCGTTTTTCGGAATTCTTTTTATGGAACATCATATCGCGGTATTCCTGGACAACTTTGTCCATGACTACTCTCTTCTGAAATTTCCTGATAACCGCGTCCGAATTATCATTCGGCCCGGCTTTAACAATTATTGATGACATTTTGATATGGTTATTAGTTAGTTGGTTATGAGTTCATCGTCAAAAACAATTTGTTCTCACGAACTAACTATGAACTAACTAACGAATAACTTCTAAAACACCTCCTTTTCTTTTCTTTATGACTTTGCAAGCTTCACTTAAGGAAGATATTGTACTACAAACCAGGGGTTAAGAAAATATTTAATCTAAGATGCCGTTCCTGAAGAATTCTTACTTGCCTCACCTCCGGCTTGCACGAGTCTTTCAGTAGGTATTTTTTTCACTCTTGCAATATAAAAAAGAGTAAACATTTGATCCCGAGCATCTGACTCATTCAATAAACCCAACCTCTCTAAAATACCATTATTTCTTGCGTATCTTACTAAATCTGCCTGGGAAAATAATCGAGCCCCATCAGCACCCGATATTTGATTCTCACCCCTAGACCACCATCTCTTGTTTAATAGAGTTAACTGGAGTCGAGGATAGTGAGTCTGTCTCCATTCTAAAAGTTTTCCTGGTTCCATTTAGAAAAAGTATAGCGGGAAAGTCCCTGAAATTCAACTATAGGTTATTTAACTATAGTTTTAAGAAGATTTAGGGTTTTAGTTTGTCTTAATGCATGCCTTAAGTGCATTCTTGGCTCCTGCTGGGTGAACTGCTGTTTAACTTTATTGTCCTGGATCTTATCCACTTCGGCCTGCAATTCCTGATCGGTAATATTTACATTTTCGGTTCTGGCTATTTCCGACAGTCCCAATTCCATTCTGACGTTCCTCTCAGCCTGCGGCCTCCATTCGGCTTTAAGTTGGTCAACTGTTTTCTTCTGACCCTTTAAGTATTCCTCCATTAACAAACCGCGGTCGGAAACATTTCTTTGAAGAGAAAGGAGCATTCTGGCCAGTTCATCCTGGATTAAAACTTCCGGGATATCAACATGGGTAATTTTTTCAACTTCCTGCAAGATTGATTCCTCATAATCCAATTCGTTATTATATTTAGCCTCAGCTTCAAGATCAGTTTTAATTTTAGTTTTAAGCTCGGCTAAAGTATTGGCGCCCATGGCTTTAGCAAAATCATCGTTAGGCGATTGAGCTTGTGAGCTATTGAGCGATTGGGCTCTTGAGTCAGTCGCGGTGTTAAAACTCATGCTTCCACCAGCTGCTCCCGGCTGCATAGCTTGATTGCTTGATTGCTGAGGAACTTGTGTCTGGACCGGCTGACGGACCTTCCATCTATTAAATAGGTCAGTAATAATTTTCTCAACTTCCTCATCAGTCACCGGTTTAATTTGCGGACGGGAAGCATTCACTACTTTATAATTCCCAACTTTAACTTCGGGCTTAATCGTTACCCTGGCTGTAAATTTTAATTCCCCGCCTTTTTGAAAAGCCGTCACATTATATTGCGGATAATCAATCGGGACATAGGTCGTGCCCTGCAAACTTTCTATCAGGGCCTGAGGCATAATTTGCTTCAGTGCATCCTGCTGGACCTGGGGTAAAATCCGGGGCTCAATAATATTGACCGGTGCCTGGCCTTTTCTGAATCCGGGAATTTCAATTTCGGCAGCTGCTTTATTAAAAACTTCATCCCATTTAGCCTGCATATCGCTCCAGGGCATAGTGATCTGAATATCAATCTGCGACTTAGGAAGTTTGACAATATTTTTAGTTAACATAAATTTCCACTAACGTTGAATTCTACTATTAATTACTCTTTCATGCAATCTAGCGCCTGTCATCAACAGCCTGAAATCCCGAGTTAAGATTTACCTGAATTGCAAGCCTGTAAAGGCTACCTTGTTTTATAACGGGAGGTTTTCGCCGCTTTATAGCCAGATATTCTCCCCAGGATGCTGCACCAATTTGCAAAGGAGGTATTGCTTTTGCAAAACTCTCATAAACAAAGTCTCCAGCCGGATGAAGCTTGTTGTTACCGCCGGCATCCATTATGACTGTTGCCAAGCCCTGACGTTTCCATTCCAAAACCGGAATTTCCACTGCAGATAAATACAAATTCAAAGGTGACCGGTGCCTCCAGTTTTCTAATGAGTTATAGAGTGCTAACTCAATAAGCCCTGCCATTCCATTAAGATAAGCGTCCAGTGCACCGTGCTTTTTTAATTTTTTGAAAGGAAGAGCTCCGGAAATTTCTCCTTCATAGCAACTTAGTAGGTATGTCGGAGTAACTACAGGCCATTGTTCAATCACGGAAGGATTATATACCGTTTAGGGACTTGGATCAAACTAATTTTTCAGCCAGAAGAATTAAGCTGTTTTTCTTTGTTTTAAGGTAATTTAACAATTTTTTTTGTGATCATGACTTATGGAATTTAAAAGATTTAGTTTTCCGAATCAACCGGCGTTGTAATTTCTTTCCAAAAAGCGTGCTGATACTCAAACAGCTGATTCTTAGCCCTGGTGTAGGTCACAAAGTCTTTGTTCCCGGCGGCTCTTCTCCAGACCGTTTCCAGGGGAACAGGGCCAAGTCTTCGCCGTAGTCTCTGACATCTTTTAATTTCCTCAACTCCGCCAGGAATGGTTTTAGAGACCTTAACGGAATATAGTAATAAATTACCTGACTCAAATATTACTCCCGGGCTTTTATCTATGTTTCTCAGTCTAAAAGCGACAATTTTTTCCATAAACCTATAGTAACAAAACTCAGGGAATTTTTCAAGTTACTTTAATTTGAGAAGTAATTCGTTTAAGCTTAAAAATTCAGTTTCTTTTTCTTGCCTTTTTTTAACCTCCAGTTTTTCGCCTGTTTTTTTAGAAACAACCACCCGATATGGAATCCCGATTAAATCCGCATCGGCGAATTTTTCACCGGCCCGGACATTGCGGTCATCGTATAAAACTTCAATATCGGCAGCTTGAAACCGTTTATAGACTTCTTCGGCCTTAACTCTAATTTCAGCATCTTCTAAGTCCAATCCCACTAAATGAACCTGGTAAGGCGCAACTAACTCAGGCCAAATAATCCCCTTATCATCGTTACCCACCTCAACGATCGTGGCTAAAGTCCGGGCCAGACCGATTCCGTAACAACCCATATAGTATGGCTGCTCCTGACCTTTTTCGTCGATAAAATGGGCGCCTTCCATCTTTGATGAGTAATGCAATCCCAGCTGAAAAATATTCCCCACCTCAATCCCCTTTTTGGAAATCAGTTTTTTGCCATTCGGGCCTTCATAACCATCTTTTGCCAGTTTAAAATCATAAAACTTTTCCGGATACGGCAGGTCCCGTCCAAAATTGACATTAATACTGTGGTAATCGGTTTTATTGGCACCCATTTCAAAATTAGTCCGGTTGCTGCAGGATTCATCAACAAAGATTTTGACGTCATCAGGCAAGTTTAATAAACCGGCATAACCTACCTCTGCACCAGTTACCTTTCTAACTGTTTCTTCCGAAGCCAGTTTTAATGAGTAGCAATCTGCTGCGTGCAAAAGCTTAATCTCATTAATGTCAAAATCCCCCCTGACTGCAGCGGCAATGACACCTCCTTTATCTGTTTCAAATAAAATTGTTTTTGTAGTTTTTTCAACCGGGATTTTTAGGTATTCAGCCAGTTCAGGAGCCCCGATTATCCCTTTGCCTAAAACCTCCTCATAAGGTTTCATTTTCTCGTCCGTGGTTTTGTTCTCAAAGACGAATTTAGCCACGTCTTCGTGGGCTGCATAACCCTCGCCGTCAATTAAAAACCTAGATTCCCCCGCCTCTGACTCCACCACAAATTCGTGACAATACTCTCCGCCGATATAACCATTGTCAGACTCCACAATGTGGGTTTTCAGGCCCATCCGGGTAAAAATTTTCGAATAAGTTTGCTCCATAACTTTATATTCCTTTTTAAAATCCTCCTCTGTTGCGTGGAATGAATAAGCATCTTTCATGACAAATTCCCTAACCCGAAGAAGTCCGCCACGGGCGCGCATTTCATCACGGAATTTGGTTGAAAACTGGTATAAATTAAACGGCAAATCTTTGTAGCTAATCTGGAATTTTCGGACTAAATCTACCAGCATTTCTTCAGCTGTCCCCCCGAGTACAAATTCAAACTCACTGCGGTCCTTAATTGACATCAACTCAAATCCCACAGATGCATTCCTATTCGTCTCAGCCCAAAGCGACATCGGATGCAAAACCGGTGTCACCATTTCCTGGGCGCC
>DATDWU010000064.1:0-6208 GCA_035289525.1 Patescibacteria group bacterium | reverse complement strand
ATTAGTTATTGGAATTTGTTTGGAAAACTTGTATCTTGTAACTTGGAAAACTTAAAACATGACCAAGGTATTTTTATTTGGAAAAAACTCCGACTCGATCCGCCATTTTATCCCCCAATTTAATCTGGAGCTGGTTGAAGACACTCCTGAGGTAATTATATCCTACGGCGGAGACGGCACCCTTTTGTCGGCCGAGAGAAAATATCCCGGGATTCCTAAACTTCCAATCAGGGACAGTAAAACCTGCAAAAAATGCCCAGCCCATACGACCGAAGCCTTGCTTAAGGCTTTAGCCGAGGGTCTTTTAAATTTCAAATATTTTCCCAAACTGGAAGCCAAAACAGAATTGGCCGATATTTTAGCAATCAATGATATAGTTATCCGCAATATTACTCCGATGCATGCTTTAAGGTTTAGAGTTTTTCTAAACGGCCAGCAAATAAAACCTGATGTGATAATCGGCGATGGAGTAGTGATTACTACTCCTTTTGGTTCATCAGGTTATTATCAAAGTATCACCAGGGAAACTGTCAACTCAGGGTTTGCATTGGCCTTTAATAACACAACAAAGCATCTTGAGTCGATCAAATTTACCTCTCCCCAGGATATTAAAATTGTCATTATCCGCGGACCCGGATCTCTCTCTTCTGACAACAATCCCAAGATTTATTCTTTAAAAGAAAATGATGAAGTCAAAATCACAGCCTCACCCCACAAAGCCCAAATTTTTATGGATACTTTGCGTTGCGAAAACTGTGTTATTTCAAGGGATAGGAGACTACGCTAGCGATGAGCAGCTACATTGGCGTTGTGTTCTTCCAAAGTTTTTGCATAATACGAGTTTCCTGCTAAATCGTGATAGTAGTAAAGATAAGGTGTATTTGAATTGGCATTTGCCACAGCCTCCAAAGACATTAGCGAAGGATTGGCAATCGGCTTGGGAGGAAAACCGTTATTTAAATAAGTATTATAAGGGGAAATTATTCCCGTATAGTCCGAGACTAAAACCGGCTGCCAAAATTTTTCCAGTGTCCTGTTTTTGAGTTTTTGAGAATCCTTGGCATACTGAACCGTTGCGTCTGCATCCAATTTCATTCCCATTTTAAAACGTTTAAGGAGAACGCTTGCAACTTCGGTCCGAACCTCCTTGCTTCTGCCCTCACGTTCAACAATCGATGCCAAAATTACACCCTGCTCGGGAGTCAGCCCTCTGGCTTTTATTTTGTCTTGAAGTTCGGTGGTATATTTTCTGTCAAAAGTGTCACGCAGAGTTTGAACTATGGTCGCAACCGATGCATCCGGATGAAAGAAATAAGTATCCGGGAATAAATGCCCTTCATACTGACCGGCCGTCTCCAGAAAGTCTACATCATCTATTTTTAACGACTCCCTTAATTGCCTGGCCATCTGCTCCACCCTCCAGCCTTCTATCAAAGTAACTCTGACATCCGCCGAGCCTCCCTTAAATACTTCTATAATCTCGCTGTTTGACATGGCAGGGGAAATTATAAAATCACCGGCATTTATTCCCTCCAAGCCCAAGTCTTTGGCCGACATCTTAAAAAATAACGCCGAACGGATAATGCCCTTCTCCTCCAAATTCTGGGCAACATCACTAACCGTTTCACCCGGATTAACAACAAAGGCAGTTTGCTTGCCATTTTTACCTCCAGGCAAGCTCTGCTTATCTGCCACCGGACTTTGCAAAAAGCTTATGAATCCTTTCACTGCAAAAAAACCAATCAGGACTAAAAAGATTAATGCAATTACAACCCGGCCAAAACCGGACTTTTTCTTTCTTTCGTTCATACCAGAGAATCCAAAAAATTTTGCAGGATTATTACAGCCGAATAAGCATCTTCTTTTTGCCTTTGCTTGCGGGAAGTATTCATCTCAACCATTAAATCTCGCGCCCCGGCCGAACTTAAAGTTTCATCTGTTTCGATAACGGAAACCGGTTTTTCTTTAAGGCTGGTTCTTAGCCCGGCAATAAACTTTTTTACAGCGGTTCTTGATTCCCCGCTTTCGGCCACCCCAATAATAACCCGGTCAATTTCTTCTTTAGAAATAACGCTTAATATTTTAACCACCGCGTCATTTAACCCCGAGATTTCCAGAACCTTTAAGGGGGAGGCCATCTGACCCTCGGAAAGAGCCAAACCAATCTTTTTTAAACCATAATCCACACCTAAATAACGCATAAGTTAAGCCATTATATAGTATTTATTCTCGTTGAAAAAGGAAAAACCCGATCCTATACTGGAAATATGAGAGATTTTGGGAAACTGGTTTTTTGCATCATCGGCTGTGAATTAGTAGGAATAACCGGCAGTTTATTTACGGCTTCATCCATATCTGACTGGTATGCCATTTTAAATAAACCGTTTTTCTCCCCTCCGAACTGGATATTTGCACCGGTCTGGACAATCTTGTATTTAATGATGGGCATTTCCGCTTTCTTAATCTGGCAAAAAGGGCTCAAGAAAAAGGGAGTACGCGAATCTTTAAACCTTTTTCTCGTCCAGCTTGCTTTGAATTTCTTCTGGTCAATTTTTTTCTTCGGGCTCAAATCTCCGTTGGTTGCTTTGATTTGCATAATTGCGCTTTGGTATGCCATCTATCTCACCATTAAAGCATTTTCTAAAATCTCAAAAACCGCTTCCAAATTACTTATACCGTATTTACTTTGGGTCAGTTTTGCTACAATCCTTAACCTGTCACTGGTAATTTTAAATCCTTAATCTTTTTTCCACGGCTCCAGCTTTTAATTTCAGCTTCACGTTTCAGCGCTTCCGATTTTGTAGCAAATTCTTCTTTGTAAATCAGCTTTAATGGCCTATGGGACCGGGTATATTTCCCCCCCTTGCCGTTTTTATGATCTAAAAATCTTTTCTCAAGGTCGTTTGTAGAACCTGTATATAAAGAATTGTCCCCGCAAAGAAGAATGTAGACATACCACATTTACGTATTTTAACAGCTGTATAATTAATCCGATGCCAAAATCTGCACTGATAGTAGTTGCCCTCTTAATCCTTTCTGCCCTTGCCTGGTATATAATTTTTGGAAACAAAACCCGACCTATGCCGGACAAAACCGAATCCGATCCTCAAATCCAATATATTCCCATAGGCGACTCATATACAATTGGCAACGGTGTTAACGAATTTGAAAGATGGCCCAATGTTTTGGTTAAAAATCTGAAGGCGAAAGGAATTGATATTGAATTAATCGCCAATCCGGCGGTCTCAGGATATACGGTTGAAGACGCGATAAGAAATGAATTGCCACTGGTCAGAAAACTCCAACCGGATTTTGTGACGGTTTTAATCGGCGCCAATGATAATTTCAGACTTAAAAGTCCTAAGATTTATAGCCGGGAGCTGATTGCCTTTTTGGATGAACTGCAATCAATTTTAAATAACCCAAAAAATATAGTTTTGATTACAATTCCAGATTATTCAATTTCTCCAGCGGCCTCAGGAAATAACATCGATGGCATCTCAAAAAGCATTGAAGAGTATAACCTGGTAATCAAATCCGAAGCAGAAAAAAGGGGGCTTAAAGTTGCTGATATTTTTCCGGTAAGCCAAACCATGATCGGTGCGGATGACTATATTCCAGACGGCCTCCATCCATCAGCTCAAGGTTATGGCAAATGGGAAAAGGTCATTTCTCCGGTAGTTTTTGAGTTTTTGAAGAATAATGTTGCGGGGAGTGGATTCGAACCACTGACCTTGAGATTATGAGCCTCACGAGCTACCACTGCTCTACCCCGCGAGGGAATTATACTCTTTCTCTAATGGAGAAACAACTTCAGCCAGCCTTGCCAGTTGGGAATTTTAATCTCCTCAGGCTTTTTGGCAGGTGTCAGAGCTTTCTCGATCATCTCCTTAGGGATTACGATGACAGTTTCGCCCGGGAAAGACATATTTAAATCATTCCGGGCAACTTCTTCAACCGAATCATAGCTCCCGGCCAAAGCCAGCTCTTTTTTAAGTTGCTTATTCTCGCGCTCCAAATTGCCGACATCCTCCAGAAGCCGGTCCAAACGCTTATCAGATCCGAGTGCTGAGGAAATTTGTTTGACGAGGCTGATTAAAATAATAATAGCCACAATAATAATAACTATAACTAGTAGTTTTTTGTACATCGGCTTGTTCTGACTTTATAAACCCAACGACCTAAAGCAATTCAACATATTTCTACTTTTAACCGTCCTGCTCAAAATCCGTCTCAAATGTTCTATCCTATAATCTATATTAGATACTTGACTTTTACTCAGTTAAATTATAATATTATGGGACATTATGATATCCCTAAAAGACGCTCACCAGCAATTTGTCGGCCATTTGAAGGGCCGTAACCGGGCTGCAGCTACAATTTTAGCTTACGGCAAAGACATAGAGCAACTTATAAACTTCCTTGTCACAAACGGCAGGGAGATGTCCGAAGACGTCCGGACCGAGGACTTAAAAATGTTCATGGATAAGTTGAATAACGAGAATTATACTCCTAAATCGGTTTCCAGAAAAACCAATTCGACTAAAACATTCTTTAAATTCTTAAGAACATCCAATTTGATCCCGGATGATCCGGCCCGCTCTTTAGAGCACCCTAAATTTGAGAACAAACCGCCCAGGATTCTATCTGAACTTGAATACCGGGCTTTAAGGGATGCATCCCGCTCGGACTTAAGAATGTTTGCCATAATCGAGCTTTTCCTGCAAACCGGAATCAGGATTGGAGAGCTTGCCAAGCTTCAGGTTGGTGATGCGGATTTAGATTCCACTTCCCCTTCTTTACATATAAGACCTGAGGAAGGAACTGTTGAGCGAACTATCCCTTTAAATAAACCAGCTGTTGACGCAATTAAAAGATACTTACAAGTCAGACCTCAAACCCCAAATCAGGCAATGTTTGTAACTAAAACGGGTAAGCCTCTACTTATAAGAAACATCAGAACTGCCATCGACAGATATTTCCGCCTTGCCGGAATCAAAGAAGCTAAAGTTAACGATTTAAGACATACCTGGATCGCCTACCACTTAAAAGCCGGAACATCTTTACTCTTAATTTCAAAACTCTCAGGCCACAAAAGAGTTTCAACAACTGAACGCTACCTCCAATTCATCCAAGGCAAAACCTCAGAAGGCAAAATCACCCTAGACGAACTTTAATCCTATGCCTAAAATCGGAGTAGACAGAGTTGAAACTTTTGCTTGTGGAGGGGCTGGCGGAAAAGCTTTTTACAAACCTCGTATCCTTTTACAAATCCTTAATAAAGGAGATGCTGCCGCAAGATGTTCTTACCGTTTAGATGTAGACTATGGCACTGAAAACTATTCAGTACCTATTTTTTATTGCACTGCAGAATTTAGAGGGCCTGGAGAAAAACTTCCGCTAGAGGGAGTTGTTAATATGGCAAAAGAGAGAACAGCTGAAATGACTGAACCGAGAAAAAGACTCAGCCGTGTAGGTGAAATTATTAATTCTTATTATCCTGAGTGTCCATTTCAGGGAACCTGGGTTAATCCTTAATCTTCCAGTGTCATGAGAAGTTTGTGGTACTCCTTATTTATTTCTAGATCCTTAAATCCTAATTTTCTATAAAGTTTTACAGCGGCTTCATTTTCCGGCGAGACTGAGAGCCAGATTTTTTTGTGGGGGTGATTTTTATATTCTTCAGTTTCTTTAAAATCTGCCATTACTTCTTCTGTAAAAGGCAATGCCAAACCTTTTCCTCTAGCTTCACCATAAAGTCTAATCGCAAAAGAGATTCCATATTCCGAGGGCTTTTCGCGGTTTAGATACAAATCTAAATCATGAAACCAAATTATTCCCAATAAATCATCTGTCTCATTAGTTAGCGTATAATAAGCCAAAATTTCTTTGGAGAATTCATCAAAACTTTCATGGCTTTTAAATCTTTTTGGATCGGAGGTATATTTTAGTCCTTCATCGTTCGCAGCAAACTCTATTAACTGGTCTATCTGTTTTTCAGAAAGTCCTTTTTTAATTTTATACTCTTGTGTAAGTTCTTCCTCCATAACTTGTTTTGATATCACGCTTGCCGTAAAATATCAACAGTTTTGCGCGGATAGCTCAGCGGTAGAGCGGTTGTCTTATACACAATTGGTCCCAGGTTCAAATCCTGGTCCGCGCACACCGGCACTTAAAGCCTTGCTCTCTCTGAAATATTAGCCTCAAC
>DATDWU010000063.1:0-24467 GCA_035289525.1 Patescibacteria group bacterium | reverse complement strand
GTAAAGTACCAAATTAGGGCATATGAACTAATCCAGGCAGCAGTGGCTCCGATCAAAGCATAAGTCATCCCTTCCCAAAGGAAAGGCGCTCTGACAAACCAGGTCGAAGCTCCGAGTAGCCGCATGATTTCGATTTCATTTCTTTTAATCCTGATTTTGAAACCGATAATCATAAGTATTATCAGCACAGAAAAGACGATTAAGAAACAGACTAAAATTCCTCCGACCCAGCGGATTAAGGCGGTGGCTGCCAGAACGTTCTGGACTAAATCTTTTGGAAAAGCAACTTCCTGGACCACCGGCTCCTTACTTAAAATATCCCCGATATAACTTAAATCGGCCAGTGAGGTAGTGGAAACTTCAAGAGAAGCAGGCAGCATGCTCGATGTAACCAATTCAAGCAGTATCGGATCGCTGCTGTTAAATTCCCGGTAAATTTTTAATGCATCTTCTTTCGTGACATAATTTAGCTCTTTAACCCGGCCGGTTTCACCAAGAGCCCGCTTGATTGCTTCAACGTCGTTTTGGGTGGTGCTGTCTTTGAAAAAGGCAATAACCTGGGGTTTGCTTTCATAATGCTGGAGGATTTGTTGGGAGCCGATGGCAATTAGGAGAAAAAGTTGGAGGGTTAAAAAGGTTAGAAACATTATCATTGTGGCAGCCAAAGCCTGATAAGGTGTCCGTCTGATATTCTTGCCGACATATTTAAATACACGCATAAGTTTAATTGACAATTGACAATTGAGAATTGAAAATTAATTGTCCATTGTTCATTGTCAATTCTAAATTATTAATGAATTTCATACCTTCCTTCTTTTTTATCTTTAATGATTTTTCCGTCGCGGACCGAAACAACCCGTCTTTTTAGAGTATTTACGATTTCAACATTATGGGTTGCCATAACTACAGTGGTCCCCCAGGAATTAATTTCGTTTAGTAATTGGATCACTCCCCAGGAAGTTTGCGGGTCAAGGTCCCCGGTTGGTTCATCCGCGAGTAAAACATCGGGTTTGCCGATAATGGAACGGGCGATTGCTGTCCTTTGAGCTTCGCCCCCGGAAAGCTGGGAAGGGAATAAGTTGCGTTTGGGCCAAATTTCAAAAAGCTTAAGTATTTTTTCAACTTCTTTAACAATTTGTTCATCCCCATGCCCTCTGACTTCCATAGCGATGGCCACATTTTCAAAAACCGTCCGGTCATCTAATAATTTAAAATCCTGAAAAACAAAACCGAGCTTTCTGCGGTAAAAAGGGAGCTGGCCTGATTTTATTTTGGCGATATCTTTATCAAAAACGGTAATTTTTCCCGAGCTTGGTGCATATTCTTTGGCTATAAGGCGGAGGATAGTGGATTTGCCGGCACCGGAAGGCCCGACCAAAAATACAAATTCTCCCGCTTCAATTTCCAGATTGATATCGGAGATAGCCGGGGTATTGCCGTATTTTTTTGAAACCGATTCAAATTTAATAACAGGTGTAGCCATTTTTATGAAAGAAAATAGTAGATAGCGTACAGAGTTTAGGCAAAACAGGGGATCTTACTAAACGCTAAACGCCAGTTACTATACGCTATTGAATCACTTCAACTCTACCCACATCCATGAACCATCCCGCACCCGGCAAACTGTTAGTTTCACCGAATAACTTAACCTTTTTATTTTCATACTCCGAAAGATCCAAAACAGAAGAGGTTAGGACAACCGGAGTTGCTCCGTCACGTATCAACAGGTGTGTGCCCTGGCTGGTTGCGCTTTTTTTATCTTCCGGTTTTTTGGTGATCTTACCTTCGGCAAAATCACGGAAAGTTCTGGTATCTTCAACAGCATGCTCCGGAGTTTTATTAATAATGGGAATATTTTTTCCGGCGCCTGAGCTGGCCATCAAATAACCCGTGCCGATTCCGGCAATTATCGAAACCACCAGTACCGCTACCAACAACTTAAAATTTAATCCGGCTTTAAATCTGTGAATCGCAGGTTGTTCTTGTTCGGTATCCATGATGATTTTATTGTAGCATATTTTAGAAAAATGCAAACCCTTCGACTGCTCCCGGAGCAGGCCTATTAAATTAATTTAGCTTCAGAATATTTCCTTCGATAAACTGGTCAAGATCGCCGTCCAGGACTGCCTCAGCGTTTGAAGTTTCGATTTCAGACCGCAGATCCTTGACCATCTTATAAGGATGGAGAACGTAAGAGCGGATTTGAGTTCCCCATGAAGCCTGGGTATGAGCTCCTTTTAACTCCTTTTTCACTTCCAGTTGCTCAAGCCTTTGCTTTTCCCATAATTTACCCATCAAAAGCTTTAGAGCATTCTCCCTGTTTTGAAGCTGGGACCTTTCGGTCTGGCAGGTTACGACAATTCCGGTCGGTTTATGTACTAGTCTTACAGCTGTTGAAACCTTATTAACATTCTGGCCCCCGGCGCCTCCGGAGCGGAAAGCCTCAAATTCCAAATCACCTTCGTTAATTGAAACTTCAGCCGCGTCCTCTATAACAGGCAAAACTTCAACCAATGCAAAGGAAGTCTGGCGCAGTGCGTCGGCGTTAAAAGGGGAGAGCCGGACTAATCTATGGGTACCCGACTCACGCCTTAACAACCCATATCCGTAAGGCGCATGAACAATCATCGACATAGTTTTAATTCCGGCTTCTTCACCCGCAGATTCATCAGTTACTTCTGCCTGCCAGCCCTTTTTTTCAAAGTATCTTTGGTACATACGGGATAGCATTAAAGCCCAATCCATAGCCTCAACTCCGCCAGTCCCCGAATGGATTGAGATAATTGCTTCGGAATCATCATGAGGACCGGAGAGGAAAAGTTTTAGTTCAAGATCTGATAACATCTCCTCAATCTGCGGAACCTCTGTTTCAAGTTCTGAGATCATCTCCACTTCTTCAGAAAATCCCAAAGCATTCTGAATCCTGGTCCCCAATTCCTCTAGAGTTTGAACAGTTTTCTGTTTGGCTGATAGCTGACGGCTGATAGCTGACGCCTGTTTTTGATCCCCCCAAAACCCCTCCTTCATAGTCTGCGCCTCAAGCTCCCGAATCTCGCGCAACAAAACATCAGAATCAATCTGCTCTTTAATCTTGGAATAACGATCCTTTAAATCTTTTAATTTCTGCTGAACTTCTTCCATATTTGTTATAATAATCCTATATCACGACGGAAAACCCCCTTTAAGATTTTGTGCTTGAAGGGTTTTTTTCTTTTCCAGGGAATTATATCAATAAATCACTTAATGCGATGAGCGATTGAGGTTGGATGAGGATTCATATCTTCTCTCATTCTTTTTGGCAAAGCCTTGTTTAACTCTTTTAGAAATTCTCTACCATGGAAAATCTCAAGGATCACAGGTATGCCGTTTTTATCCACCTGAACAATCATCTGGTCAGTATCATATGAATCATCAACTTTCTTGTCGCTTAGTTGAATCATTAGAATATCAACATCCTCACTATATTTAATTTTAGCCTGATTATTACTTTGTGCTTTCATATCTCCCTCTCTTCGCAGTATGTACTGTGACCACAAATATTATACCATCCTTTTCGTTGAACACGATCCGTAAGATATAATTGTCGTTTAATAAACCCATGGCTGTCGGCTGTTTATAAACAGTGGTACCTCTCCATTTAGGCTTTTTAATCATTTCCTTAATTGTAGATTCATTTACATTCCATCCGTCAGATTTTAAAAGAGGAATTTTATCCTTTATAACATGCTCGCTTAGAATTATCCTAGTTTTGCCCATCTATAAATGCGTATTTTTTCTGCTGAATTTCTTCCATGAGGGAATTATAACAATTAATTATCGCTTGGGATGTTCTATTACTATTGCTGAAATATCTGAGGGAAAAGCTCTTGGGTGGTCTTTTCTAGAAGCCATCCTGTGAGCTTCTCTTGTAATAGCTTGAGCTGGTTGGTTTTCTTGCATGAGCTCAAAAATTTCACCACTCTTAAGATTATGACCAACTCCAGGTGAAAATATACCAATCCTTCCTCCTTGGAAAAGCATCCCGCCTTGAATATCGGGACGCGTTCTGTATCTTTGTCCTAAGTGAGCAGCAAATCTTCCTCTATTAAGTAATAGATATCTAAATTGTTCAGGAAGGCGTTGTGCTTCCTGGGGTGTTTCTACAAAGTTGAGAATACCTCGTGCCGCTTCCATAATATGATTTGCGTAAGGAGGATTATAAAAAGTTTCCTGTGTGATCTCTTTGTGTCCATCAGGTGCGCCAAGTTTCAGAGCTAAACCATCTCCGATATTCATTACAACAAATTGTGACATGCTCTCCTGACTAAAAGGGAATAATTTTATCACGGTAGCAGTTGTAGATGAGAATCCGTGAGTTTTTCTTCTTATTTCATCCGAAGCTTCTTCTAAAATACCGGATAAGAATCCCAATGTAACGAAAGGATCTGATATTTTGGCTAGTTCGGGTGCAATTACTCTTTGTGCAATCACTGCACCATTTCTAGCGTAGCTATCTACTGGAGAGACGCCATGAAGTACCATAGCCGTTTCGGAATTGGGATCAAAAAATACGACATCATGATTGCTTTCAGGGTGCTCTGGACTAGCTATTGAATCTACATAATATATAAGTCCCGGTTTTGGTTCACTTTCTTGCTCAACTGCTGACATAATATGTAAATTTTATCATCAGAAGAACTTTATTCATACCTTAATGCCTGGATTGGATCAAGGCGGGAGGCGCGGATGGCGGGGGTTACGCCGAAAATTACGCCTACCAGCATGGAGAATCCAAACGAGAGTGCGATTGACCACCAGGTTATGGTGGTTGTAAAAACAAACTGGTCAACTAAAAGCGCAATGCCCACTCCAAAAATTATGCCGATGATTCCTCCGACCCCGGATAATGTTAAAGCCTCTATTAAAAACTGGTTGCGGATATCTTTGCTGCGGGCGCCTAAAGCTTTTCTTAAGCCAATTTCACGGGTTCTTTCGGTTACCGAAACAAGCATTATATTCATAACCCCAATCCCGCCGACGATTAAAGATATAGCGGCGATGCCTCCTAAAGCCAGGGTTAAGACACCGGTAATTTGGGAGATTGTCGATAATGCTTGCTCCTGCGTCTGGACGGTAAAATCATCTGCGGAGACACGTTTTTCTAAAAGAGTTTTGGTTTCTGCCTGGACCGAATTAATATCTTCAGTTTTATAAACCGAAATATAAATGGCGTTTGGCTGGTCAATTCCGAATTGTTTTCTTTGGGCCTCAAGCGGTACAAAGGCCGAATTATCCTGATCAACTCCAAAAGCCGCGCCTCTTGGTTTGATAACGCCGATTACCTGGTATTTGGTGTTATTTATTGTGATAGTTTTGTTTAATGGGTTAGAATCGCCGAATAGATTCTTGACCGCAGTCGGTCCCAAGACTGCGACCCTTTTGCCCGAGTTTGATTCAGCCTTATTAATAAATCTTCCCTGCGCTGTTTGGACAGCGGTTACAATCTTTGGGTAAATATCTTCAACTCCTGAAATGGTCATATTTTTGCTGATTTTACTGTTATATTTGGCAGATGCGGCTTTTTGGGTGACTGTTGAAACATCAGCCTTACCTTTTAGTTCCCGTTTCAGGTTATTAACATCCTGGAATTGGAGCCTATTGACGGTTGAGCCTCCGGGGCCGCGTCCTGCTCCTGTTACCTGGCCGGGTATGACGAAAACTAAGTTGGAACCGAAAGAAGAAATTTGGTCGGTAATAAACGACTGCAAACCTGAGACTAAGGCTACCAGGAGGATAACTGAAAACACCCCGATAACTACCCCCAAAGTAGTCAGGAATGAACGCAGGCGGTTACGCATTATGGCGGTAAGCGATAGGGTTATTGTTTCAAAGATATTCATTTTTCGATTTCCCCGTCTTTAATCCTGATTATTCTTTGGGCATTTCCGGCAATATTTTTATCATGGGTAATTAGGATTATTGTTTTCCCTTCAGAATTTAATCTTTTTAGAATGCTAAGGATTTCGACACCAGATTTCGAGTCGAGGTTTCCGGTTGGTTCATCGGCAAAAATAATCTCAGGGTTGGTAACGAGCGCCCGGGCGATTGCTACTCTTTGTTGTTGGCCACCGGAAAGTTGGCTAGGCTTGGAATCATATTTATCAGACAGTCCAACCGAATCAAGCGACTTTTTAGCCTGTTTTTCCCGGACTTCTTTGGCAACTCCGGAATATATTAAAGGTAAGGCAACGTTTTCACAGGCTTTAGTCCGCGCCAAAAGGTTAAAGCTCTGGAAGACAAAACCTATTTTTTGGTTACGAAGCTGGGCGCGGTGGTCATCTTTTAGGTGTGCTACATCCGACCCTTCAAGATGGTATGAGCCCGAAGTTGGGTGGTCTAAAAGACCTAAGATATTCATTAAAGTTGATTTACCGGATCCTGAGGGGCCGATGATTGCTACAAATTCTCCTTTTTTGATCTCCAGATTAATATTTTTTAATGCCTGGAAAGTTAATTCTTCATCAAGCTGGAAGATTTTATTGACATTGGAGAGCTTAATAAGTGATGGCATATTTACATATTCTGTCATTCCCCTGAAGAGGGGAATCCAATTAGCAACAAAGGGTTGGAATTATTTAGTTCTGAATAAAATCCAATCGCACGTTTTTAATTGGATCCCCGCCTGCGCGGGGATGACGCTATTGTCCTGGAAACCTAAAGCCATTTCCGTTTGTTTTAACTTCTTGAGGATTTGTTACAACCTGATCATCTGCAGATAGTCCTGATTTAACTTCAGCCTCAAGGTCTGATCTTAAGCCTAATTCCGGTTTTATTTTTTCAAAAGTGCCGCCTTTTTTAACGTAGACCTCGTCGTTATCCATTAAAGCATCGACCGGGATTACTAAAACGTTACTGACTTCCTCAAGGATGATATCCGCTTGTCCGTTTATTCCGGAAACAAAATTAATTTCCGGTTTTCCTAAAGCCAGTTTTACTATCACGATTGTGGCTCCCGAATCTGTGGTTTCGGTATCCGGTGTGATTTTGGAAACAGTTGCCCTAAAGGTTTGGTCAGGGTAGGAATTTAGAGTTACTGAAGCCTGCTGTCCTAATTTAATTTTACCTATATCGGATTCATCGACTTCGGTTTCAAAAACAAACTCCGTTTCGTCAACAATTTGGGTGATTAAATCCGTGACGCCGACGATCTGGCCGGCATTCGGATCGGCTTTAGTGACAACCCCCGAAAGCGGGGCATAAAGGTAAGCGTCTTCTAAAGCCCGTTGGGCGGCTTTGATATCGTCGTAAGCGTTATCCCTGGCAATTTGGGCTGCCTTGCGTGTTTCTTTTTGAGTAAAGCTCTCATCAGACGAGTGGTCTTTAACATCATCCTCAACCCTTTTGGCCGTTGCCTCTTTGGCGATAAAAGTGTTGTAAGCTTGCTGCAGATTAATTTGCAAATCCCTTGTATCCAAAGAAGCGATAAGCTGGCCCTTTTTTACCTGATCTCCGGGTTTAACCGTTATTGAATTTAATTTACCGGAAATCTTAAATTTGAGATCAGCAGAATCTGTGCCTTCCAGAGTGCCTGAAGAGGATATGATTGATTTAACAGTGCCGGTTTTCACCTCAACCGTTTGAATCGGTTCTTTAACAGGTTTTGGCCAGAAATAGTACCCGCCGGTTCCGATTAAGATGATCAAAGTTGTTATCCAGATTTTTTTAGGCAACCGCCAAAATTTCAAAAACTTAAGGAGTTTCATTAATTCATGATACCAGTTGACCTGCTATTTGTGCATGAGCAAAGTCACACTTTTATGTTAAAATTTACGCATGATTTTGTGGATTAATACAGCAGACAGAAAAAAAATTGAAGTGGCTTTAAAAAAGGATCGCAAAGTTGTTGCCACCCGTTTTTCTGAGAATGATTTTGGATCCCAAGTCCTTTTAAACCTGGTTACCGAAATACTTAAGGACAATGCTTTGGAATTTAAAGATTTAACTGGGATTGAGGTTGAAAAAGGCCCCGGATCTTATACCGGCCTCAAAGTCGGAGCCTCGGTAGCAAATGCCTTAGGGTTTTCGCTTAGTATTCCTGTAAACAATAAAAAAATTGAGACAGAATTAGAATATGCGTAAAGATTTAGGTAATGACGAATTCAGAATACAGGAAGTTAGAGAAGCGGTAAATCATTTAAATGTTAAGTTAGAAATGGGAACAAAGATTGATCCTAGAGATCCTGCTGACAGAGCAGCTTTTGCTAGCGCCGTTTGTTTTCGTGTCGACTTACCCAGTGCACTAGAGAGAAAATTAGCCATAGGTGTTATAGCCCGGCTTTGGGAGAGGCAGCAATTACCCAATAAAGGCCTCATGAATTCGCTAGGTGAGCACATGTATTTGGCGTGGCGAGAAGTACTTGGTAACTCTTAGCTGTCTTGTTATACTAAATTTCTAATGAAGCTGTCGCATTTTTTTCTTCCTCATCCGGAAACCCATAAAAAAGCCCATCTGCTTTCATTTAAAGCTTTGGCTGTTTATATATTTTTTTTCCTGATGTTGTCCCTGACTTTCAGGACGGCGAATGTTTATAACCCCGGAGTTTTAGGTGTCGACTCTTCAATTTCACAGTCCGAGGTAATCCGGCTGACAAATATAGAACGGGAAAAGAATGGTCTTCAGGCTGTTTCCGAAGATCCGCGGCTTAATGCCGCAGCTATGGAAAAAGCCAAAAATATGTTTGAGGAAAATTATTGGGCCCATTTTTCACCCTCAGGTAAAGACCCCTGGGGCTTTATTAACGGTGCGGGATATAAATTTTCCTATGCCGGAGAAAACCTGGCCAAGAGTTTTTATCAATCGGATGAAGTCGTAAAAGCCTGGATGGCCTCGCGGACCCATAGGGAAAATATTTTAAACAAGCACTATCTGAATATCGGGATCGCCGTGCTGGAGGGAACACTAAACGGAGAAAAAACAACCCTGGTTGTACAGGAATTCGGGACGCCGGTCGATACAGCAATTGCCCAAATCCCTTCCGAGGCTGCGGTTAAAAGTATCCAGACGCCAAAAGAGGCCGGTCCGGCTGCCCAAACCGCTCAGCCTTCGCCGACAGTTGCGGCAAGTGCGCAAGTTCAGGCCCAGATCATTGTCGCATCCGATAAGCAAACCTTAAGCAGTTTGGCAACCGATCCCTATCTGGCCTTTAAAGTTGCAGGTTTGACATTACTGTTCGGACTTTTTGTATTAATTTTATTGGATCTGTATGTTATCAGAAGACGGGCTGTTTACCGGATTACTGCCAGGCATATTCCTCATCTGGCTTTGCTTTCTGTTGCCGCCAGTGCCTTGTTTAACTTAAGTCCGGGACAAATATTATAGAAAAAGATATGCGAATTAAAACTGCTACTTATAAACTGTTTAGTCATATTTTTTTACTAATTAGTTTAATTTTGATTTTCTTTAGTTTCTTATATAAAGATTGGAATGTTCATCAGTACGAAATTATCTCTTTAGCTGTGGCAATATATCTCGGCTCTTCGATGATTTATCACTATTTTGACAAAACCCTAACTCTTGAAGTTGGGCTGGAATATGTTTTAATCGGACTGTTGGCTTTTTTGGTTGTGTTCGGAGTAGCTATTTGAATTTTTTCGGACTTTTCTGCCAGTCGAGATCTGTTATATGGTTTTCTGCCCAAATGTCCTGCACGAAGATTAATTGTTGATATAGTTTAAATTATTGCTAGAATAGAGATACTGATTATATGAAAGGGATTATTTTAGCCGGGGGTTCCGGTACAAGGCTTTATCCTTTAACTTTAGCTATTTCCAAGCAGTTAATGCCGGTTTTTGATAAGCCGATGATTTATTATCCGCTGTCAACGCTTCTTCAGGCGGGGATTAAAGACATTTTAATCATCTCAACCGAAAGGGATTTGCCGAGGTTTAAGGATTTGTTGGGTGACGGTTCCCAATTGGGCTGCAGCTTTTCCTATAAAGTTCAGGATAAACCCAGGGGACTGGCTGATGCCTTCATAGTAGGTGCAGAATTTATCGGTTCGGATAAAGTTGCGATGATTTTAGGCGATAATATCTTTTATGGCTCGGATATGGATGAAGATTTAAAAATAAACACCGATGTTGATGGGGCGGTCGGGTTTGCGGCACAGGTAAGTGATCCTCAAAGGTATGGGGTTTATGAATTTGATTCCGAAATGAAAGTGTTGTCGATTATTGAAAAGCCGGAGCATCCAAGATCCAATTATGCTAATGCCGGTCTGTATTTTTTCGATAACGAAGTTGTGGAAATTGCTAAAAACGTTGTTCCTTCCGACCGCGGGGAAATTGAAATAACCTCAGTTTTGGATGCCTACAGACAAAAAGGAAATCTTAAGGTTTGTTTGCTGGACCGCGGAACTGCCTGGCTTGATACCGGAACATTTACTTCAATGATGCAGGCGTCCCAATTTGTCCAGGTGATTGAGGAAAGACAAGGATTAAAAATCGGCTGCATTGAGGAAGCAGCATACAGGAGCGGTTTTATAACTAAAGAACAATTAAAAAAGCTGGCAGAACCACTTTTAAAAAGCGGATATGGACAATACTTAATGTCCTTAGATTAAAGATTGGTGAATTAGAGATTGAAGATTAGAATATTCAATCTCCCAGTCTTTAATCATTAATCTTTAATCATGAAACTTTTAGTTACCGGAGGAGCCGGGTTCATCGGTTCCAATTTTATCCGCTATTATTTGGAAACCCATCCTGAGGACCGGGTAGTTAATCTCGATAAATTAACTTATGCCGGGCATCTAAGCTCAACTAAGGATTTTGAAAATAACCCGAATTATAAATTCATAAAAGGTGATATTGTTTTACCTAATGATGTTGAGGAAGCAATGGACGGGGTTGATATTGTTGTTCATTTTGCAGCCGAATCGCATGTGGACCGCTCGGTTTTAGACCCTCTCGAATTTGTTAAAACCAATGTTTTAGGTACCGCCCAACTTCTGCAAACCGCTTTAAAGAAAAAAATTAAGAGATTTCATCATGTCTCGACAGATGAAGTTTTTGGTAGTTTGAGTTTAGAAGACCCCCCTTTTAATGAAAACACCAAATACGAGCCGCGTACACCTTACTCGGCATCTAAAGCCGGATCGGATCATTTGGTACGGGCATACTTTGAAACTTACGGTTTGCCGGTTACAATCACCAACTGTGCTAATAACTTTGGTCCGTTTCATGAACCGGAAAAATTATTTCCACGATTTATCACCAATCTATTGCAGGATCAAAAAGTGCCTTTGATGGGTAAAGGTGAAAATATCAGGGAATGGCTTTACGCAAAAGATCACGCGGCTGCAATAGACCTGGTTTTACAAAAAGGTAATATAGGGGAGACTTATTGTGTGGGCGGGGAATCAAGAACAAATTTAGAGGCAACAAAGCTGATTTTAAAATTTTTAGGCAAAGATGAGTCTTATATTGAATATGTTCCGGATAGATTGGGGCATGATTTCCGCTATGCTATCGATGACTCAAAACTGCGTGCTTTGGGGTGGCAGCCGGAACATACTTTTGATGAGTGGCTTGAGAAAACAGTTAATTGGTATAAAGATAATGAATGGTGGTGGCGCCCACTATTGGCGACAAGGGTTAATGTGGATCGTGAACAACAGGAGAAGATGAAGTATTAGGAATAAATAACCAAGTAACAAGATACAAGTAACAAACAAATCTCAAATTCTAAATAGAATAACGAGAAGTATTTGTGATTTTAATATTAAATACTGGTTGTTGTTTGGAATACTTGTTTCTTATATCTTGGAAACTTAAAGAAATGATTAAAACAACAAACATTGAAGGCTTATTAGTTGTAGAAGGCGGACAAACTTTCTCTGACGATCGGGGTTTTTTCCGTGAGCCTTTCCGCCGGAATGAATTTGAGGAAAGCTTAGGCAAGCCTTGGGTACATGTCCAGGAAAATCACGCCTTTTCCAAAAAAGATGTACTTCGGGGAATACATATAGCGCCCTGGGACAAATTTATTTATGTGCCTTATGGTGAAGTCCTCTCAGTTATTGTTGATGTCCGGAAAAACTCGCCGACGTTTAAGCAGGTTTTTAAAATGCAGATCGGGTTTTCTAACAAAGTGAAATTATTTATTCCCGAAGGGCTCGGAAACTCGTATATTATCTTATCGGAGGAAGCTGTTTATGAATACCAGGTCAATAAATATTATCAAGCCGGTGCGGAAAAAGGGATTGCCTGGAATGATCCGGAGCTAGGCATTCAATGGCCCGTTAATAATCCTATTCTTTCAGAGAAGGATAAGCAGAATCAGCTACTCGAAGAATATTTGAAGAATGCCTAAAAATTCCAAGAAACAAGTCTCCAAGATACAAACAAATCTCAAATTCTGAATACAAAAAAATGTTTGGAATTTAAATATTGGTCATTGGAATTTGTTTGGAAAACTTGTATCTTGTTCCTTGGAAAACTTATGAAAATACTAGTTCTTGGCGGCTCCGGTCTTGTTGGTTCCAGGTTTCTGGAATTGGCTACCGATTACAATGTTGTTGCTCCCTCTCACGAAGAATTAGATCTTTTAGATTTAAAAAAACTTGAAACATATCTTACAGAATCGGATGCTAATATTGTTTTAAATTTTGCAGCATTTACTAATGTAGATACAGCCGAGCAGGAAAAAGATAACGAAGATGGGGTGGTTTATAAATTAAATGTTTCCCTCCCAAAAGTTTTGGCCCAAAATTGTCTTGATTTAAATAAATACTTAGTTCACGTTTCAACCGATTATATTTTTGACGGTACCAAACAAACGCCTTATTTAGAGAATGATATTCCCAACCCGGTAAATTGGTATGGCACAACCAAAATGTTAGGTGAAGATGCGGTTAAAGAAGTATCTTCTGAATTCTTGATAGTCCGGCCAGAAATGCCATATTCAGCTAAGTTTGAAAAAAAACTAGATTTAGCCAGGGTTTTTATAAAAATGCTCAAAGAGGGGACTGTAATAAATGGAGTAATAGACCAAAAAATTACGCCGACTTTTGTGGATACTTTGGTTAACGGGTTATTTAAACTAATCGAAGTTCGGGCAACTGGAATTTATCATCTGGCATCAACCGATTACACGACGCCATATGATTTTGCAGTGATGATTGCGGAAAAGTTTAACTTGGATAAAAGTTTAATCAAGTCTGTGCCGTTTGCGGAATATAATCAATCCCGCAAAGCCCGACGCCCCCAAAATTCTTATCTTAATGTTTCAAAATTTGAAACAGAATTTGGAAAAGGGATTTTAAAGACAGTAGAGGGGAGTGTTGATCAATTTAAATCTATGACTTACTAAATTCTTGGTGGGCAAAAAATACCACCGGTGATTTCATTATCCCCAAACACCCCTTTATATCTGTAATATCCAATTTTTTCGGCTAATCCACGAAGCGGATAAATGTCAGGATATATGCCCATATTAATGTCAGGGTTGTCAGTATGAGCAATGACTGTTTGGTTTTCTCCTTGTAGCTGGATACTCCTTATCCCTTCAGGTAGTCTGATATTGCGATTTAGAAGCGGAACATCATATAAACCACATGACGCAAAAAGACGATAAAAGTATTGATCATCTGCAGAGCTGGCAATCGGCTTAGGGACCAGTGAGTCATGATAAAAATTATTATAACAATGTATGATGCCATATGAGATTGCTACAGCTGCAGAGTATGCAACAAATCTTCTCAAGAATCTCTCAGAATGTGCCACATACTATAAGATATCATTTTTATAGGTAAATATCAAATTTTGAGATTTTATAAAAGAGGTAAATTATTTAAATCTTTGTAGATCTGCTTCGACCATTATTTTGATTAGGTCTTCAAAAGAGGTTTTTGGTTCCCAGCCTAAGTCGGCTTTGGCGCGGGAGTAGTCGCCTTTTAATTCTTTAATTTCCGTCGGACGGAGGAGTTTTTCGTTAGTGACAACATGGTCTTCCCAATTTAACCCGGCTGCCTCAAAGGCGATTTTACAAGCTTCTTTAACTGAGTTCGTCTTGTTTGTTCCAATCACATAATCTTTCGGAGTATCCTGCTGGAGCATTAACCACATAGCCTCAACATATTCCTTGGCATAGCCCCAATCGCGCTTGGCATCCAAAAGGCCTAAGTGTAATTTACCGTTCGAGTCAATTAGAGGCTCGCCGACTTCGTTAATCGGCGGGTTTTTTACTTTATTTTTAATGCAAGCTACTCCGGCCGTAATTTTTCTGGTAACAAAGTGTAATCCCCGGCGTGGTGATTCATGGTTAAATAAAATACCTCCGCAAGAAAACATATTGTAGGATTCTCTGTAGCAACGGGTCATCATGTGGGCGTAGGCTTTGGCTATGCCATAGGGGTTATTGGCGTCAAAACAGGTATCCTCATTGGCCGATTCCGCTTCGATATTACCAAAGATTTCCCGGGAAGTTGCCTGGTATACCCTGGCGTTTGGCGCAAAGCTGCGAACCGCTTCCATAACCCTTACCGGGCCAAGTGCGGTTATTTCTCCTGTATAAAAAGGATGGGTCCAGGCATCATGGGGTACGGATTGGGCGGCAATATTATAAACTTCATCAGGCTGATGTTTTTTAATTACGCCTTCTATGGAAACCTGGTCTAGCAGATCGGCAAACTCGATTACTATTTTGCCCAGCAAATGATCAATATTTTCTTTAGTGAAGTTGGTTGATCGGCGGATAGTGCCCACGACTTTGTAGCCTTTTTCCAGTAAAAGGTCTGCCAGATATGATCCGTCTTGTGATGAAACTCCGATAATGACTGCTGTTTTAGACATTTTTGGCTCTCCAGTAATTTAAAGTATCTTCTAGTGTTTGGTCAATAGGTATCTTTGTTTCCCAGCCGGTGAGGTTCTTAAATTTACTATTGTCGCCGACTGTGATCGGGACTTCGGACGGCCGCATCCTGTCTGGATCTTCAACAATCTTAATTTCTTTTTTTGCCAGTCCGAGGAGCTTTTTTAAAACATCTGCCATTTTAATTCCTGATCCGGAACAAAGGTTAAAAGCTTCTCCGGGTTTTGTCTCCACTTCCAAAATACTTTTATAGCCTTGGACAATATCCCTGACATCCGAAATATCCCTGGTAGCTTCGAGATTGCCGGCCCGTATTTCATTTTTGGCCGGATCGTTTTCAATGGCAACAATCTGACTGGCCATGTCCGGAACAAAAAAACCTTTTTGTTGGCCGGGTCCGGTATGGTTAAACGGCCTGATAATAGTAATTTTCAGGCCGGCTGATTGGGACATCTGATAACTGAGCCGGTCGGCGGACACCTTACTGGTTCCGTAATAATTTGCCGGAAAAAAAGGCGCGGTTTCGGAAATTTTTTCCGGATTTTCGGTTTTGCCGTAAACTTCGGCCGAGGAAACATAGATTATTTTCGGATTAAGACCCGCCAGTTTTTTTTGGCTTTCAACTGCCAGATATAAATTAAGAGTGCCGATCAGGTTGATTTTGAAAATATTTTCCGGATCACGGCTCCAGGTTGGGGCAACTGCAGCCAAATGAATTATCGAATCAGGTTGTTGTTTATTGATTATGTCTTCCAAAAATCCCCGGTCTAATATATTGCCTGACTGATAGCTGACATTGCCCGAATCCTGCAGATCAGCCTGATGGACAATACCCAGAATTTGGTACTGATCGGCCAAAGCTTTTATTAAGTGCTGTCCGACAAATCCATTGGCTCCGGTAAGGAGGAGTTTATGCATAATTACCCTCTCAGTTTAGCATATTCGCCTTAGAGCTAGAAGTTGCGCAGCAGCCGGTATCTTCTAATTCCCGCTTGCGCAGGGTATTATTCTTTTTAGGATAGTTTAGAGATTAGACTTTCAATCAATCATAGAAGCTGTTTGTTTATGAGAAAAGTTGTTGTACTTTTACCCACTTTTAATGAAAAAGCCAATATCCGCAAATTTACTGAGGAAGTTTTAGCTCAGGAAAAAAATTTACCCGGTTATAGGGTAGAAGTTTTAGTTGTTGATTCAAATTCCCCTGACGGAACCGGCGAGGAGGCAAAAAAGCTGGCCAAAGAAAATTCCAGGGTGCACTTTCTGGAAGTAGGCAGAGGCTTAGGGGTTGCATTGATTGAAGGACACCAATATTCCCTAAAAAATCTTAAGCCGGATGTTCTGGCTCAAATTGACGCTGACGGCCAGGTCGAAGTTGATATTGTTCCGAGGCTGGTAAAGGCAATAGACGAGGGGTTTGATTTGGCAATTGGTTCAAGGTTTGTGGAGGGAGGAAGAAATAAGCTATCCCTGTCAAGGAGAATCTTCTCGGCCGGTTCTTCACTTGTCTGCCGGGTAATTATGGGTCCCTGGGATATTAAAGAATTCGGCAATTCTGCCAGGGCATTTACGCCGGAATTGTTTAAGAAAATTAACCTGGATAGATTGCCATGGAAAGAAAAAACTTTTATTATCCAGCCGGCCTTTTTAAATGAGGCGATCCTGGCCGGGGCTAAATATAAAGAAATACCCTTGGTTTTTAAAAATCGGGCTGAAGGTTATTCTAAGAACAAAATTATTAACTACACCTATGATGTCATAACTTACTCAATAGATGCCAGGCTGCATAAATGGGGAATAAATTTTCCGCTTTTTAAAGCAACCAGGCGGGCGAAGACTTTAATAAAATTTGGAATAGTGGGTTTTACCGGGACGGCGGTGGATTTTTTGTTTTATAAATTATTCATCTGGTATTTGGGGTTACCTCCTGCCACTTCAAAGGGTTTTTCAACTGAAATTGCCATTATTAATAACTTTGCCCTAAATAATGCCTGGACCTTCCGACATAGAAAAACCACCAAAAATATTTACCAAAGATTTGTTTCATTCCAGCTGGTCAGTTTGTTTGGCTTGGCAATAGCGGTTGGAATTGTTAAAGGATTGGATCTTTTATTCGGTAACGGATTTGTCGACTTAGGATTCAAGAAAGTGGCCTTCAATAACTTTTACTTTTTTGCCACTATTCCGCCGGTGATGGCTTGGAACTTTGTGGTGAACCACTACTTTACCTGGAAACATGAAGAGGATTCTGTGGGAGTTAGTTAAAAACTTCAGGCCTGGCGATAGGGGCTGTGTTGGCGATAATAAAATTTTGTGAGTACAAATAAATTCCCAAAATTAAAATGGCCAGAACTATCTTAAACTCCTTCGAGATCAGAATTTTTTCAAAAGCAATTAGGGCAAAGGGAAAAACCGGCAGAATATACCTTGAGATATCGCGGTGGGCAACAAATAGCGATGCGCCGGCATAAGTTAAAACATAAATTCCCAAAACTTTTAACCTCTCCGTTTTTAAAAGCATAATTCCTGCCAAAAGCCCGAGTAAGTATGTGTAAACAATATCCTCCAGCCAGATATCTCCGACCCAAAATTGGTTAATATTGAAGACCTGGAACGGCGGAAAAGTTAAATGGATATTATCCCCGGAATGGAAGTAAGCAAAGAAATCACCATATGTATATTGGTAAAGAAAGAAAATAGAAAGCAGACCCAGAGGGATAAGTATTAAGGGATATGAGTTAAGGGAGTTTTTAAGGGTTTGAGTTAAGAATTTGGCAAGGCTGGAAGAATAGCTTTTCCAGATAATATAAATCCCAAAAGCCACAAATAATAAAATCCCCGGCGGTCTGGTCCATTGGGCTAAGAGTCCAAACATGCCCGCTAATGTTATATCCAGATAATTTCTTCTGTCTTCAAATTTCAGGAAAAAATATAAAGCCATAATAGTAAAAAAAATAAAAGTCGGTTCAGCTGATCCGACAGAATGGACTATTAGCCACCGCGCCGGAAGAATTAAGAAAACGATACTAAGGAATAATGGCTGATGCGTTAATTTAAAGTCCCGGACTAAAAAGTAAAAAGCAATTGCTGCTGCTGCAGTTGAAATAACCGAGACAAACAGCATTGACTTTAAAAAGCCTAAAAGCGGCGAGAATATCAGAATCAGGATCGAGTAGAGAGGAAAATGGGCGGCGTAATAAGTATGCGGCAGGTCCTGGGGGAGACCTGAGATTATCTGTTCCCGGTAAAGGCTTTTGGCTATTATGATGTAATTAATACCGTCAAAATTGCGGTATATGGTATTAAAGCCCTCTGAAAAATTTAAACCGTAAAAATTTAAACGCAAAAGATGGGGAAGCCAGATGAGGATGGTTATAGCTAGAGTGCTTAAAATAATTAAGCTGATGTCTTTTAATGTTTTGCTCATAAGATTGTTCGATTGTTCGATTGTTCGATTGTTGGAAGTCACAAATAACAATGAAACAATTGAGCAATGAAACAATTGTCTGAGTCCAGCATTAATGTTAGCATATTGAAATGAGTTTGAAGAGTTTGTCGGTCTTTATGCCGGCATATAATGAGGAAGATAGTATTGAATCTACTGTTGAAAACGCGGTTAAAGTTTTAGAGGGGCTGAAAGTCGATTGGGAACTTTTGGTAATTAATGACGGATCGAAAGACAAAACTGCCGATGTTGTAAAAAAACTGGAATTAAAATACCCCGGGGTCAAACTGGTCAATCATGAGTCTAATAAGGGCTACGGCCATGCCTTGAAAACCGGCTTCGCCCGGGCAAAATATCCTTGGGTGGCTTTTGTTGATTCGGACGGGCAATTTGATTTTGCCGAAATAAAAGAATTGATTGAGAAAACGGATGAAGCGGATGTAATTTTAGGCTACCGCTTAAACCGGGCGGATCCTTTTCAAAGGAGGATTTTTACCTGGGGATGGAAAATGCTGGCGCTATTTTTGCTCGGACTTAACGTTAAGGATTATTCATGCGGTTTTAAATTGATCAAAAAAAATGTGATTGAGGAAATATCGCCTATTGAGTCTGAGGAAAAAGTCACCCAAATTGAAATGCTGATTAAGGCTAAAAAGAGAGGTTACCGATTTGCAGAAGTCGGTGTTCATCACTACCCCCGGACCGCTGGTGTTCCGACCGGCGCTAAATTGTCTGTAGTCTGGAAAAGTTTTACCGACATGCTGAAGCTATGGCAAAAAATAAATTATAAACTTAAGATTGGAGATTGAAGACCAGGTAAATCTTTAATCTTTAATCTTTAATCTTTAATCTTATGGATTATTTTCTTACTTTTATCAAAAAAAATAAGTTCGAGATTGTTTTCGCTATTTGTTTAATTCTTACTGCAGCATTCTTCCGTCTCTACCGCATCGACGAATACATGACTTTCTTAGGGGATGAAGGCAGGGATGCCTTAATTGTCGGAAAAATGCTTCTCAATTTCGACTTTCCGCTGCTGGGCGCTCCAACGTCGGTCGGAAATATGTACAATGGTCCGCTGTATTACTACATGATGGCTTCTGCTATGGCGGTCTGGTGGATGAATCCGGTGGCGGCAGCGATAATGGTGGCTTTAATCGGAACTGCGACTGTGGCGTTGGTTTATTATTTAGCCCGGGTTTGGTTTGGTAAAGTGGCGGCGATAATTTCTGCCACACTTTATGCTTTATCCCCGGTTAATATTGTTTACTCCCGCTCATCCTGGAATCCTAACCCGGCACCGTTTTTTGCTTTGCTCGGGATAATTGGACTTTACAAATCCTACCGGACTAAAAATTATTTATGGCTGATAATAACAGGCGGGGCGTTGGCCTTTGCAGTCCAGATGCACCTTTTGGCACTAATTTTAATTCCGGTTTACGGGTTAATATGGCTCTTCGCGCTCAAAGAAAAAATTAAGGATAAGGCCGATTTAAGAAATTTTTGGTTAGGGTTAGGTCTGGCTTTTTTAACATTTATTTTTCTAATGTCTCCAATGGCAATTTTTGATTACAAATACAACCAGCAAAACTTTAACGCCTTTACAACATTTTTCTTCGGCGACCGGGCAAGTACAGTCAACCTTAACCCTTTTAATACTCTGGAGCGGATTGTTCCGATATATTCAGAGAACTTGATTAACCGTTATATGGCCGGCGGGAATTACTGGCTGATGTTATTAGTTTCATTGCTAGTTCTTTTACCGATTATTATTTTTTTAGTCAATTTAATCAAAAAACGCCGGTTCAGTTGGCCGTACTTTACTCTTAGCATCTGGTTTATCGGCGGAATAATGGGACTGGCCCTATACAAGCAAACTATATATGACCACTATTCCTCATTTCTAAACCCGGCTATCTTTTTACTTTTTGGTTCGATTGTCAATTTGATCAATTCAATTGATTCAAAGAGAGTTAACCAGTATGTCCGTGGAGCTTTTTTCCTGCTCTTTTTAGTGTTGGTGATTGTTAATTTGCAACTTAGCCCGAGTTTATCGCCCCCCAACCGCCAGCTGCAAAGAACTCAGGAGGTGGCAAAATTCATAATATCCCAAACCGGAGACAAACCGTTTAATTTCGCCCTGATAGCCGAGCGCAACTATGATGCAGCTTACCAATTTTTTCTGGACCAATATGGTCACAAACCCGGCCAGCTTCCTTTTGAGAAAACCGAACAGCTTTTTGTTGTTTGTGAAGATAAAATCTGCGAACCGGTGGGGCATTCTAAATTTGAAATTTCGGCTTTCGGCTGGTCGAAAATTGAGTGGCAAAAAGAGTCAAGCGGCGTCAAAGTTTTTAAGTTAGTCCATAATCCGGAAGCGGAAGCAGCCGCCGCTGCAGCCGAAGCAGCCAAATAAAAATGAAATTATCAATAATTATCCCGGCGTTTAACGAAATCGAAAATTTGCAAAAAGGTGTGCTGGAGGAAATTGAAAAATTCTTGACCGGGCAAAAATTTTCTTACGAAGTTCTGATCGTTGATGACGGATCAACTGACGGATCCAGGGACTTTATAGAAAAATCAATAAAGGGTTATAAATCGTTCAATTTGATAAAAAATAATCACGGAGGCAAAGCAATAGCAGTAATGACGGGGTTGCTTGGCTCGAAGGGTGATATCGCATTATTTACCGATATGGATCAGGCAACGCCGATTTCCGAATTGGAATTACTTCTGCCTTTTTTCGATCAGGGATTTGATATCGTCATCGGGTCACGACGGGGTAGAAAAGGAGCGCCATTTATAAGAAAATTTATGGCTGTTGGTTTTTCTATATTCCGGACAATAATTTTGGGCTTGCCTTTTAGGGATACCCAATGCGGATTCAAAGCCTTTAATCGTAAATCGATTAATGCTATTTTTCCGCAACTTATGAACAGATGGAAAAAACATTTGAAAGAAAAGGGAGCTGCCGTTAACGCGGCATTTGATGTGGAGACATTATTCATTGCTAAAAAGTCGGGTTTTAAAATCAAGGAGGTTCCCGTTAGCTGGCATCACGTCGGGACCGAAAGGGTCCAGATAATTAAGGATTCTTATGATGCGGTAGTTGATATATTAAAAATCCGGATAAATGATTATTTAAAAAGGTATTAGATGTTCGCAGAAAGAGTCCGATATTTTTTAGGCAAATATTACCCCGATGTTGTTAATTTAACCCTGCTGGCTTTTTTATCTCCGATTTATTTCTACAAATTAGGCAGCTCATCATTGGTTTCTTGGGACGAGGCCTGGTATGGCTCAATTGCCCGGAATATTTTAGAGAGGGGGAGTGTGTTTATCTTATGGTGGAATGGTAATGTATACTCCGACCACCCCCCGGCCGGTTTTTGGATGATTGCCTTATCTCAGCTTATATTCGGAGCAAACGAAATCGGCACCAGGGCAGCTTCGGCCGTTTTTGCCATGGCCGGTCTGGTACTGACTTATTTATTGGGCAAGGAGTTATTTTCCAGAACAACCGGTCTGGCCGGTGCTTTGGCTTTGTCCTCGGCTTACTGGTACATTTACCGGGCCCGCTCGGGTAATCTGGATATTTTTTTAACAGTTCTTTTTATTGCTACTTTTTTCTTTGCCGTTAAAGCTTCCAAAAATGCTAAATACTTAATTCCCTTTGTTTGCTCCTTCGGGCTTCTGATTTTAACCAAGTCGGTTATCCCTCTGACTATAATTCCATCTTTAGCAGTAATTTTTTTCGGTTCCAAACTAACACTCAAAGAAATCAAGAGACCGGTGTTTATTTTTTTGTTAGTGACAATGCCCTGGTTTATCTCCCAAAGGTTATTTTCACCCTCAGGTCTGACAAAATACTTCTTGATCGGCGCCCCGGGGGTCGGCCAGTCGACAGATTACCTTAAAAATTTCCAACAGATTAAAGATTATCTTCATTACGGAATCGGAAAATGGTTTTGGCCGGGAGTTTTAGGGGTTTTTGGTGGAATTTTCAGCTTTAACCGGGGGCTTTTGGCGATTTCGGTTTTTTGCCTCTGTTTTTTTGCACCATTTGCCTTTTCCGCCCAGGGTCAGCTCTGGCATCTAATTCCCCTATATCCTTTTATGATTTTAGGTTTTTTTGGTTTTTCCGAAATTCTGGCCAAATTGGTTATTGCAAAAATATTAAGAAAGTATCAAAAAGGACTTAAGGCCCTTCTGGCGGTTGGTTTATTGGGCTTTAGTTTTTATTATTCGGCAATACAAATCAGGCGCTCATGGTATGAATTTATTGATATCCCTAAGTATTTTTCGGATGAGGCTATACTTTCAAAAAAAGCAGGCGAGTTCCCGTACGACTTTTACATTGACGGCACAGATTTTACCCCGGTTGCGGTATTTTATTCACATAAAGACGTCAATAAGATCTGGGAGGGAGGACTTTTACCGCTTTTTGAATCGAAACAAAAATTTGTCCTGATAGTTGAGCAATGGAGGCTGGATAAGTTTCATATTCCGGCAAGCAGTTATCAGGTGATCGCAAAAGACCGCGATAAAATTTTGCTGTTAAAAAAATGAAAGAGCAGATAAGTCCTGATATAATGAGAATGTGAGTTTTTTATTCAAGCATAAAATCAGTATCCTGGTACTTCTGGCGGTTTCCTTAATCTATTTTGCGGTCCGTTTGCCGAGTTTAACTTACCAGCCTATTTTTGCCGATGAAGCGATCTATATAAGGTGGGCTCAGGTTATGAAAGCCGAACCGACCTTAAGATTTTTGCCTTTATCTGATGGTAAAACCCCTTTGTTTATGTGGAGCATGATGCCGGTTTTTAAAATTGTTGCCGACCCTTTATTGGCAGGCCGGCTTCTGGCAGTTGCCTCGGGTTTCGGTACTTTAATCGGCGTTTTTCTTTTGGGCCTGATTTTTTTTAATAAACGGGTCGGGTTATTTGCCGCTTTTTTAATTGCTATCACGCCTTATATTTTCTTCTTTGACCGTATGGCCTTGGTTGATTCAATGCTCTCGATGTTTACGGTCTGGTCGATTTTGCTGGCTCTTCTGGTTGTGCGTTACCGAAGGATAGATTTGGCAATGGTTTTAGGCTATTTCTTAGGGGCCGGGCTTTTAACCAAAACTCCGGGAATGTTCAACGTCTTAACGATGCCCCTGGCTGTATTGACTTTAAAATTTACGCCCCAAAACCGGCTCAGAAAAGTTCTGCAAATTTTCGGTCTATTTGTAATCTCAATCGGTATCGGGCTTGGGATCTACAATATGCTTCGGTTGGGACCGGGATTTACCAGTTTAAGTGCCAGAAATTCCGATTATGTCCGGGACCCGATGGATTTATTAAAAAACCCCCTGGATCCTTTTATGCCGCATTTAGGGGATATTATCGAGTGGTGGCCTTTACTTTTGGGATATCCGGTAATTTTGGCAATTCTTATCGGGATAGTTCTCGGTCTGCTTAAAAAAAATTGGTATTTAATTACGGTTTTACTTATCGGACTGGTGCCGCTGCTTGTTCAGATGGCTTTACTTCGCACCTTCACCGCCAGATATATGCTTTTTTCGATTCCACCTCTGCTGATTGTTGCTTCATTCGGCTTGGATAACTTAATCGGCTATTTTAGAAAATATCAGAACTTGCTGGTCCTTACACTCGTTGCAATATTTTTAATTTGGCCGGTCAATTTTGCCCAAAAACTACTTTATGACATCGAAAATACACCTCTACCAAGAAATGAGCGGAGGGGCTATCTTGAAGACTGGACTGCGGGTACCGGCTTGAGGGAAATTTCCTCGATTTTGGATAGTGAATCAAAGAAAAGTGTAATTATAGTTGGGACTGAAGGTAGTTTTGGGACTTTACCGGACGGTCTACAAATTTATTTTGATAAGAACCGTAATGTGGCTTTTAAACCCGGCAGTTCAACAATTTCGGCAGAACTGCGCCGGGAAGCTCTTAAGTTGCCAACTTATTATGTTGCCAATGAATCAAGGTTTCCGAAATTTACCGAGAATGTTGAGCTGGTCCGTAGGTTTCCTAAAGCTTTACCAAAAGATAAGCAATATATCCCGGATGCGATGTTGCTTTTTAAAGTAAACCCTTAACTTCGATATGATCGAATTTGCAAAAAAGTTTGTTAAAAATAAGATCCTCCTAATAATAGTTTTAA